>DAISXL010000060.1:10567-12143 GCA_036825855.1 Yoonia sp.
CCGTGCCGCGCAGCGACAGTAACCTGACCGGCCAGAGCAGGCGCAACCCATGACGCCGCCTGTCGTCACCGCCGCGCGGGACTGGATCGGCACGCCCTACATGCATCAGGCCGCGACCAAGGGCGTCGGCTGCGATTGTCTGGGCCTCTTGCGCGGGCTTTGGCGTGAAGTGCACGGGGAAGAGCCGGAACAGGTGCCCCCCTACACCCCCGACTGGTCCGAACCGCAGGGGCAGGAACGGCTGTGGCAGGCGGCGCTGCGCCATATGCCGCCTGCAACGGGTCCGCTGGCGCAGGGCGATGTGCTGCTGTTCCGGATGCGTGCGGGCGGGGTGGCCAAACACCTCGGGCTGGTCTCGGCCACGGGCGAGGCCGCGGCCTTTATCCACGCCTATAGCGGGCATGGCGTTGTCGAAAGCCCGCTCAGCGCCCCTTGGGCGCGCCGGATCGCGGCGCGTTTCCTCTTTGCACAAAGGATCATCTGATATGGCAACGATCGTTTTGTCAGCCGCAGGCATGGCGCTGGGCGGGTCCATCGGCGGCACCGTGATGGGGCTGTCGATGGCGGTCGCGGGCCGCGCCGCCGGGGCCATGATCGGCGCGCGGATCGACCAGCGCCTGATGGGGTCGGGCAGCGATGCGGTGGAAACCGGCCGGGTGGACCGGTTCCGCCTGACAGGTGCCGCCGAAGGCAGCGACATCGGGCAGGTCTACGGGCGCATGCGCGTCGGCGGCCAAGTCATCTGGGCCAGCCATTTCACGCAGTCGAGCACCACGACCGGCGGCGGCAAAGGTGCGCCTGCCGCCCCAAAGACCACGACCTACAGCTACCGTGTCAGCTTTGCCGTGGCCTTGTGCCAAGGGCCGATCAGCCATTTGGGCCGGATCTGGGCGGATGGCGTGGAAATCGCGCCCGACGATCTGAACATGCGCGTCTATACCGGCAGCGCCGACCAGTTCCCCGACCCCAAGATGGTCGCCGTCGAAGGCGCGGGCCATGTCCCCGCCTATCGCGGCACCGCCTATGTGGTGATCGAGGATCTGGATCTGGGCACGTTCGGGAACCGCGTCCCGCAACTGACCTTCGAGGTGATCCGCGCGGGGCTGGACGGCGGGCTGGCCGATGCTGTGCAAGGCGTGGCCCTGATCCCCGGCACCGGCGAATACGGGCTGGCGACGCGGCCTGTGTATCTCTCGCCCCGCTATGGCGAACAGGTGGCGGTGAATATGAATGCACCCTCCGGCCAGACCGACTACACCCATGCGATGGACGCGCTGGAAGGTGACTTGCCCGCCTGCAAATCGCTGGTGCTGGTGGTGTCGTGGTTCGGCGACGACCTGCGCTGCGGGAATTGCACCGTGCTGCCGAAAGTCGAACAGAAGGACGTCGATGCGCAGGCGATGCCGTGGCGCGTCTCGGGCGTGACGCGCGCGACGGCGCAGCGTGTGGCCTTTGACGCAGGCGCGCCTGTCTATGGTGGCACGCCTGCGGACGCCGCTGTGGTAGAGGCGATCGCGGACCAGCGCGCGCGCGGCATTGCGACGGTGTTCTATCCGTTCATCCTGATGGAACAGCT
>DAISXL010000061.1:0-12113 GCA_036825855.1 Yoonia sp.
CCGGCGAAATGGTCGGCGGTCACGTTGCGGATCGTATTGCCGCTGGTCTGGATCGCATGCATGCCGACATCGGCCAAAGCTTCGAGCATATCGGGCACATCGCCGAGCTTGGGCCAGTTGTACTGGATGTTCTGGCGCGTGGTGAAATGGCCATAGCCCTTGTCCCAGCGGTCGGCGATATAGGCCAGCTGGCGCATTTGCGCGGGGTTCAGCGTGCCATAGGGCACCGCCACCCGCAGCATATAGGCATGCAATTGCAGATAGAGGCCGTTCATCAGGCGCAAAGGCTTGAATTCATCCTCGGTCAGGGACCCGTCGATCCGGCGTTCCACTTGCCCGCGGAATTGCGCGACGCGGGCGCGCACGAAGGTTTCGTCAAAATCGTTGTAAACGTACATGGCTCTTTTCCTGTCGCAGTCCCGAACGTGTTCTGGGACCTCGTGGGTGTGGGGGAGGTCCCGGATCAGGTCCGGGACTGCGGCGCGACCTGCTTACCGTGGGGATAGTTCGACGGGCCGCGCGTTCGGAAAGCTTCTCGGAAGTGCAAAGGCTCGGGTCCGTCCGCGCCCATGCGGGCATCGGCCAGATAGGCGCCTGCGATTTCCGACGCCCGCGCCTTGGCCTGCAAAAGGCGCAGGTCGGCATGGGCCTCGTCGGTGATCAGCTCGGCATCGGACATCAGCGGCGACCAGCGGTCATCCTCGGTCAGCCAGACGGCATCGCCGTCCAGCAGCGCGTTGGCGGTGACGACCTTAGGGGTGAAACGTGTGGGCATCAGGCGAATTCCTTGATCTTGGTGGCTTCGGCTACCGCTGCGCGGGGGGCGAGGCCGTAAAAGGTGATGACAGGGCCAGACAGACCGGCGCGGGTCAGCGTGGGTTCCAGTTCCGCCAGACAGGTGGCGATGACGCGCTGGTCAGCGCGGCTGACGTTTTCGATGATCGTCACGGGCGTTGCAGGGTCGGCCCCATGCATCAGCAACCGGCCCTGGATGAAGCGCGCGGCGCGCTTGCCCATGTAGATCGCGGCGACTTCACCGGGGGCGGCCAGCGCACGCCAGTCGTGATCGGCGTAACCCTTGGTGTCGTGGCCGGTGATGAACCGCACCGCCGAATTGCGCCCGCGCTGGGTCAGGCTTTGCCCGATCCCCGCAACGGCGGCAGAGGCGGCGGTGATCCCCGGCACGATCGTATAGCTGACGCCCGCGTCGACGATGGCGGAGATTTCCTCGTCCAGTCGGCCAAAGACGGTTGGATCGCCCGCTTTCAGCCGCACCACATGGTGCCCGTCCAGCGCATGCTGCACGATCAGCGCGTTGATGTCGTCCTGCGGCATGGCACGGCCGAAGCCCTGCTTGCCAGCATCGATGATGATTGCCTCGCGGCGGGCCAGTTCTAGGATTTCAGCGGTCACAAGGTTGTCGTGGATCACGACATCGGCTTTGTCCAAGGCATTGCGTGCCTTCAGCGTCAGCAGTTCCGGATCGCCCGGGCCAGCGCCGACCAGATCGACATGGCCGGCCTTGGTGCGGGCGGTGATGTGGTCGTCAAGCAGGGTTTCCAGCGCGGGGATGATCCCGGCTTCGCCTGTGGCGCCCATCGCTTTGGGACCACGCTGGAAATAGAAATCGGCCCAGAAATCGCGCCGTTTGCGGCCCATCGGCAGCACATCGACCGCATGGCGGAAGGTCTTGCCGATCCGCGCCAGCACGCCCAGCGACACAGGCAGGCGTTCTTCGATATCGGCCTTGATCGCACGGGCGAGCACGGGTGCGGCCCCTTCGGTGCCGATGGCCACGACGACAGGGTCGCGGTCGACGATGGCAGGGGTGATGAACTGGCTGTCGGCCAGATTGTCCACGATATTGACCAGCGCCCCATCCGCATGGGCAATGGCGGCGACGCGGGCATCCTCGGCATCGTCTTCATTGGCGGCATAGAACAGGGCGGCGCAGAGCGTATCGCCGGGCTCCATCGCGCGGGCGATAAAGCGCAGCTTGCCAGCAGCGGCCCATCCGCTGATTTCGGGGGCAACTTCGGGGGCGATGACGGTCAGATGGGCCTCGGTCTTCATCAGCAGGCGCAATTTGGCCATGGCCGCATCGCCGCCACCCGACAGCACGATCCGGCGACCGGCAACAGCAAGGAAGATGGGAAAATGTTGCATGACGACCCTTCTGATTTCTTGCCTTCAACATAGAACATTGTTCTGCTATTTGCTGCCCCCAAGCGGCATTAAAGGACATATGTTCCATGCTGTGCTGAAAACAGACCATGTGTCCTCGAATGATCGGAAAACAGGAATGGCTTTGCGGATTGATGCGACTGACCGGAAGATTTTAGCGGCCCTGCAAGCGGATGCGGCCCAATCGCTGGACGATATCGCCAAGGCGGTGGGGTCGTCCAAGACGCCTGTTTGGAATCGCATCCGCAAGCTGAAAGAGGCGGGGGTCATCGGCAACCAGACCGTTGTTCTGGACGCCGAAAAGCTGGGGTTCGAGGCGTGCTTCTTTGTCCTGATCCGCACCTCCGAACACGACAAGGACTGGCAGGCGCGGTTTCTCAAGGCGTTGAAATCGCGCCCCGAAGTGCAAGAGGCGCACCGTCTGGCGGGCGACATCGACTATATCCTGAAAGTGCGGGTCAAGAACGCGCGCGCCTATGACACCTTCTATCAGGCGCTGATTTCCGAGGTGAAGGTCCACAACGTGACAGCGCTGTTGTCGATGGAGGAAATCAAGTCGACGGTGGCTTTGCCGCTGCAATATTGAACATTGTTCAAAATACTTCTTGACGGATGATCTGGGCGGGTCTACCAAACGTGAGCAACGTTCACGAATGGAGATTTCCGATGAACATTCTCAAGATCACGACCCTGATTGCCGCCGCTGCAACGCTGGCCGCCTGTGCCAGCCCCGCCGTGCAACATTCGGGGCAGGCTGTCGGCCATAGCGCCAATGCCTCGGCCCATGGCTCTGCGGCTGTGGCGCATGGCGCGGTCAGCGTCGCGGCCGTGCCTGTCATGGCGACAGGGGCTGTGCTGGCCGTGTCGGGTGCTGCGCTGGAAGAGGTCGGGACCGGATCGGTCGCCGCCGCCGCCACCGTGCTGAGCGGGACTGCGGCACCTTGCGCGGTGCAGCAGGGCCGGACGCCCGCCACTTGCGTGGTCGCCGACCCCGCGCCGCGTCTGCGCTAGGAGGGAGCCGATGAAACGCTTTCTTGCCATCGCCGCGCTGTCGCTGACCGCGCTCATGTCCGCGCCTGTCCATGCGGGCAGCAGTGCCGCCGCTGACGCGATCCTGCCTGTCGATCAGGTCGCGGCCTTTTCCAACCGCGTGCAGCAGGACCTTGCATCGCGGGGCGCCAATGTCGCCATCGTGGCGCGGGTCGGGCGTGATCCTTCGCTGTTGCCCGAAGGGATCGACTATACCCATGTGGCGTTCTGGGTCTATTCGCGGATCACCCGCGCGGATGGTTCGGTCGGGATGGGGTATCAGGTCTATAACCTTTACCAGCGCAGCGGTGATCTGACCCGCAGTGATCTGGTGCGCGACACGCCTGCCGATTTCTTTGCCGCTGCCCATAGCCTTGATGCGGGTGTCATCATCCCCGATCCGCGCTTGCAACAGCAACTGCTCGAAGTGATTGCCAGCCCGACCTATGCGGCCCTGCACAACCCGACCTATTCGGTGCTGGCCAATCCCGCCACGTCACAGTTCCAGAACTGCACCGAACACACGCTGGATGTGCTGATGGCGGCGCTTTACGACACCTCTGATCCCGCGCGGATCAAGGCCAATATCGCGGCACATTTCACCCCGCAGCCCGTGCGCTTGAACGCCTTGCAGCGGCTCTTTGCGCCCGCGGCCTCGCAGGCGCTGACCACGGTGGATCATGGCCCGCAGGTGGCGACCGCGACATTCGGGTCGATTGCGCGGTTCATGCAGGACAACGCCCTTGCCGCCGAGGTTTACCGGATCACGCCCGACCGCCTTGTGCGGTTCTGATCCGGCAGGATGTCGCCAATGCGCATCTCGATTTCGGCAAGGCCTCGCCTGTGGTTTTGGCAGATGCCGGAGGGGTGATTAACTGTGGTCTGGCCGCACGGACATCCGCGCAGCCAGACCCAAAGAAGGAGACTGAAATGACACGTCCCACCCAGATCGCCCCCATCACACTGGCCGCCCTGCTTGCCGCCACGGCCCCCGCTGCCGTCATCGCCCAGGCCGCGCCCGCGCCAATGACGCAGGAGGTTTCAAGCGAAGAGCTGGACGCCTTTGCCGCCGCCTATGAAAGCGTGATCGCCATCGATGCCGAATATGCGCCGCAGATGGAACAGGCGGCTGATCCCGAAGCCCAGCAATTGCTGTTGGAAGAGGCCCAGATCGCCAAGGTCGCAGCGGTCGAGGCTGTCGAGGGGATCGACGTGGACCGCTATGTCGAGATCCTGACGCTGGCGCAGGCCGACCCCACGCTGACCGCCCAGATCGTGGAACGGCTCGAACAGTAACACGGGATCAAGGCCCGCCTTGCGCAACGCGGGCGGGCCTTTGGTCTAGCGGGGGGTGACCATCAACCGCGTCAGCCCGTGAAAGTGATAGACGTCGCCATAGTCCGGGCGCGCGGCCAGCCGCAGGTCGGGGCAGCGGGCGAACAGCACGTCGAGCGCGATCTTCAGCTCCAGCCGTGCCAGCGGCGCGCCGACGCAGAAATGGATGCCGCCTCCGAAACTGGTGTTCTGCGGGCCAGAGCGGGCGGGATCGAACCGTGCGGGATCAGGATAGACCGCCGGATCGCGGTTCGCCGCACCCAACAGACAGGCGATCTGGTCGCCGCGTTTGAACTGCTGGTCACCGATCTGCACATCCTCGTAGACCCAGCGGGTGAACATATGGAGCGGGGGATCGTGGCGGATGATCTCTTCGACGCAAGTGTCAGTGATCCCACGGATATTCTGTTCGAGAAGGGTCTTGGTGCCATTGCCCAAAGTATGCACTGTCGCCTCGTGGCCGGCGTTCAGCAGCAGGATGCAGGTGGTGATCAATTCATCCGTCGTCAGCTTTTCGCCCTGTTCCTCGGCCGCGATCAGGGTCGAGATCAGGTCGGTCGCAGGTGTCTTGCGGCGGGTGTCGATATAGCCGCGCATGAAATCCGAAAAATCTGTCGATGCGGCGATGGCCGCCGCCTCGATCTCGGGCGTGCGGCGGGCCTGATACATGGCGACCATGGCGTTCGACCAGCGGAGCAGATCATCCGCGCGATCCTCTGGCACGCCCAGCAGGCGGGCGATGGTGATCACCGGCACGGGTTGCGCATAGGCGGTCAGCAGATCGAACGGGCCTTCGGGAAAGGCGTCGATCAGGTCATGGCACAGCTGCGTGATCTGCGGCGCAAGGGCCGCGATGGTGCGGCTGGTGAAGGCGCGCAGCACCAGCGCGCGCAGGCGCGTGTGGCGCGGCGGTTCAAGCTCCAGCATCGAATGCGCCTCGATGTCATAGAACGGGCGCAGCCTGTCGGGGATCGCGGGGGCGCGTTCCGGCGGGCATTCGCGCCCCATCCGGCGGTCGCGCAGCACGGCATGGACCGCCTTGTGGGACACGGCACAAGGCATGGCGTAATCGTCCCACCAAAAGAAATCGCCCGTCTGGCGGGCACGGTCATAGAACGGATAGGGGTTCTGGACGAAGGCGGGATCGGTGGGCGATTGGCTCAGATGTTGCATGGCGCAGCTTTGCCGCGTCGCCGCATGTTTTGCAATGGCGGCGCAGACCATCCGATCACGAAACCGCGACGTTCTGACGCGGCACAGGTCCATGGCTCTATGCTAGGCTGCATGCGATTGGATACCAACGGCAAGCCGCCAGAGCGTGCAAGGTGCCTGATCAGCCAAAACGGGGGAGGGGTGTTCATGGCGAAAACGTCTTTGGACGACGGAATGTTCGACCGTTCAGCTTACCAGAAAGCAACCCGGCAACTCAGGCTCGTCGAGACCGAGCTGCCGCAGGATGCGCTGTCTAACCTTGCGCGCGAGGTGGTGCGCCGCCTAGCATTCCGCATGCCGCGCCATGACCAAGCGGGCGATCATCCGACATCATCCGAAATCGACCTGCTTTGCGCGGCGTTGCTGTCAGCAGATGACCGCGCGGCGGATCAGTTCATCCTTGGCGCGCTGCGCGATGGCGTTGATCCGGGGGTGATCATCCGCGGTTACGTCGCGGGGGCCGCGCGCAAACTGGGCGACATGTGGACCGATGACCGCATTTCCTTCATCGATGTCACGCTGGCCTGTGGCAAACTTTACGGCATTATCCGCGGGTTGCGTCACGTGCTGGCCCCGCAAATCACCGAAGGCCGCGAAATGCGCCCGGCGGTCTTTGCGCTGGTGCCGGGTGAAACCCATACATTGGGGATCGAGATCGCAACCGATCATTTCCGCCGCGAGGGCTGGGACGTCGACATGCTGGTGGGGCTGGACCATGACGCGCTGATCGCGCAGGCAGACGAACATCACTACGAGGCGATTGTCCTTGTTGCCAATTCCGACCGGATGCTGGAACCTTTGACGCGGCTCAGCCTTGCGCTGCGGATCACGCAGCCTTTGGCGCATATCATCGTGGCAGGCAGCATTCTGGATCACCATCCCGACATTCTGCAGCTTGTCGCGGCAGAGGCCGTGATGCCTGACCTTGATACCGCCCTCCAGACGTTGCGCACCGTGCTTGGCCCTCGCAAACCCTAGCTGGCGGCCAAGGCTGCGATGATCGGGGTGAAATCGGCCGCCTTCAGGCTGGCCCCGCCGACAAGGGCGCCGGTCACATGCGGCACGGCGAAAATTGCCGCCGCATTGTCGCCCTTGACCGAACCGCCATACAGGATGCCGAAATCGGCCCCGTCGGCAAAGCGGGCGGCAAGCCGCGCACGGATATGGGCGTGAACCTCGGCGATCTGGTCGGTCGTGGGCACCTTGCCCGTGCCGATGGCCCAGACGGGTTCATAGGCGATGACAGTATTGTCGGCGGTCGCGCAATTAGGCACCGATCCGGCCAGTTGCGCATCGATGACGTCAAGCGTCGTGCCATCCTCGCGTTGGGCCAGTGTCTCGCCGATGCAGATGATCGTGGTCAGGCCTGCGTCATGGGCTGCGCGGGATTTGGCGGCGACGGTGGCATCGGTTTCGCCATGATCGTGGCGGCGTTCGGAATGGCCGGTGATGACATGGGTTGCCCCGACATCGGCCAGCATTTTGGCCGAAATGTCGCCTGTATGCGCGCCGTGGGTGGCAGCGTGGCAATCCTGCCCGCCGATGGCGATGGGCAAACCGGCGCAGGACCCGATCAGGGTCGCTGGCAGGCAGATCAGCACGTCGACGTCATAGCCGCGCTGTTCGGCAAGCGTGCCAAGCTCGGCCAGATCGGCGCGCAGGCCGTTCATTTTCCAATTGCCGGCGGCAAGTTTGCGTCGCATGGGCTGTCCTTTGGTCGGCGTCAGCGCGACGCGATGTTATCCGCGAATTTGATCGACTCGCCGCAGCCGCAGGCATCGACCACGTTGGGATTGCGGAACTTGAAACCGGATTCGAGCAGCGAGGTTTCATAATCGATCTCGGTGCCGAACAGGAACATCTGCGCCATCGGCGCGATCATCACGCGTGCGCCGTTCTGTTCGACGACCTCGTCGAGCGGGTCAATGTCGGTCACATAGGCCATGGTATATTCCATGCCCGCGCAGCCGCCCTTTTTGATGCCGATCCGCAGACCCTGATGGCCATCCTTGGCCATGAGCCGCGCGATCTGGGCCGCGGCCTTGTCGGTGATGGTGACGGCTTGCTTGCCGGGAATGCCGAACATGGGAAACTCCTTGCGTTGCTTCCAAGATAGGGCAGGGACCCGGACAACACAAGGTCGCCGTCCGGGCCTTTGGGGTCACAGACCCATGCAGTTCGCGTAATAGGTCGTGGTCGCGGGCCAGTCAGAGAACACGCCGATCACGCCGACGTCCTGCGCCAACACATGCAGCACGTCGAAATAGGCGCCGTCATTGGTCACGGCATCGGTCACGCTCTGGAAATACCAGCCGCCGCCGGTGGTCAGCGGGCCGGACCGTTCCAGCGTCCATGTGATGATCTGAAGCCCTGCAGCGGTCGCCTCGTTGGCATAGGCGGATGGCACGATCTCGCCATTCTCCAGCGTCAGCAGCATCCAGGTCGGCGGCGCGATGATGTTCACGCCCATGTCGGCCAGTTCCTGCATCGACGGCTTGAAGGTCGCAGGATCATTGGGGTCGATCAGGCCTTCGTCCTCGTCGAAGGCTTCGTAGCGGTCGTCCAGATAGACGGCCTGCGCGCCGAACTCCGGTTCGTTCTCGATCCAGTAAAGCACGTCGCTCAGGTCAAAGGATTGCAACCAGACGTCGCTGGCGGGAATACCTGCGGCCCTGTATTCATCGACCAGCTTTTGCGCGTAATCTTCCTGGCTGAAGCCATTGAACGGCATCTCGACCGAGGGCGATTTCAGCTCTGGCGTGAATTTCGCGCCCAGATCGCGGAACAGCGCGATGGATTCGGCATGCGTCATAAGCGTGGTGTCGGTGGCGTAAAGATCGGTGCGCCAGTTGGCTGTGCCGTTCAGATAGTCCTCGGCGGTGGTGGCCGCGGTGTTGGCGGCGTCCATCTTTGGTTCCAGCGTCTGGAATTCGGCCAAGGTGATGTCGCTGGTGCGGCATTCGGCACTGGCAGGCGTGTCACCGTCGGCAGGGGTGAACCCTGCGGTGCAATTCTCGGCCAGAGGCGTGACAAGGATATTGGTCGTCGTATGCAGATCGTTCTGCGCATGGCGACAGACGAGTTCCAGATCGGAGGTGAAGGTCACGTCGCATTCCAGAATGCCCGCACCCATCTGGGCGGCGGCGACATTCGACTCGACGGTATGTTCAGGAAACATCAGCGGCGCGCCACGGTGCCCGATCGAAAAATCCGACCGCGCGGGTGTTTGGTCGGCACAGGCCAGCAGCTGCTCTTTCAGCGGGCTGTCGGTCATCTGGCTGATCAGATAGGCAGGGCGCGGGCCATAAGTCAGCGCCGTATCGGCGATGGCCGTGGTGCCGGCGAGCGTGGCAAGCAGGGTAAGGGATAGCCGTGTCATGGGATGCTCCAGCGTTGTGACTGAAGCGGGGATGCCGTGTGGATGTAACGGCTGCGTGATCGGCCTGTGACGGTTTGCTGACGGTTACATGAACCCCAGTTCCAGCCGTGCCTCGTCGGACATCATGTCCATGCCCCATTGCGGCTCGAACGTCATTTCGACATCGACCTGTTTCACGCCGGGCAGCGGTTCGATCGCATCGGCGACCCAGCCCGGCATTTCGCCGGCGACGGGGCAGCCGGGGGCTGTCAGCGTCATGACGATACTGACGGCGTTGTCGTCCTTGATGTCGATCGTGTAGATCAGGCCAAGATCGTAGATATTCACTGGAATTTCAGGGTCATAGACCGACCGGCACGCTTCCACGATATCATTGTAGAGCGGATGATCCGTGGTTGATGGCGCGATCAAGGGCGCGCCTTCCATCTGGGCGTTTGCATTTGTCATGTAATCGGTTCCTGCATTCCTGAGAGAACATATAGGGTTTGGCGATAGGGGCGTAAAGGGGGCGGCAGGCAGGCTGGTCTTTCCAATCCCGCGCCCTTGCGGCATATGCCTTGCCAGCAAGAGGATCCCCGATGACCGACCGTTTTTCGTTTCAACTGCACGCCACTGACGGCAAGGCCCGGACGGGGGCGATCAGCACCCCGCGCGGCGTGATCCGCACGCCCGCCTTCATGCCCGTGGGCACGGCGGCCACGGTCAAGGCGATGCTGCCCGAAAGTGTCGCGGCAACGGGCGCGGATATCCTCTTGGGCAATACCTATCACCTGATGCTGCGCCCGACGGCGGAACGGATCGCGCGGCTGGGCGGGCTGCACAGGTTCATGAACTGGGACAAGCCGATTCTGACCGACAGCGGCGGGTTTCAGGTCATGTCGCTGGCCGGATTGCGTAAACTGACCGAGGAAGGTGTCACCTTCAAAAGCCATATCGACGGATCGCGCCACCATCTGTCGCCGGAACGGTCGATGGAAATTCAGGCACTGCTCGGGTCCGACATCGTGATGTGTTTCGATGAATGCCCCGCCTTGCCCGCCGACCGCGACCGGATCAAATCCAGCATGGATCTGTCGATGCGGTGGGCGCAGCGGTCACGCGATGCCTTTGGCGACCGGCCCGGTCATGCGTTGTTCGGCATCCAGCAAGGCGGGCTGGAACAGGACCTGCGCGACGAATCCGCCCAAGCGCTGCGCGCAATCGGGTTCGATGGCTATGCAGTGGGTGGTCTCGCCGTCGGCGAAGGGCAAGAGGCGATGTTCGGCGTGCTCGACTATGCGCCCGACCAGTTGCCGGTGGACAAACCCCGCTACCTGATGGGTGTGGGCAAGCCCGATGATATCGTGGGCGCGGTCAAGCGCGGCATCGACATGATGGATTGCGTGCTGCCGTCGCGGTCCGGCCGGACAGGGCAGGCGTTCACCCGCCACGGTGTCGTGAACATCAAGAACGCCCGCCATCAGGACGACCCGCGCCCCTTGGACGAAGGCTGCACTTGCCCCGCCTGCCGTGGCTATTCGCGCGCCTATCTGCACCATGTGTTCCGCGCGAACGAGATGATTTCCGGCATGCTGCTGACATGGCACAACCTGCATTACTTCCAGCAGATCATGGGCGAAATGCGCGCTGCCATTTCCGCAGGCACCTTTGCCGCTTGGGAGGCAGAGTTCCACCGTCAGCGCGCGCAGGGCGATATCGACCCGCTCTGACAGGTGGCCAGTTGACAGCCCACGGGGTCAGCCCCATTTGTAAGGTCCAAGAGGGGACGCGCCAGGCTGCCGATGAACCGGGGCGGGGGCGTTCTGCCAGAAAAGGAAAATTCCATGCAAGAACCGTTGAGTTCGTCTTATCCCGTCCTGCCGTTGCGTGACATCGTGGTGTTCCCGCATATGATCGTGCCGCTTTTCGTGGGTCGCGACAAATCCGTCCGCGCGCTGGAAGAAGTGATGCAGGACGACAAGCAGATCCTGTTGTCGAGCCAGATCGACCCCGGTCAGGACGATCCCGATCAGGACGGCATCTACACATCCGGCGTGCTGGCGAATGTGCTGCAACTGCTGAAACTGCCCGACGGCACCGTCAAGGTGCTGGTCGAAGGGCGCAGCCGTGTGAAGATCACGGGCTTTTTGCCGAACCCGTCCTTTTTCGAGGCAAGCGCCGAATATCTGACAGAAGAGCCCGGCGATCCGACCGAGGTGGAAGCCTTGGTGCGCAATGTTGCCGCCGAATTCGAACGCTATGCCAAGGTCAAGAAAAACATCCCCGAAGAAGCCATGGCCGCCGTCAGCGATGCGACCGAGCCTGCGAAACTCGCCGATCTGGTGGCGGGGCATCTCGGGATCGAGGTCGCGCAGAAACAGGGCCTGCTGGAAACGCTGTCCGTCGCGGAACGGCTTGAAAAGGTTTACGGCATGATGCAGGGCGAAATGTCCGTGCTTCAGGTCGAACGCAAGATCAAGACCCGCGTCAAGTCGCAGATGGAACGCACCCAGCGCGAATATTATCTGAACGAACAGATGAAGGCGATCCAGAAGGAACTGGGCGACGGCGAGGATGGCCAGAACGAGGTCGCCGAGCTGGAAGCGCGGATTGCAGAAACCAAGCTGAGCAAAGAGGCCCGCGAAAAGGTCGATGCAGAGCTGAAGAAACTGAAATCCATGTCCCCCATGAGCGCCGAAGCGACCGTGGTGCGCAACTATATGGACTGGATTCTGGGCCTGCCGTGGAACGTGAAATCCCGCACCAAGAAGGACCTGCACAAGGCGCAGGCCATTCTGGACGCCGACCATTACGGGCTTGAAAAGGTCAAGGAACGCATCGTCGAATATCTGGCCGTGCAGCAACGCTCGGCCAAGCTGAAAGGTCCGATCATGTGCCTGGTCGGCCCTCCCGGCGTGGGCAAGACGAGCCTTGGCAAATCGGTGGCAAAAGCGACGGGGCGCGAATTCATCCGCATCAGCCTTGGCGGCGTGCG
>DAISXL010000062.1:0-11979 GCA_036825855.1 Yoonia sp.
ACGGCGATCTGGCACGGGTTTGTCGTGGTCGCCTCGGCCTGTTTCTTTATCGCCATCGCGACAGGCGTGGCGGCACAGGGTTAAAGCGTCGCCGCGACCTCGCGCACCACGCGGAGCCGGTCGGCATTGGCCGGATGCGTGCCAAGGAAACGGTTGCCCGGATCGGGAATGCGGAAAAAGAACTCCGATCCCCGCAGCGGGTTGAACCCCGCCGCATGGGCGATGCGGGTGCCGGTGGCATCGGCCTCCAGTTCGAAATTGCGCGAATAGGCGCGGGCAGCGACCGTCGCACCCAGTTGCTGGGCGGTCTGGACGGCATCGGGCGAATTGCCCCCCAGAGCCCCCGCAAGCCCGCCGATCAGCGTCGCCCCCAGCACGGCGTTCTGCTGCTGGCGGGCGATATGGCCTTCGATATGGTGGGCAGCCTCGTGGGCAAGCACAAAGGCGATTTCATCCACGTTGCGCGCATCCGCGATCAGCCGTTCGGTAAAGACGATCACGGGACGCCCGCTGCGGTCCAGCGTCTGATAGGCGTTCATCGGCGCGCCGGGCCGGTCATCCACAAGGATCAGGAAATCGCAGTTGCTGTTGTTGCCGCGCTGACGGCAGATGCGTTCGGCGACAGGTTCGATGCGGGTCACGGCTATCTGGAAATTCGCCATGGCCTGCCCGCTGGGCAGGCGCGCGCCACTGTCGATCTGCGGCTGCACGACAGGTGTCGCGCGCGAGGGTGGCGGGCTAGTGTCAAGTGGCGCACAGGCCGCCAGACCCAAGGCGAAAAGAACCGCGACAAGACGCATGGGATGCTCCGGCTGGTAAAGACGTCAACGCAAACAATAGCATGTTGACCCGACCCTGCCAGTCACGATTGCTTGGCTTGCGATGACCCGCTAGGCTGGCCTCATGTTTAGTATCGAACACGATTATGACGCGACCGTGGTGACCCTTGTCGACGAAGGCAAAGCCCCCCTGCGCGAGGATGTGATCATCAACGCCTTTGATGATTGCGTGACCCTGACCCAATATGATCCGCGCAGCGACCACGACGTGCAGATCACCATGTCGATGACGCAGTTGCGCGATCTTCAGGCGGCCCTTGACCTGCCCGAAGGCATCTACCGGCTGCGCAAGACATGACGACCGGCTTTTTCTGGGACGAACGCTGTTTCTGGCATGGCGGCGGGAATTACGCGGGCATGTTGCCGGTGGGTGGCCTCGTGCAGCCCATGAACGGCGGCTTGCCCGAAAACCCCGAAACCAAGCGCCGGTTAAAGAACCTGATCGAAGTGACGGGGCTGGCGCGTGACCTGATCATGCGCGGCGCTTCACCTGCCGACACCGACGATCTTCTGCGCGTGCATCCTGCCCATTACCTCGACCGTTTCAAGGCGATGTCGGATGCCGGTGGCGGCGAACTGGGCCGCCGCACGCCGTTCGGCCCCGGCGGATACGAACTTGCGGCGCTGTCGGCGGGGCTGGCCAAGGCGGCACTTTTTGCGGTGCTCAAGGGCGAGATGGACAATGCCTATGCACTGTCGCGCCCGCCCGGGCACCACTGCCTGCCGGATTTTCCCAATGGGTTCTGCCTGCTCAACAATATCGGCATCGCGATCGAGGCGGCGCGTGCCGCGGGTCTGGCGCAGCGGTTCGCGGTGCTGGACTGGGATGTGCATCACGGCAACGGGACAGAGGCCGTGTTTTACGACCGCGCCGATGTGCTGACCGTGTCGATCCATCAGGACCGCAATTACCCGATGGATACCGGCGCTTTTGCCGACCGTGGCGCAGGCGCGGGGACGGGGTTCAACCTCAACATCCCGCTGCCGCCGGGCACGGGGCACAAGGGCTATCTGACCGCGATGGACCGTCTTGCCCTGCCGGCGATCCGCGATTTTGCACCCGATGTGTTGATCATCGCCTGCGGGTATGATGCGGCGGCCAACGATCCTTTGGGGCGGATGCTGGCCACGGCGGACACGTTCGCACAGATGACAGCACGGGTCATGGACCTTGCGCGCGACATCTGCAGCGGACGGTTGGTCATGGTCCACGAAGGCGGGTATTCGGAAACCTATGTGCCGTTCTGCGGCCATGCGGTCCTGCAAAAGATGTCAGGCAGCGCCGTTTACGCCCCCGATCCCTTTGCCGAGGTGTTCCCGCTGCGCCAGCCCGACGCGGGGTTCGATGCCTATCTGGACCGTGTGATCGGCGACATGGAAACGCAACTGGGGACGTGAAAAAGGCGCGCCCGGAAGGACGCGCCTTGTCTTATTTCAGCGTGAAACGAAAGCCTTAGCCTTCCATCGATTCGTCGCTCGATGTTTCCAGCGCTTCCACGACAGGTGTCATGTCGTTGCCTGTGCAAACGAGCTGCACGTCAGCGATGGTTGTCTCTTGCAGCGAGCCACCTTCGGAGGCTGCGACAAGCTCGCTCAGCATGGATTCCTGGCTCAGCTGGTCCATTGCCAGAAATTCGGCGCAGGTGGCGTCGTTTGTATCGGCTGGCGTTTGTGCCGAAACGGCACCGGCAGCGAAAGTCAGGGCGAAGGCGGTGGTTGCGAAAATCTTGTTCATGTTTTTCTCCGTCTCAATTTGATCTGCGTCATGCGCAGCTGTCCAGACAACGACCCTCGCGCTGATCCGTTCCCTCGGTCTGATCACGAAAACACACCGATTGGTGATCAGCCCCTAAGACGGCGCAAGTGTCTTGGCATACTCTTCCAACTGCGAGGTCGCGATGCCCCAGCCTTCGTAGAACCCCATATCCTCGTGCATCTTGCGCGTTTCCGCCGATCTGTGCCGCGCGGTCGCCGTATAGACGGTGCCACCCGATGGATCATCGGCAAAGGTCAGAATGGCTGTCATGAAAGGCTCGGCAGCCGGTTTCCAGCCTTCGGTATAGGTGTCGGAAAAGACCAGTTTTTCGTGGGTCACAATATCCAGCCATACCCCGGTGTTATGATGGAGGCTGCCATCGACATCGAATGTCGTGTTGAACCTGCCACCGACGCGCAGGTCGATTTCGCATTCGGTGACCTTGTGGGGCCGTGGCACGAAAAACTGTTTGATATGGTGCGGCGTGGTCCAGCAGTCCCAGATCACGGCCCGCGGCGCGGCCAGGATGCGGGTAAAGCTCAGGTCGGTTTCGGGATCGAGGATCATCTGTCACAGTCCTTTCAAAGATGTCGTGCAAAAGGCCCCCTGCCCCGAGGTCCGGGCGCAGGTGGCGGTGTGTGTCGGCGACGGCGGAAAAACATGGCGGTGCGACCTGCATCTTGCGGGGCGATGGCCATAGGTGCCACAGATTTCGTGGCGCGTCACCGGGGATCGATGCGGGCCGAATGCCGTTGCCTCTGGCGGTTCGACCTCTTATCTCTGTCCCACTCAACCGCAGGAGCCGCCATGCCGACGCCGAACCCAGACGCCCTCGCCTTTTTGTTGTCGCGCCGGTCGCGCCCTGCAAAGACGCTGACGGTGCCGGTCCCCGACAAGGCCGCACTGGACACGCTGCTGACGGCGGCGGCGCGCACGCCCGACCATGGGAAACTGGAACCTTGGCGGTTCATCGTGCTGACCAAACCCGCGCTGGCGCGTCTTGCTGCCCTTGTGCCCGCGCGCGGCGCGGCTTTGGGCATCGAGGCAGACCGCATCGCCAAGGCACAGGACCAGTTCGCACTGGCCGATCTGGCCGTGGCCGTGGTCAGCAGCCCCAAGGCATCCGACAAGATCCCGCAGATCGAACAGGTCTATTCGGCAGGCGCGGTCTGCCTGTCCCTGGTGAACGCGGCCTTGGCGGCGGGCTGGGGGGCCAACTGGCTGTCGGGCTGGCCAAGCCATGACCGCGATTTCATCCGCGAGGGTCTGGGTCTGGCCGACCACGAAAACATCGCCGGCCTGATCCATCTGGGCACCGAAACCAGCGCGCCCCCCGACCGTCCTCGCCCTGACATCGCCGCGATCACGACCTGGATGACGGCATGATCCTGTCATCCTTTCTGCTGGCGCTGTCGCAGATGGGCGACCCGCGGTTTCGCAGCGTGCTCTGGCGGGGCATCGGATTGACCATCGCGCTGCTGGTCGGGATCTATGCCGCGGTGCTCTGGCTGATCGAAGTCCTGACAGCCGAACCGATCAGCCTGCCCGGCGTGGGGCAAGTCACATGGCTGGGCGACCTTCTCAGCTGGGGATCGCTGGGCGTGATGATCGTGATGTCGGTGTTCCTGATGGTGCCCGTCGCCTCGGCCATCACATCGCTGTTTCTGGACGAAGTCGCGCAGGCCGTCGAGGACAAGCATTTCCCGGAACTACCGCCGATGCCGCCTGTCGGCTTTTTCGAAGGTCTGCGCGATACGGTCAGTTTTCTTGGCCTGCTGGTCGCGGCCAACCTGCTGGCCTTCATCCTTTATGCCATCCTGCCCTTTGCGGCGTTTTTCATCTTTTACGCGCTGAACGGGTTCTTGCTGGGGCGTGAGTATTTCCAGCTTGCCGCGATGCGCCGGATCGGGCGCGTGGACGCCAAGGCGCTGGCCAAGCGCCACCAAGGCACGATCTGGCTGGCCGGTTGCCTGATGGCCGTGCCGCTGTCATTTCCGTTCATCAACCTGCTGATCCCGCTCTTGGGGGCTGCGACCTTTACGCACCTGTTCCACAAGCTTAATCGCTGACGGCGGCTGGTCCCATCCGGTCGAACATGTCGATGTCACGCACAGAAATGACGCCCGACAGGATCACGGCCGCAATTACGCACCAGATCGGCACGGCCCATAACGTCGTAATCTTGGCCTTGCGACCGACCTGCGCATCCGCCGGGGCCGAGGCATGGGTGCCGGGCACGATCTCGCCCGTGTCGCCCTGACTGACCATCCGCAATGGCAGGACGATGAAGAACACCATCGACCAGATGACCATGAACAGAACGATTCCCGATGTAATACCCACGCTGTTTCCTTTCGTCGTTCCCTGTCAGATACGCCGTTTTCAGACCTGTTCAAGCTCGATCAGGCAGCCGTTGAAATCCTTGGGGTGCAGGAACAGCACAGGTTTGCCATGCGCGCCGATTTTCGGCTCGCCGCCGCCCAGCACGCGCGCGCCCTGATCCAGCAGGTGGTCGCGGGCGGTCAGGATGTCGTCGACCTCATAGCAGATATGATGGATGCCGCCCGACGGGTTCTTGTCAAGAAAGGCGCGGATTGGCGACTGGTCTCCCAAGGGAAACAGCAGTTCGATCTTGGTGTTGGGCAGCGCGATAAAGACCACGGTCACGCCATGATCGGGTTCGTCCTGCGGGGCGCCCACTTCGGCACCCAGCATCTGGCGGTACTGTTCGCTGGCCGCCACCAGATCGGGCACGGCGATGGCGACATGGTTCAAACGTCCGATCATGGCAGGTCTCCCTTTTGCGCGACCCTTATGCCGCAGCATACCGATTGGCGCAACGCCGGTCGGCGTTAAGGTTGCGTTCACCCTGACCTGCTCAAGTTGCCAAGTAGCCAGCAAAAGGACGAATCGCCATGAACGGACCTGACAGTCTCTTGATCACCCGCACGCCGACGGCGCAACGCCCCCTGCTGGGGCTGACCGTGCTTTTGGTCGAAGACAGCCGCTTTGCAAGCGAGGCTGTCCGCCTTCTTTGCCTGCGCTCGGGCGCGCGGATCAGGCGGGCCGACAGCCTGCAAACCGCGGAACGCCATCTGGCGGTCTATCGTCCGTCGGTGGCCCTTGTCGATCTGGGCTTGCCTGACGGGTCGGGGCTTGATTTGATCCGCAGCCTTGCGCGGGCAACACCGCGAATTCCGGTGGTGATCGGCACCAGCGGGGATGAAACAGCAAAAGATGCGGTCCTGCGGGCTGGCGCAAACGGATTTCTGGCCAAACCGATCGACAACCTTGCAGCGTTCCAGACGGCAATTCTGCAGCATCTGCCAGCGGACCGGCAACCGCCGGGCCCGCGCGCGCTGCCCGATGAACGGGTAGAACCCGACCTGATCGCCCTGCGCGACGACCTCTCGCATGTCGCGCGCCTGCTGGGCCAGCCGGACCCCAGCCGCGCGCTGCCTTACGTCATGCAGTTTCTGGGCGATGTGGCGCGCAACGGACAAGACGCCGACCTGTCCCGCGCGGTCAGGGCGGTCCAGACATCGCGGAACAAGTCACAAAACCCGCGCGCGCATATCGCGGCGCTGTCGCAACTTGTGCAACAGCGCATTTCGGCTGCCGGTCCGCTTTAGCTTTCGGGCGGCACGACGCGCAGGCGCAATTCGCGCAGCTGTTCGTTCATCGGCTCTGACGGCGCGCCCATCATCAGGTCTTCGGCGCGCTGGTTCATCGGGAACATGATGACCTCGCGGATGTTGGACGCGTTGGCCAGCAGCATGACGATCCGGTCGATCCCGGCCGCACAACCCCCGTGGGGCGGTGCGCCATACTGGAACGCGTTGACCATGCCGCCAAAGCGCTTGCGCACTTCTTCCTCGCCATAGCCCGCGATTTCGAAGGCTTTGAACATGATTTCGGGCTTGTGGTTGCGGATGGCGCCCGACACCAGCTCGTAGCCGTTGCAGGCCAGATCATACTGGTATCCGCGAACAGCGAGCGGGTCGCCCTGCAACGCCTCCATCCCGCCTTGCGGCATGGAGAACGGGTTGTGTTCGAAATCGATCTTGCCGGTCTCGGGGTCCTGTTCGTAGATCGGGAAATCCACGATCCAGGCAAAGGCGAAGCGGTCCTTGTCGGTCAGGCCCAATTCGTCGCCGATCACAGTGCGCGCACGGCCGGCGACGGCTTCGAACGTCTTGGGCTTGCCACCAAGGAAGAACGCGGCATCGCCAAGGCCCAGACCCAGCTGCTGGCGGATCGCCTCTGTCCGCTCTGGGCCGATGTTCTTGGCAAGCGGACCTGCGGCTTCGATCCCGTCCTCACCGTCGCGCCAGAAGATATAGCCCATCCCGGGCAGCCCTTCTTTCTGGGCAAAGGCGTTCATGCGGTCGCAGAACTTGCGCGACCCGCCGGTTGGGGCGGGAATGGCGCGGATTTCGGTGCCGTCCTGCTCCAACAGCTTTGCGAAGATGGCGAAACCGCTGTCGCGGAAATGGTCGGAAACCACCTGCATCTTGATCGGGTTGCGCAGGTCGGGCTTGTCGGTGCCGTAGCACAGGGCGGCGTCCTTGTAGGAAATCTGTTCCCATGTCTGGTCGACTTTACGCCCGCCGCCGAATTCCTCGAAAATCCCGCCGATCACCGGCTGGATCGTGTCGAACACGTCCTGCTGGGTGACAAAGGACATTTCCAAATCCAACTGGTAGAAATCCGTGGGCGAACGGTCGGCCCGCGGATCTTCATCGCGGAAACAGGGCGCGATCTGGAAGTATTTGTCGTAACCGCTGACCATGATCAGCTGCTTGAACTGCTGCGGTGCCTGCGGCAGCGCATAGAACTTGCCCGGATGCAGGCGGCTGGGCACCAGAAAATCCCGCGCGCCTTCGGGGCTGGACGCGGTGATGATCGGCGTCTGGTATTCGCGGAACCCCTTGTCCCACATGCGCCGCCGCATCGAGGCGACGACATCCGACCGCAGTTTCATGTTGGTCTGCATCGCCTCGCGGCGCAGGTCGAGATAGCGGTATTTCAGCCGCGTTTCTTCAGGATAATCCTGATCGCCGAACACCATCAGCGGCAATTCTTTTGCCGCCCCCAGCACCTCGATCTCGCGGATGAACACCTCGATCTCGCCGGTGGGCAGCTTGGGGTTCACAAGGGCCGCATCGCGCGCCTTCACCTCGCCGTCGATGCGGATGCAGTATTCGGACCGCACCTTTTCCACATCGGCAAACGCCGCCGAGTCAGGGTCGCACAACACCTGCGTGATTCCGTAATGGTCGCGCAGGTCGATGAACAGGATGCCGCCATGGTCGCGCACCCGATTGACCCAGCCGGACAGACGCACGGTCTTGCCCACATCGGCGGCGGTCAGATCGGCACAGGTATGGCTGCGATAGGCGTGCATGGGCGTGGTCCTTTGGCGAAAATACAGGCCCGCCCGATACACTCCTTTGGCTGCCCCGTGTCAACCACTGCTTCGTTCGAGGCCCAACATCCGGCGTGATGTATCAAACGCACCGGGTCTGTTGCACGGATCCCGTAGAGAAGGTTCGGGCTGTCCATGGTCTGGCAGACGATTGGTCTGGCAAACCTGCCAAAAGGGCAGATCGCTGCAAGCCACATCGGTGACGCACCGACTCTGCCCGACCCGTCTGACACGCTCCCGCCTTGCAAGGATGCGCCAACCTTTGCAAGACCGTCACAGCGGGTGCGGTGGCCAGAAACAAGGCTCTACGCGCGTCGAGATGCCGTAACCGAGTGATCTTGTGAAACCGGATCAAATTCCACCCCCGAAGGCATGTCCAGACCAAGATACACGGCGCAAAACTGCCGTGGCTGCGTCTTAAGGCGCGGGATGGCGGTGGATAGGTCGCAAGAGGCAAGACCCGCACCGTTTTGAACGCTACACGACGCCCGGCATACCCGTCAGAGAGAGCGTGGCATAAGTCTGCCCGGCGAAAGGAGTCCCTCGCTCATCCGATTTATCAAACAAAGTCGGGACGGCCCAATGATCAAACGACCCCACCCCACAAATCATATTCCCCCGCCTCATCCACCAAAACCTGCACGATATCGCCCACGGACAGCGTGTCTGTCCCTTCGTCGATGAACAGGTTGCCGTCGATCTCGGGCGCGTCGGCCCATGTGCGGCAGGTCGCGATGCCGTCGGCGTCGATGTCGTCCACGATAACCTCCAGCCGCTTGCCGACCTTGGCGGCCAGTTTGGCGGCCGAAATCGCCTGCGCCTTTTCCATGAAACGGTCCCAGCGGTCCTGTTTCACCTCGGGTGCCACATGGTCGGGCAGGGCGTTGGACCGCGCGCCTGCCACGTTTTCATATTGAAAACAGCCCACGCGGTCGAGTTGGGCCTCGTCCAGCCAGTCGAGCAAGTGCTGGAACTCCGCCTCCGTCTCGCCGGGGTAGCCCACGATGAAGGTGCTGCGCAGGGTGATATCGGGGCAGATGCTGCGCCATGCGGCGATTTCATCCAGCGTTTTCGCCCCCGCCGCAGGCCGCGCCATGCGCCGCAGCACATCGGGATGCGCATGCTGGAACGGGATGTCGAGGTAGGGCAGCACGCCGTTGGCAGGGTCTGCCATGATCGGGATCAGGTCGCGCACATGCGGATAGGGATAGACGTAGTGCAGCCGCACCCAGGCACCGAGCTGCCCCAGTTCGCGGGTCAGGTCGGTGATATGGCTGCGCACCTCGCCCCCTTGCCACGGGTTAAGGTCGTATTTGCGATCCAGTCCGTAGGCGGAGGTATCCTGCGAAATCACCAGCAGTTCGCGCACGCCGGCCTGCACCAGCTTTTCCGCCTCGCGGAGCACCGCATGGGCGGGGCGGCTGTTCAACAGCCCGCGCATGTCGGGGATGATGCAGAATTTGCACTTGTGATTGCAGCCTTCGGAAATCTTCAGATAGCTGTAATGGCGTGGTGTCAGGCTGACGCCTGTCGCAGGCAAAAGGTCGATGAACGGGTCGGGGCTGGGCGGCACGGCCAGATGCACGGCGTCGAGCACCTGTTCGTATTGATGCGGTCCCGTCACCGCCAAGATCCGCGGATGATGTTCGCGGATGTAATCGGGTTCGGCCCCCAGACAGCCCGTCACGATCACCTTGCCGTTTTCGCGCAAGGCTTCACCGATGGCATCAAGGCTTTCGGCCTTGGCACTGTCCAGAAATCCGCAGGTGTTGACGATGACCGCCTCGGCACCGGCGTAATCGGCGCTGATCGCGTAGCCTTCGGCGCGCAGGCGCGTCAGGATGCGTTCGCTGTCAACCAGCGCCTTGGGGCAGCCAAGGCTGACCATGCCGATGGTCGGCTGGCCGGGACGGCGGGTGTCGGTGACTTGCGCGCGGGCAAGATCGGGGCGGAGTGCGGGCGGGTTCTGTGTCATTGTCGCGCTATAGCGCGCGGCGCGCGGCTTGGGAATGCCCTGCGCCTTGTGTCACTGGTGGATCAGCGCGGTTTCCCACGACCGCAGACAGGGGCGGGCGGTTTCGCTGTGCCAGTGCCGCCCGGCCAGTTCGGGAAAGACCGCCAGCAATTCGCCCCGCGCGTCGCGCCCCATGGCATTCAGCGCGACAGGGCCAAGAAACAGGCTCTCGCTGGGGATACCGGCGGCAAAGACGATTTCGTGCCGGTCGAAAGCGATATGGACATAGGCGACTGTGGCGCTGGGCTGCAGGCGGATCGTGTCGCCATTGACCAGATGCTTGGCTGCGACAAAGACTTCGGCCGCGCCAGTCATCAATTCGGCCTGCCAACTGCGCAAGAGCATCCGATGCTGCGGCGACACCCACAGGTCTGGTCTGTCGTGTTGTCCAACGCCCCCGCCGCAATCCGCACGGGGGCGAAGCTGCCAAGCCCCGTGACACGCCGGACCCCGATCCAGCGCAAGGGCTGCAGGCCATGGTCCAGCGTGCGGACCAGATCGCCGGGGCGCAGGGTCTCGATCGCGCGCGGCCCGGAGGCGGTGTCGATCGGCGTGCCTGCGACGAAACAGGGCACAGGCGGCGGGGTGCCGGGAAAGGCGTTGAAGGGAAGCTGTTCGCTGCGGGGCGGTTCGGCCCCCGGCCCGTAATCCATGCGCCCCGGTGTGACGCCATCGACGTCAAACACGATCCGCTGATTGGTGAAAACCTGATGTTCGGCCGAGGAGGCCCGCCCCTGAAACTGGTCGTGCTGCGGGTTCAGGTCGCGGTACAACGGTTGTGGAGGCGTCGTGCTGTCGGGATAGGCGTAGATATCGACCCGCTGGCCGTTACTCAAGTTGGTCGCGCCCGTGTTGACCTGACGGATGACCACCCGAAACACATCGTTTGCGCTTCCCAAAGGTTGGACGCCCCGCAGCGACACAACCATATCATCGCCATTGCCGCCTGACTGAAGGTTGGCGTAGGTGCCGATCTGGTCCCCTCGGAGGTAGATCGTGACGTCTGCGATGGTCTATCTCCTCGGGGTGATGTCGTCTGGTCCGGCGACCTATCGCCGCCGGTCGCGCCGTGCCGACATCGGCTGGAACGCCACACCCACATGCGCTTCGCAATAGGGTTTGCCTTGCTGGACGGGCAGGCCGCAGAACCAGAAATCCTCGGTCGCGGGATCGCCCACAGGCCATTTGCAGGTTTTCTCGGTCAATTCCATCAGTGTTAGCCGTTTGGCGGTCTTTTCGACCTCGTTCACCTTGGCCAAAGCCTCGGGGCTGATTTCGTTGGCCGAAGGTTGCGGCGGCAGCGGCTGGCCTGCGGGAATGATCGCGCGACGGGCGGCGGAAATCGGGATGCCGTTCTCGTCGAGTTCCAGCTCTTCCTTGATCGCGACGGCCACGCTCGGCTTGGCCTTGGGCGCGGGTTTCGGCGCGGCTTTTGCGGCGGGCGCTTCGACCGTCTCGGCCGGCTTTTCCTTGGGGGCGGGCTTGGCGGCAGGCGCGGCTGCCCCCGTGCCTGCGCGGTTGGACAGGCCCAGCCTGTGGACCTTGCCGATCACGGCATTGCGGGTCACACCGCCCAGTTCCTTGGCGATCTGGCTGGCCGACTGGCCGTCGCCCCACATCTTCTTGAGCGTCTCGACGCGCTCGTCTGTCCAGGACATATGACTTCCTTCGGTTTGCGGGCCGGATACCCCGTCAGGGACGCGCCACGCCTTGTCTAGCCACCCATACTAGTCACTGGCGCGGGTGATGTGAAGGCGGTCCAGCGCCTTTTGCACAAGTTCCGGCAGGTGTGGCCTCAATAGAGGCTGCAACAGCCCCGATGCCCGAAAGCGTCGTCGATATAATGCAACCCATAGGCCTGATCGCTCATTCCGTCATAGCACAGGCCGGGCAGGATATGTGACCGGACAGGCACACCATCAGCCAACCAGTCAAAAAAGAC
>DAISXL010000063.1:0-11930 GCA_036825855.1 Yoonia sp.
GCAGGGTCACGTCGAGCCATTCGCCACGCAGCCGCGCATCAAGGGCCGCATCGCCGAGGGCTGCCTTTTTCGCGGCCAAGGCGCTGTTGATCTCGTCTTTCAGCGCATTCAGCGCGGGGCCGGCGGTCTGGCGTTCTTCGGGCGACATCTTGCCCAGTTCGCGCATCTGCAGACTGATCTCGCCCTTCTTGCCCAAGGCGCTGACCCGCAGGTCTTCAATCGCGGCCTCGTCACCGGCAGCGGCAATCAGGGAAAGGTATTTGGCTTTCAGGTCGTCCATGTCGCGCCTCTTGATCTGGTTGTGCAGGGGTTAGCGAAAGGCCGGGGTTCGCGCAAGGTGCTGGGGGACACCGTGGTCATGCGTCCAGCCGCATAGAAAAGCGTGGCGGAAATGCATCCCTGCGCTTGAAGCCAGCAGCGACATAGAAACATTGCGAGTCCAGATTGTCCGGATGAGTGCCGACAGCGAGGTAACGGCACGATAGCGATACCGCCTTGATCTTGCTGGCTTCAATCAGACCGCGCCCCACGCCATGCCCACGAAAATCGGCTTCGGTGAAAAGGTGGTGCATATCCATGCCACGCGCGCCGAACTGCAACTGGATCAGACCACAAAGTGCGGCATATCCGACAAGGCGGCCGTCGGCTTCCGCGACTAGGACGTGAATCCAGGGTGTATTGCTGAAAGCATCGCGCAAAAGATTGTCACGCGACAGCGTCGGTATATCGCTATGATGTGCCGCCAATTGCCCGATCATGTGTAGCAAGCAATCAGCGTCCGATGGCTGCGCCTCTCGGATCAGGCCAAAGTCGGTTTTCAGGGGTAGCAGGGTGTTTTCCATTCAGGGCTCCTTCCCGCCGTAGGAGCCAGATCATGTGCCACCATACGGCGGCAACATAAACATGCACCGCGCTCAGTCGAGGCGGCTGAAATAGGTTAACGTTGTGGTGTTGCAGTTGGTCATGGAGCTGTTTTGTGAATGATCTGAGATCTTGTCAACTATTCTTGCAAAAAGCAAAAGGCCGCCCCATCACAGAGCGGCCTTTCCTCATTCCATCGCAGCAAACCTTACGCAGGCATCGCCGCTTTCGCCTGACCAACAATCGTCGCAAACGCTTCGGGTTCGTTCACGGCCAGATCGGCCAGAACCTTGCGGTCGACTTCGATGCCGGCCAGTGCCAGACCGTTGATGAACTTGGAGTAGTTCAGGGTCTCGTCCACCGAACGCACACCGGCGTTGATCCGCTGGATCCACAAAGCGCGGAAGTTGCGCTTGCGGTTGTGCCGGTCGCGGGTGGCATATTGGTTGGCTTTGTCGACGGCCTGCTTGGCGACCTTGAAGGTCTTGGACCGGCGATCATAATAGCCTTTTGCCGCATCAAGAACTTTCTTGTGACGACGATGGGTAACGGTTCCGCCTTTAACGCGCATATCTCAAATCCCTCTAATCAACGTGCGTAAGGCATCATCGGCTTGATGATACCTTCGTCTTGCTTGCTCAATGTGGACGTGCCACGAGCGTTACGGAGGAATTTGTTCGTGCGCTTGATCATGCCGTGGCGCTTTCCGGCTTGGCCCGCCAGAATGCGGCCGGTGGCCGTCACTTTGAACCGCTTTTTGCAGCTCGATTTCGTTTTCATCTTCGGCATTTCCGTCTCCTCTTAAGGTCGGTCTTACGCGCGACTCGGCATGCCTACTGGCCGGACGCGCGGGTGAAGGCGGCTCTATAGGACGCAATGGCCCAAGGCGCAAGCCTGTTCAGTTGATATATCGGCCGATCACGGCGACGATCACCTCGTCCACTGTGCCGGCCGCATAGACGCCGGGGTTTTCCTGCATCGCATAGAACATGGCCCCGCCACCCAGCAGGAACATCAGCACCGCGTTGCGTGGCCAGCGCCTGTCGGCATAGGCGCTGACAAGCATCGGTATGCCGAATACCACCACGACCAGCCCGGTCACGAAAATCAGATCAAAGTCCACAAACGCTGTCCCTGTCGCCTATCGCAGAGCTTATTCCGTTTCGGAGGCGTAGATCAAACGTTCCTCGCAGGGGGCGACACGCAGGATATTGGTGGACCCGGGCGTGTTGAACGGCACGCCTGCGGTGACGACGACCATATCCTCTTTCGTGGCCATGCCCTGCGCCAGTGCCGCGCGCACTGCGGCGACAACCGCATCCTTGAAGCGGTTGACCTCGCCGGTGATGACGCAATTGGTGCCCCATGTCAGGCACAGCCGCCGTGCGGTGCGGATATGGCTGGTCAGCGCGATGATCGGCACGCGCGGGCGTTCGCGCGCCACCAAAAGCGCGGTTGTGCCCGACTGCGAAAAGCAGCAGATCGCCTTGATGTTGGTGGTTTCCGCGATTTCGCGCGCGGCGGCGACGATGCCGTCGGCGACCGACTTGCGCACGGCGCGGCGCGAGGCTTCGATGATCTCGGTATAGGTGGGGTCGGATTCGACTTCATGCGCAACGTTGTCCATCGTCTGGACCGCCTCGATCGGATAGGACCCCGCCGCCGATTCCGCCGACAGCATGATCGCATCGGCGCCTTCATAGATCGCGGTCGCGACATCGGACACTTCGGCGCGGGTCGGCATCGGGCTTTCGATCATGGATTCGAGCATCTGTGTCGCCACGATCACCGGCTTGGCCGCCGCACGGCATTTGCGCACCAGCTGTTTCTGGATCGGCGGCACGTTCTGCACGGGCAGTTCGACGCCCAGATCGCCGCGCGCGACCATGATCCCGTCGCTGACGGCAAGGATGTCGTCGAAATTCTTGACCGCTGCGGGCTTTTCGATCTTGGACAGGATCGCGGCACGGCCTTTGGCCAGCACACGGGCTTCGTCCACGTCGGCAGGACGCTGCACAAACGACAGCGCCAGCCAGTCGACACCCAGTTCGCAGACGAATTCCAGATCCTTGCGGTCCTTGTCCGACAAGGCGGCCAGCGGCAGCACCACGTCAGGCACGTTCACGCCCTTGCGGTTGGAAATGGTGCCACCGACGATGACCTCGCAATCGGCGAAGGTCGCGCCGCAATCCTTGACGCGCAGCTTGATCTTGCCATCGTTGACCAGCAGATGCGCGCCGGGTTCGAGCGCGTCGAAAATCTCGGTATGGGGCAGGCAGACGCGGGTGGCGTCTCCTGCGGTCTTGTCCAGATCAAGCCGGAAGGCCGCACCGGGGACCAGTTCTTCTTCGCCATTGGCAAAGACGCCGACGCGCAGTTTCGGCCCCTGCAAATCCGCCAGAATGGCAATCGGGCTGTCGAGATCTTTTTCCACCTGCCGGATGATTTCATGCCGCTTGCGGATTTCTTCATGATCGCCATGCGACATGTTCAGGCGGAACACATCGGCGCCTGCTTCGTGCAAAGCGCGGATCATCGCGTAATCGTTGGAGGCTGGGCCAAGCGTGGCGACGATCTTGACGTTGCGGTGGCGTTTCATAATCAATCCCTCTGGTAATGCCCGTTAGCGGTAACGGTGGCCTTTGCGCCCTTATTGCGCAATTCCCTTCCGCCGACAACTAGCCTAAATGCAGTGACATGAGAATGACACACCCAGCCTATCAGATCGAGGGTGCGGACAGGCCCGGCCGCTGGCTTGTGACCTGCGACCACGCGACCAACCATGTGCCCGATTGGGTGCAGGGCGGCGATCTGGGCCTGCCCGCCGCCGACATGGGCCGCCATATCGCCTATGACATCGGGGCCGCCGGGGTGACGCGGCATCTGGCGGCATTGCTGGATAGCCCTGCGATCCTGTCGTGCTTTTCGCGGCTGGTGATTGACCCCAACCGGGGCGAGGATGACCCGACCCTGCTGATGCGTCTTTATGACGGCACGATCATTCCGGGCAACCGCCATGCGGGGCCGCAGGACCTGACCGAACGGCTGGACCGGCTCTACCGCCCCTATCACGATGCCTATGCCGATCTGGCGGCCAAAATGCAGCGCCCGGTGATCTGCGCGATCCACAGCTTTACCCCCCGCCTGCGGTCGCGCGCGCCCCGCCCTTGGGAGGTTGGCGTGCTCTTCGCCCATGACGAACGGCTGGCCAAGCCTTTCATCGCCGCCTGCCGCGCGCAGGGCTGGTGCACGGGCGAGAATGAACCCTATGCAGGCCACCTGCCCGGCGATGCAATCGACCGGCACGCCTTGCAACATGGCCGCCCCAATGTCTTGATCGAACTGCGCCAGGACCTGATCGCGGACGAGGCAGGGCAGATGGCCTGGGCCGACAGGCTTGCGCCGATCCTGCAAGATGTCCTGACGCAAAGCCAGCTATGAAGGAGCACGACATGGACGACCAGACACGGATCGAGCTGGAGGCCGCCGCCTTCCGCCGCCTGCGCCAGCATCTGCAAAGCGACCGCCCAGATGTGCAGAACATCGACATGATGAACCTTGCAGGCTTTTGCCGGAACTGCCTGTCGCGCTGGTATCAGGAAGCCGCGAACGCACGCGGTATTCCCATGACCAAGGACGAAGGCCGCGAAATTTTCTACGGCATGCCCTATGACGACTGGCGCGCCCAGCACCAGACCGAGGCGAGCCCCGCTGCACAAGAGGCGTTCAAGAAATCCCATGATTGATCCCGTCGCCCTGACCGCCGATCTGGTCCGCTGCCCGTCCGTCACGCCTGACGAAGGCGGCGCGCTGGTCCTGCTGGAGGACCTGCTGACCCAAGGCGGTTTCACCTGCACCCGTGTGGATCGTGGCGGTGTGTCCAACCTTTTCGCCCGCTGGGGGCGGCAGGGGGCGAACCGGACCTTTGGCTTCAATGGCCATACCGATGTCGTGCCTTTGGGCGACGAGGCCGCATGGACGATGCCGCCTTTCGGTGCGGTCATCAAGGACGGCTATCTTTACGGGCGCGGGGCGACGGACATGAAATCCGGCGTCGCCGCCTTTGCCGCAGCCGCGATTGATTTCGTGGCTGCCACGCCACCCGATGGCGCGATCGTTCTGGCGATCACGGGGGACGAGGAAGGCGATGCGCTGGACGGCACGACAGCGCTTCTTGACTGGATGGCCGCCAACAACGAATCCATGTCGGTCTGTCTGGTGGGCGAACCCACCTGCCCTGACGTGATGGGCGAAGCGATGAAGATCGGGCGGCGCGGGTCGCTGAACGCCACCTTTACCGTGACCGGCGTGCAGGGCCATTCCGCCTATCCGCATCGCGCGAAAAACCCGCTGCCTGCGGTGGCGCGGCTGGTGGATATTCTGGCCAGCCACGCGCTTGACCAAGGGACCGCGCATTTTGATCCCTCGACGCTCGCAGTCGTGACCATCGACACGGGCAACGCGGCCACCAACGTGATCCCCGCGCAGACCCGCGCAGGCGTGAACATCCGCTTCAACGACCTGCATTCCGGCGCAAGCCTGACCGCATGGATGCAGGGCATCGCCGATCAGGTCGCCGCCGATTTCGATGTGCGCATCGCGATGCAGGTCAAGGTGTCGGGCGAAAGTTTCATCACCCCGCCCGGCCCTCTGTCCGATCTGGTCGGCCGCGCGGTCAAGGCCGAAACAGGCCGCGATCCGGTGCTGTCCACCTCGGGCGGCACATCGGATGCGCGCTTTGTGCAGCACCATTGCCCCGTCGTCGAATTCGGGCTGGTGGGCAAGACCATGCATCAGGTCGATGAACGGGTCGCGGTGGACCAGATCGTGCAGCTCAAGGCGATCTATAGCCGCATCCTGTCCGACTATTTCGCCTGATCAGGCGTGGCGGGCCACCAGAGCGGCCCGACCGCCACCAGCAGCACGGCCACGTTGAACAGCACGTTGGACGGATTGCCCGACAGGGCCGACCCCAGACTGTCGAGGCTGAACCATGCAAGCATCCCGCCCACCACGCTGCGCCGGACCACCTCTGGCGCATGGTCGTAGACCTTGGTCGCCAACAGCCAGATCATGACGCCCCACCCCAACAGGAACCCGCCGGTCAGCGCGGACAGGAACCGCGTCGTGGGGTCGGCAAAGCCCTGCGCCCCATCGACGGGCCAGGCTAACAGATCTAGCGTCAGCGCGGCGGGTCCGGCTGTGGGCAGCATCGTGCCCAGAAAGAAGACCGGACCAAAGGACCCCACCACCAGCGCGGTAATGCGAAGCCAGAAGCGGTGAAAATCATGTGTCATCAGGGTGTCCTTATGTGTCGTCGCAGCACCTGACCCGCCGCGCCGACGCCTGACAATTACCTTGCAGGTAACTGACGCTGGCCCGGCAGGGTGCTATAGTCACGGCATGGACAGCTTTGCCCGCACTTTGAAGGATTGGCGCAAGACGCGCCGGATGAGCCAGCTTGACCTTGCGCTGACGGCAGAGGTGTCGTCGCGCCACATCTCGTTTCTGGAAACAGGCCGCGCGCGCCCCAGCCGCGCCATGATCGCCCGCTTGGGCGATGCGTTGCAGATGCCGCTCGCGCCGCGCAACGCGATGCTGTTGCAGGCGGGCTTCGCGCCGCTCTATCCGGCGCGTGCCTGGGAAGATACGGCCATGGCCCCCGTGCGCGCGGCGGTGGATCATACCTTGCAGCGCCACGCCCCCTATCCCGGCATCGCGATCGACCGGCTGTGGCGTATCCTGCAGATGAACGCCCCCGCCGCACGGCTGTTCGGCGGATTGGGGCAGGCGACAGGCGACAGCCTGCTGGAGGCGATGACCGGACCGCATCTGCCGCAGGTCATCGCGAACTGGCCCGATGTCGCGCATGACGCGGCCCAGCGCCTGCGGCTTGAAAGCCTGGCGCAGGGCGGTGTGCCCGAGCTTGACCGTGCCGCCGATCACCTGGGCCGCGTGCCGGGTCAGTCTGCGCATGTGAAAGGGCCTTTCATGCCCATCACTTTCCGGCTGGGCGACATCAGCCTGTCGCTTTTTGCGACCATCGCCCAGTTCGGCACCGCCACTGACCTGACACTGCATGACCTGCGGATCGAGCTCTATTTCCCGGCGGACGACGCCACAAGAAAGCTGCTGGAACCTGGCCCTGATGATAGTGGATGACGCCTTGCGCGCACCATGCTAGGCAGCGGCATGACACAGATCCCTTCCAAATCCGAAATCCTCGCGTGGATATCCGACAACCCCACCCAGACCGCCAAGCGTGACATCGCGCGCGCCTTCGGGATCAAGGGGGCAGCGCGGATCGACCTCAAACGCGTTCTCAAGGAGCTGGAAGATGCGGGCAAGCTGACCAAGCGCCGGTCGTCCTATCGCGATGTGGAGGATCTGCCGCCTGTCGCGGTGCTCGAAATCATGGCGCCCGATGCGGATGGCGATCTGTTTGCGCGCCCGCTGGAATGGACCGGCCAAGGGCCAGAACCGCGTGTGCTGATGATGCTGCGGTCGAGCGATCCGGCCTTGGGCGCGGGTGACCGGATTCTGGGCCGTCTGACGGTCGACCGGACCGAAGACCACAGCCACACCGCGCGCATGATCCGCCGGATCGGGACCAATCCGATGCGGATTCTGGGCGTGTTCCGTGCCGGATCAGAGGGTGGCCGTGTGCTGCCCATCGACAAAGGTGCGGACAAGCAATGGGTCGTCGCTGCGGGTGCCACGGGTGGTGCCAAGGACGGCGAGCTGGTCGAGGCTGAACAGGCCGGACCCAAAGGCCGCCTTGGCCTGCCCAAGGCCCGCATCGTCGCGCGACTGGGTGATCCGACAGCGCCGCGCGCGGTCTCGCTGATCGCGATCCACCAGCATGGCATCCCCGACCATTTCCCCGACGAGGCCGTGACCGAGGCGGACGCCGCCAAACCCGTCGGGCTGAAAGGCCGCAAGGACCTGCGCGATCTGCCCTTGATCACCATCGATCCCTGGGATGCGCGCGACCACGACGATGCCTGTTTCGTCGAACCCGACGAGGACCCCGCGAACGTGGGCGGGTTCATCATCTGGGTCGCCATCGCCGATGTCGCGGCTTACGTGCGCCCCAATACCGCGCTGGATCATGAGGCGCGCAAGCGCGGCAATTCCACCTATTTTCCCGACCGCGTGGTGCCTATGCTGCCGGACCGGCTGTCGGGCGATCTGTGTTCCCTGCACGAAGGCGTGGACCGCGCCTGTATCGCTGTCGCCATGCGCATTGACGCCCATGGGCAGAAGATCGGGCATGAATTCCATCGCGGGCTGATGAAATCGGTGGCCTCGCTCAACTACGAAGAAGTGCAGGACGCGATCGACGGGCAGCCGAACGACAAGACGGCGCCTTTGATGAAGGACATCCTGCGCCCGATCTATGCCGCCTATGCAGCACTTGTCAAAGCGCGCGCCCAGCGCCAGCCGCTGGAACTGGACCTGCCCGAACGCCAGATCGTGCTGGATGACGATGGCAAAGTCACGTCGGTGCAATTCAAGGAACGGCTTGATGCGCACCGGCTGATCGAGGAATTCATGGTGCTGGCCAATGTCGCTGCCGCCGAGACGCTGATTGCCAAGAAATCGCCGCTGCTGTTCCGCGTGCATGAGGAACCCAACCCCGACAAGCTGGACGCCCTGCGCGAAGTGGTGCAGGCGTCGGGCCTTGTGCTGGCCAAAGGGCAGGTGCTGAAAACCGCGCATCTGAACCGGCTGCTGCTGGCCGCGCGCGAGACCGAGCAGTCGGAGCTGATCAACATGGCGACGCTGCGGTCGATGACGCAGGCCTATTACAGCCCTGACAATTTTGGGCATTTCGGGCTGGCCTTGCGGTCTTATGCGCATTTCACATCGCCTATTCGCCGCTATTCCGACCTGATCGTCCACCGCGCGCTGATCGCCGCCCATGGCTGGGGCAAGGACGGGCTGTCGCCGTGGGATGTCGAGAACCTTGGCGATACCGCGCAAAAGATCTCCGACACCGAACGCCGGTCGATGGCCGCCGAACGCGACACGACCGACCGCTATCTGGCGGCCTTTCTGTCCGACCGGATCGGGGTCGAAATGGGCGGGCGGATCAGCGGGATCGCGAAATTCGGGGTCTTTGTGAAACTGGATGAGACCGGCGCCGACGGGATGATCCCGATCCGCACGCTGGGGCGCGAGTATTTCCACTATGACCCTGACAGCCAGACACTGATGGGGTCGGATACCGGCACGCTGATCCGGCTGGGCCAACGTGTGACGGTGAAACTGATCGAGGCAGCCCCTGTGACCGGCGGGCTGATCGTGGAATTGCTGACGCTGGATGAACGGACCATGCCGCGCGGCCCGGGTGTGGCGCGTGGCAAGCCCGCCCGCCGCAAACAGGCTGGCGCCAAGGCAAAGGCGGTCAAGATCGCCCGCAAGGTCAAGCGCAGCCGCAAGTAAGGACTTCTCTGCCTCCGGCGGGAGTATTTTTGGAAAAAAGAAGTGGGGACGGCAGAAAGCTGCCCTGCGAAGTGCGGTGACGTTTCGTCATGCGCGAAATCCTGTATCCTTGGAAAAAACAAAGAGGGCAGGGATGAATCGCAGGCATTTTTTCGCGCTGGCAGGAAGCGCCGTGATCGCAGGGCAGACGGCGCAGGCCGATGCAGGGACTTTTGCCAACTGGCTGGCGGGGTTTCGCGGGCGCGCGGCTGCGGCGGGGGTCAGCGACGCGACTTTCGCAGCGGCCTTTGCGCAGGTCCGGTATCAGCCAGACAGTATCGAGCGGGACCGTAATCAGGCCGAATTCGTGCGGCCTTTCGGGGAGTATATGGCCTCGGCCGTGTCCGACACGCGGATCACCACGGGGCGGGCAAAGCTGGCAGAGCTTGCGCCGCTGTTCACCGCGATCGAGGCGCGTTTCGGGGTGGAAGCGCAGGTCGTCGCCGCGATCTGGGGCATGGAAAGCAATTTCGGCGCGAACCGTGGCAACGTGCCTTTGATCTCGACACTGGCGACGCTGGCCCATGACGGCAGGCGGGGGGCGTTCTTCGAGGAACAGCTGATCGCCGCCCTGCTGATCCTGCAGCGCGGCGACACGACACCCGACCGCATGACCGGATCATGGGCCGGGGCGATGGGGCATACCCAGTTCATTCCCACGTCCTATCAGGCCTATGCCGTCGATTTCACCGGCGACGGGCGGCGCGATATCTGGAGCGATGATCCCAGCGATGCGCTGGCCAGTGCAGCGGCCTATCTGCGCGCCTTTGACTGGACACGCGGGCAGCCCTGGGGCGTCGAGGTGATCTTGCCACAGGGGTTCGACTATACCCAGACCGGGCGGCGCGTCAGCCAGAGCACGGCGGAGTGGGCGCGGATCGGCGTCGTCGGGGCCGACGGGCGCGCCGTGCCGGACCACGGGCTTGCCACGCTGACCACGCCGACGGGGGCGAATGGCCCGGCGTTCCTGCTGTTTTCCAACTACGGCGTGATCGGCCGCTACAACAACGCCGAGGCCTATATCTTTGGCGTCGGGCATCTGGCGGACAGGTTGCGCGGGGCCGGGCCGTTCACCCGCCCCTGGCCCGCCGACGACCAGCCTTTGCGCAGCGCCGAGCGGCGCGAGTTGCAGGAACGGCTGACGCAGGCTGGGTTCGACACCGGCGGCGTGGATGGCCGGATCGGGCCGAACACGCGCGGCGCGATCATGGGGTTCCAGCTAAGCCGCGGTCTGGTGCCGGACGGGCATCCGTCAGTCGGGTTGCTGCAACTCCTGCGGTGAACAGGCGCCGTCTTGCAGGCAGGCCGTCAGGGCCGCGACCATCTCGGGCGTGGGGTCGTAGAACACTTGCCCGCCACAGGGACCGATAAAGACATCGATCGCATCCGTGTCGCCGGCGGCAAAGATCACCGCCTCTTGCCCGCTGCTGGCGCTGCCGCACCACGGCCCCGCACAGGTGATCTGCAAGGTGGCGGGGATGGTCATGACCGCACTGTCGCCGGTCGCGGTCAGTTCCGTGCCGGTGAAGGTTGCGTCAATCGGCGCGGGCGCAGGTGTCGGGTCGGTTTCGATGAAGGCGGGCAAGGCATCGGTGTCGAAATCCAGCGTGCCGTGCAGCAGGATGAACCCTTCGCTTTCCGCCGTCATCTCGGCGAAGGTCAGGAGCGGATCGGTGGGCAGGCAGGACAGTGCCTGCAGCGGTGATCCAAGCGCGGCCAGCGCCATGACCGGCACAGAAAGCGCGCGCATCAGAATTTACCCGCGAATTCAGCCAGCACGCGTTCATAGACCGCGCGCTTGAACGGCACGATCCCCGCGACGAGATCAGCGGGCGGCACCCATTTCCAAGCGGAAAACTCGGGGTGTTCGGTGGCGAGGTTGATCTGGCTGTCCTGCCCGTGGAACCGCATCAGGAACCATTTCTGTTCCTGCCCGCGATAGCGGCCTTTCCAGATATGGGGCACCAGCTCGACCGGCAGGTCGTAAGGGATCAGCCCTGCCGTTTCAGCCTCGATGCTGACAAGATTGGGGGTGATGCCGGTTTCTTCCTCCAGCTCGCGCAGGGCGGCGGTGCGGGTGCTTTCGCCTTTGTCCACGCCGCCTTGGGGCATTTGCCAGGCGTCAGTATCACGGTCAAGGCGCTGGCCCACGAACACATGGCCGCGCGGATTGATCAGCATGACGCCGACGCAGGGCCGGTAGGGAAGATTCGCGATTTCGTCGGTGGTCATGAATGGGCCTTGGTGTTTCATCGGCTGCTCCTGCTTCTTTGACCAAGAGATAGCCACAAGGTCCAGCGGTTATGCGATAACAAGCCGTGTTTCGTGCCGGATACGGGCGGCGATCCAGCGCAGATGGGTCCGGTCGAGCCCGATGCAGCCTGCGGTGGGTCTGCCCTTGCCCCGCCATTGGTGGATGAAAATCGCAGAGCCCCGCCCCTTGACCGCATAGGGCCAGTTCCAGTCGGTCAGGATGATCAGGTCATACATCGGATCGGCGCGGCGCAGGCGTTCGTGGCCAAAGGGGTGCGGCACGCGCACCATCATGTTGTAATCGGGGTCGCGGATATCATCGGACCACA
>DAISXL010000064.1:0-11895 GCA_036825855.1 Yoonia sp.
CCGTCGCACCAGACCTCCCAGCCCAGCCCCCAGGCGCCAAGTGTGGGGCTTTCCCAGTCATCCTCGACAAAGCGGATGTCGTGCAGATGCGCGTCGATCCCGATCGCCTTGAGCGAGCCAAGGTAGAGTTCCTGCAGATCGGGCGGGCTGGGTTTGATCAGCACCTGATACTGGTAGTAATGCTGCAGACGGTTGGGGTTTTCGCCATAGCGCCCGTCGGTAGGGCGGCGCGAGGGCTGGACATAGGCCGCCGCCCAGGGTTTCGATCCGAGCGAGCGGAGCGTGGTGCCGGGGTGGAAGGTACCCGCGCCGACTTCCATGTCGTAGGGTTGCAGGATCGCACAGCCCTTGGCCGCCCAATAGGACTGAAGCCGCAGGATGATTTCCTGAAAACTGCGCGGTTTGTCGGACATGGGCACCCTCGTTTGCATCTTGGCCGTCACATAGGCCCCGCCGCCCCAAGGGTCAATCAGTTGCGCCAGAACCGGACCGAGATGATCGTCAGCACGACCATCACTTCCAGCCGGCCCACGAACATCGCGATGGACAGGATCCATTTCGCCGGATCGTTGATATCGGCGAAATTGCCCGCCGGGCCGATCTCTGGCCCAAGGCCGGGGCCGATATTGGCGATGGCGGTCGCGGCACCCGAAATCGACGTGATGAAATCAAGGCCGGTCAGCCCCAGCAGCACCGTGATGACCCCCAAAAGCGACACGAAAGCCACGAAGAAGGCGATGACCGAGTTCATGACGTCATCCCCAATCGGCGAGCCCTGGAACCGCGGGGTGAACACGCCATGCGGGCTATGGATCTGGCGGATCTGGCTTTTGATCGCGGCGAACAGGATCTGGTAACGGAACACCTTGACCGAACAGGCGGTGGACCCCGCGCAGCCGCCGATCAAGCCGATGAAAAAGAAGGCGACCACCGGAAACGTGCCCCATTGCATGTAATCCGCGCTGGAATAGCCAGTGCCCGACATGATCGAGACGATGTTGAACAAAGCCTCGCGGAAGGCCAGTTCGGTCCATTCGCCCTCGCGCGCCCAAAGCCAGGCGGTGATGAACAGGGTAAGCAGGGCCAGCAGCGCAAAGAACACCCGCACCTGACTGTCGCGCCACAGTGGTTCCGCCGTGCCCGCCAGCAGTTGCACATAGCGCACAAACGGCAGCGCCGCGAGGATCATGAACACGACGGCCGTGTAGTGGATGCCGCCGTTATAGAACGCGAAAGAGGCATCCGTCGTCGCCATCCCGCCGGTCGACACCGTGGTCAGCGCATGGACGAAGGCATCAAAAGGCGCCATCCCGAGGGCGGCATAGATCAGCCCGCAGGCCACCGTCAGCATCAGATAGATGACCGAGATCTGCTTTGCGATCTCACCTGCACGGGGCAGGATTTTTCCCATCGTTTCAAAGGCTTCCGAGCGGAAAATCTGCATGCCGCCGACCCGCAGTTCGGGCAGGAACACCATCGCCACAACGATGATCCCGATGCCGCCCAGCCATTGCAGCACGCCGCGCCACAACAGTAAGCCAGCTGGCAAAGTTTCAAGCTGGGTAAAGGTCGTGGAGCCTGTCGTCGTCAGCGCGGACATGGATTCGAAAAACGCATCCGTCAGCGTCGCCTCGGTCGCGCCAAGGATGAAAGGGATCGCCCCGAACAGCGGCAGCGTCAGCCAGACAAGCGAGGTCAGAAGGAAAGTCTGGCGCAAGGTCAGCCCCGCCGTCACGCCGTTGGAACAGGCCAGCGCGAGCAAGCCGCCCGTCAGGATCGTGATCACAGCGCTTTCGAAAAAGACGAACCAATGCGGATCGCCCGCCAGCAGATCGGCTGCCAGAGGCACCAGCATCGTCACACCCAGCGAGGCGACAAGCAGACCGATCACATATCCGACAGGGCGCAGATCAAACATGCGGCAGCGTTGGCCCGCCCCCGCGCTGCTGTCAAGAACAGGCGCCATTGAAACCGGTCAGGCGCGGGTTAATTGGCACGCATGTTCACCCCGACCCGTTCCGCCGCGCTGACCCGCCTTGCCGATTTCGTCCCCCGCGCGGGCCGCGACTATGCGAGCCTGCGCAACTATGACGACCTTGCCCATGTCTCGGTGCTGTCGCCCTATATTCGCCATCGGATGATCACCGAGGACGAGGTGCTGCGCGCCGTGCTGGCCCGCCACAGCCCGCAAGCGGCCGAAAAGTTCATTCAGGAGGTGGTCTGGCGCACCTATTGGAAAGGCTGGCTGGAGCTGCGCCCGACCGTCTGGGCCGATTACCGGCGCGATCTGGGGGCGGCACTGAACGAGGTCCAGACGCAGGCAGGCCTGCGTAAGCGGTGGGAAGCCGCCTGTCTCGGACAGACCGGCATCGACGGATTCGACCATTGGGCGCGGCAACTGGTGGAGACGGGTTATCTGCACAACCATGCGCGGATGTGGTTCGCCTCGATCTGGATTCACACGCTGCACCTGCCCTGGGTGCTGGGCGCGGATTTCTTTCTGCGGCATCTGCTGGACGGTGATGCGGCATCGAACACGCTGTCATGGCGTTGGGTCGGCGGCATCCAGACGCTGGGCAAGGCCTATCTGGCGCAGCCGGACAATATCGCCAAATACACCCAAGGCCGGTTCCGGCCCGAAGGCTTGGCGCAGGTGCCCGCCGCGCTGTCCAGCCCGCCGCATCCGGCCTGCGGGCCGCTGCCCGTTAGCGGGACGATCGCCCTCGCCAAGCGCACCGGATTGATCCTGACCGAGGATGACCTGTCGCCGGACTGGCTGCTGGACAAGGTGACACCTGTCGCCACCGGCTTTGTGCAAACAACAGACCAGCGCAGCCCGTTGCAGGTGGCCCCGATGGTCACGGATTTCGTCGCCGGCGCGATGCGGGACTGCCACGACAGGTTTGCAGGCCAGCTGGGCCGCGTCAGCATCATCAGTGCCGATGCGCTGGACGACTGGCGCAAGGCCGAAGGGCTGGACCAGATGGTGATGGCCTGCCCGCCTGTCGGCCCTGCCGCCGATACCTTGCGCCATATCGACGCGGTGCGCATGCTGCGCCCCTATGATCTGGACGCATGGCCCCACGCAACCCACGGGTTTTTCCGGTTCAAGGATGCGATCCCCAAGCTGCTGGGGCGGATCAAGGGGCTGGCAGTGCTGTGACCGCAGCAAGCTGCGGTCGCCTCCGGCGGGGATCGCGTCAAATCGCGCATTGCGCGAATTGACGTGCTCGGAAGATGCGGCAGGCTTGCCGGAATCACGGACGCCGGGTAAACTAAACCGAATAGTTCAGAAAGAAGGCATGACATGGCGGTATCACTGACGATCAACGGCACGGCGCACAGCGTCGATCTCCCGGATGATGTGCCTTTGCTTTGGGTGCTGCGCGATGAAATCGGGCTGACCGGCACGAAATTCGGCTGCGGGATTGCCGCCTGCGGCGCCTGCACCGTGCATATCGACGGACAGGCCGTGCGGTCCTGTCAGGTAGCTCTCGCCGATGTCTGGGGCGAGGTGACGACGATCGAAGGGCTGGGCCAGCCCGACAATCTGGCCGTGATCCAGCAGGCCTGGATCGACCATCAGGTCGCGCAATGTGGTTACTGCCAGTCCGGCCAGATCATGAATGCCGCAGCCTTGCTGGCCGAAACCCCTGCCCCCACAGATGACGATATCGACGCCGCGATGCAGGGCAACCTGTGCCGCTGCGGGACCTATCCGCGCATCCGTGCCGCGATCAAGGACGCCGCCCAGCGTCTGACAGAGGTGTAATCATGGCCAGTTTCCGCAAAATCGCCCGCCGCACCTTTCTGATCGGATCCGCCGCCATCGTGGGCGGGGTCGCGTTCGGGGCCTACCAGATCCGCAAGGATGCGCCGAACCCGCTGGTCGCACAGGCCGGAGAGGCGGTGCTGACCCCGTTCATCCTGCTCAATCAGGACGGGGTGACCGTCATCGCGCCGCGCGCCGAAATGGGCCAAGGCGTGCAGACCACGCTGGCGGCCCTTGTCGCCGAAGAGATGGATGTCGCCTGGGAGGATATCACCGTCCTGCACGGCCCGCCCGCGCAGGCCTATTACAACCAGGCGCTTTTGGGCCTTGCCCTGCCGTTCCGCCATTACGCCGACACCGATTTCCGCCACAGCCTGCGGCAGGGGATCGGCGAGGTCGGTAAGTTGCTGCATTTGCAGGTAACGGGCGGGTCCACCTCGATGAAGGACGGGTATGAGCGGATGCGCCATGCCGGTGCCAGCGCCCGCGAGGCGCTGAAACTGGCGGCGGCGGCGCAGTTGGGCGTTGCGGCCAGCGACCTGCGGACCGCGGACAGCCATGTCATCGCCCCCGACGGCACCCGCATCGCCTATACCGCGCTGGCCGAGGCGGTGCGCGATGTCGCCCTGCCCGATGTCGCGCTGCGGCCCAAATCTGAATGGAAATACCTCGGTAAATCCATGCCGCGCGTCGACATGCTGGCCAAGACGACCGGCACCGCGCAATTCGCGGGTGACGTGCAGCTTGCGGGCATGAAATTCGCCACGGTGCGGATCAACCCCAAACGCGCGGGCATGGTGTCTTATGACGACAGCGCCGCGCGCGCGATGGCGGGGGTCGAGGCGGTGATCGACCTTGGCGACGGGATCGCTGTCGTCGCTTCGAACACATGGCTGGCCATGCAGGCCGCCGAAGCGGTCGAGATTGTCTGGCAAGACGCGACCTATCCCGCCGATACCGCAGGCATCATGGCGGCGATCAGTGCGGCCTTTGACGCGGCCCCCGACAGCACCGTGCGCGACGATGGCGATGTGACGGCCGAAATCGCAGGGACCGAGGTTGTGGCGGACTATACCGTGCCTTTCCTCGCCCATGCCACGATGGAGCCGATGACGGCCACTGCCCTATTCTCGGGCGACAGGCTGGAAATCTGGACCGGCAATCAGGCCCCCGTGATGACGCGCGACAAATGCGCGGCCGCCGCGGGGATCGCTCCCGAAGCTGTCACCGTCCACACGACGCTGATGGGTGGCGGGTTCGGGCGGCGGGGCGAGACGGATTATTCCGTGCAGGCCACGCGCATTGCAGCCGCCCTGCCCGGCACGCCGATCCGCATGACATGGACCCGGGAAGAGGACATGCGCCAAGATTTCTATCGCCCTGCGGCGATGGCGCGGTTCCGCGGTGTGGTGGCGGATGGCGCAGCGCAACTGATCGACGGCAAGATCGCCGCCCCGTCGGTGTTCCGGCAATCCGCCTTGCGCCAGATGGGGCAGGTTCCCCCCGGCCCCGACCGCGCCCATGTCGAAGGCGCGGCAGACCAGCCCTATGGCGTGCCGAATTTCCGCATCACGGGGCATCTGGCGGATGTCTCGGTGCCTGTGGGCTTTTGGCGGTCGGTGGCGGCGTCGTTCAACGGGTTCTTTTTGGATACATTCATCGACGAGATGGCCCATGCCGCAGGCACCGATCCGTTGCAGTTCCGCCTGACGCTGGCCGAGCGGGAACATGCGCCATCGGCTGGTGTGATCCGTGCGGTGGGCGAGATGTGCGGCTGGACAGGCGAGACGCCCGCCAATATCGGGCGCGGTGTGGCGTTCTGCCATTCCTTCGGAACCGCCACCGCACAGGTGGTCGAGGTCGAGGATACCGGCCGCGGCATCCGCATCAACCACTGCTGGATCGCCTGCGATCCCGGCACAGCGCTTGATCCGTCGATCATCGAGGCGCAGATGGTGTCGGGCGCGATCTATGGCTTGTCTGCCGCGATGCAGGAAGAGGTGACATTCACCGACGGGGCTGCCGATCAAGGCAATTTCACCGATTACGATGCGCTGCGGATGCATACGACACCGCGGTTCGACGTGCGTGTTCTGGAAACCAGCGCGCATCTTGGCGGGATCGGTGAACCGGGCACGCCGCCTGCGATGCCTGCACTTGGCAATGCCTTGTTCGATCTGACAGGTGTCAGGGCGCGGGAATTGCCGCTGATCAAGACCTTTGATCTGATCTTGTAAATGGCCGGGAGGCAAAAATTTTCGGCGAAAATTTTTGGCGCGCCAAAATTTTTTGACAAAAAATTTCTACGCGGACAGCCAGTCCGCGTAGTCGCTGACCAGCAGATGGGTGGGGGCGACATCCTCCTCGATCTGCGCAAAGCGCCCGATCGGCTCGCGGAAGATGTTGTCGGTCTCGTCGTCGTTGACGGTCGAGACTTCGCCGATCAGCACATCGCCCCCCTCGCCCCAAAAGGCGTGCCAGTCGCCGGGCATCAGCGTGACACTTTCGCCGGGGGCAAGGCGCAGCTTGTCGCCGGGGGCGAAAGCCCGCGTGATGCCGTCGCACATGACCACACCACCCGCCGTTTCATCGAACTGGCCAGCGGGGTCAGAGCCATAGAGCTCCACCACCAGCGTCGCGCCACCACGGTTGATGATATCCTCGGCCTTGATGACATGGGTGTGCATTGGCGACAGCTGGTCCTGTTTCGAGATCAGCAGCTTTTCGGCATAGCACATGCCCCCGCCGCGCTGCAGGTCAGCCAGCCGCCCGTTGCGCAGGGTGAACAGGAACAGGCCCATCTGATCGTAAAGCCCGGCCCCGTAATCGGTGATATCCCAGCCGCAGCGTGCGTCGATCACGGCGCGGGCATCGCTGGCACGGGCCTTGAACTGGTCGGGCGACCAATAGGCAAAAGGCGGCAGGGTAAAGCCGTGCGACCGGATCATCTGATCCGCCTCGGCCATGATGTCATTGATGCGCGAGCGTTTCATCCGCTCAGGCGTAATCGTTTACGACACCTTGCGCAAGGCCCCGGCCGCCCAGTCGCGGCAGGCATCGCCAAAGGCGGTGAACAGCGGGCGCGACACCGGATCGGCATCGGCGTTCCATTCGGGATGCCACTGCACCGACAGGGTGAAACCGGGCGCATCGGCGATATAGATCGCCTCTGGCGTGCCGTCGGGCGCGTGGCCGTCAACGATCACGCGGGGGCCGGGTTGCTTGATCCCCTGCCCGTGCAGCGTGTTGGTCATCACGCTGGGCGCACCCATCAGGCGGTGGAACACACCGCCCTGCCGGAAAGTCACGGTATGGCGCAGGGCGAATTTCTCCTCCAGCGACCCGTCGGGGGGCATGCGGTGGTTGTCGCGCCCGGGCAGGTCGCGGATTTCGGGGAAAAGCGTGCCGCCCATCGCGACATTGACCTCCTGAAACCCGCGGCAGATGCCAAGGATCGGCTGGCCGCGCGCCACGCAAGCGCGGATCAGCGGCAGGGTCAGACGGTCGCGGTCGCGGTCGAACGTGCCGTGGGCGGGGGTTTCTTCCTCGCCATATTCTTCGGGATGGACGTTGGCGCGCGCGCCGGGGAAGACAAAACCGTCACAAATATCCAGCAAGGTGTCGATACAGACCAGCCCCGGATGCGACGGCACGATCAGCGGCTGGCAGCCGGACACTTCGGCCAAGGCCTGCGCGTTCATCGTGCCAGCGGCATGGGCGGGGTATTCATCGTTGATCAGATAGCTGTTGCCGATGATCCCGATCACTGGTCGGCGCATGTCATTCTCCTGCAATATTGCACAGAAGATAGCCGTGCCGCGCCCAAAGCGGAAGGCATGTCGCGCGCACAAGGGGGCATGCGCTGGCGCACATGCCCATGAAAACGGCAGTTGACCGCCCTGTCGCGGGGAAATCGGGCTCAGGCTTCGCCTGTCAGCCCAGCTGCTTCGATCCCCGCCATCGCGGCGATGACGTCATTGTCGGAAGTATCGCCTGTAACGCCGACGGCCCCGATGACAGTGCCTTTCTTGTCACGCACCAGCACGCCGCCCGGGACAGGCACGACCTGTCCGCCATACACGCCGTTGATGGCGGCCATGAAAAACGGCTGCGCCTCGGCGCGGGCCATCTGCGCCTTGCCCGCCATGCCCAGCATGACCGACCCGTAGGCCTTGCCATGGGCGATGCCGAACCTGCCGGGCGATGCGCCGTCTTCGCGTTCAAACGCCTTTACATGGCCGCCCGCGTCCAGCACCACAACCGACAGCGGTTTCAGCCCCAGCTCGCGCCCTGTGGCCAGCGCCTTGCGGATGATCGTGCGGGCCTTCGTGATCGAAATCTCTGACATTCTCGTCTCCTTCGGGGCGTCGTCGCCTTAGTGGTTGCGTTGGGCTTTCAGTTCCAGACGGCGCTGGTGCAGCACGGGTTCGGTATAGCCGGAAGGCTGTTCGCGTCCTTTGAACACCAGATCGCAGGCCGCCTGAAAGGCAATGCCGGTGAAATCAGGGGCCATCGGGCGATAGGCGGGGTCGCCTGCGTTCTGGTCATCCACGACGCGGGCCATCTTCTGCATCGCTTCCATCACGGCGTCACGCCCGACGACATCGTGATGCAGCCAGTTCGCCAGCGCTTGGGACGAGATGCGGCAGGTGGCGCGGTCTTCCATCAGGGCCACGTTGTTGATGTCGGGGACCTTGGAACAGCCGACACCCTGATCGATCCAGCGGACGACATAGCCAAGGATGCCTTGTGCGTTGTTTTCCACCTCGCGCATTTTCTGCGCATCACTCCAGCGCTGGTATTGCGCCAGCGGAATATCGAGGATCGAGGACACATAGGCGCGCCGCCCGCCTTTGCGCAGCCGCGCCTGCACCGCCATCACGTCGATCTTGTGGTAATGCAGCGCATGTAGCGTCGCCGCTGTCGGGCTTGGCACCCAGGCGCAGTTCGCCCCCGATTGCGGATGGCCGATCTTCTGTTCCAGCATTGCGGCCATCAGGTCGGGCATGGCCCACATCCCCTTGCCGATCTGGGCGCGCCCCGAAAAGCCGCATTCCAGCCCGATGTCGACGTTCTGATCCTCGTAGGCGCCGATCCACTGCTTGCGCTTGATGAAATCCTTGCGGCTGAAGGGACCTGCCTCCATCGAGGTGTGGATTTCATCGCCGGTGCGGTCCAGAAAGCCCGTGTTGATGAAAGCGACACGGCTTTTCGCGGCGCGGATACATTCCTTGAGGTTGACGGTCGTGCGCCGTTCCTCGTCCATGATGCCGATCTTGACGGTGTGGCGCGGCAGGCCAAGCACATCCTCGACCGCAGCAAAAATGTCGTTGGTAAAGGCCACTTCTTCCGGCCCGTGCATCTTGGGTTTGACCACATAGACAGAGCCGTGGGCGGAATTGCCGCCCTCTTTCGCCAGATCATGCAGCGCGATCAGCGTGGTGATCATCGCATCCATCAGCCCTTCGAACACCTCTTCGCCGTCGGCATCGAGGATCGCGGGGTTGGTCATCAGATGGCCCACGTTGCGAATCCAGAGAAGCGCGCGGCCTTTCAGCGTGATCTTGCCGCCAGTGGGCGTCGTATAGTCACGGTCAGCGGCCAGCTTGCGGGTCATCGTCTTGCCGTTCTTGACCAGATCGGCGGTCAGGTCGCCCTTCATCAGGCCCAGCCAGTTGCTATAGGCCAGCACCTTGTCCTCGGCATCGACACAGGCGACCGAATCCTCGCAATCCATGATCGCGGAAACAGCGCTTTCCAGCCGGACATCGGCCAAAAGCGCCTGATCGCGGCTGCCGATCGGATGGGCGCGGTCGAACACCAGTTCGACATGCAGCCCGTTGTTGACCAGCACAACCGCATCGGGGGCCTTGGGGTTGCCGCGATAGCCCACGAATTTCGCAGGATCACGCAGGGGGGCATCGTCGATCAGCAACTGGCCGTCTTGGACGTGATAGCGCGCGACATCCGCGTGGCTTTTGCCTTCGATGGGGAACGCCTCGTCCAGAAACACCCGCACGCGGGCGACGACGCGGGCGCCATGCCCACGGTCATAGCCGCCCGCTGGCGGCTGCACGCCCATGGCATCGGTGCCATAGAAGGCGTCATACAGACTGCCCCAGCGGGCGTTGGCGGCGTTCAGCGCGAAACGGGCATTGGTGATCGGCACGACAAGCTGCGGTCCGGGGATCGTGGCGATCTCGGGGTCGACGTTCGCGGTGTCGATCTCGAAATCATCGCCTTCGGGCACAAGATAGCCGATATCCTTCAGGAAATGTTCATAGGCCACGCGATCATGCGGCTTGCCGCGCTGGCCGACATGCCAAGCGTCGATGGCCGATTGCAGGTCGTCGCGTTTTTGCAGCAGCGCACGGTTGCGCGGGGTCATCGTTGCCACCAAACCGGAAAACCCTGTCCAGAAGGCGTCTGCGCTGATCCCCGTGCCGGGCAGCGCCTGCATTTCGATGAAATCCGCCAGTTCGCTGGCGACCTGAAGCCCCTGTTTTGCAACGCGATCGGTCATGGCTATTGTTCCTTCTCTTCCGGCATGCGGCAGCATACCCGTGTTTGGGACAGGAATTAGAACACAAGTTTCCGATAGGCAACAAGCGCGGGGAAATTCAGTTGCGCGTTCCGCGACACTTGTCCGAACAATAGCGCACGGCGTCCCAGACCTTGGCCCATTTCTTGCGCCAAGTGAACGGCCTGCCGCAGGTCGCGCAGGTCTTTTGGGGCAGATCGGATTTTTTACGCATCTTCGGCATGACGGCCAGATAGGCTGGCCAACCCCCAAATCCAGCGCCGCGCGAAACTTTGCTGATCTTTGTCCGCGCGGGGCACCTGTTTGCATATCAGCCGAAAAAACGGCAATGTCGTGGAACGGTTACAGAATTCTGGTGTTTGGTATTTTATGGAAAAGCGTATCACGCCCCTGATTGCCGAGCGTGCGCCGTGGCTTTATGCGGACCGACCCGGGACGCGCCACGTGCGCAAGGCGCTCCACGCCATGCTGGGTTATGAGAAAACGCTGCAGATCGCGCAGAAACTCGAACATGCGGACGCGGCCCAGATCATGCAAGAGATGGCGGCCCGCCTTGCCCTGATGGTCGAAAGCAAGGGTCTTGGCCATCTGCCCGCACATGGGCCTGCGCTGATCGTGGCGAACCATCCCACGGGAATCGCGGACGGGATTATCCTGAACCATCTGATCGCGCAGACGCGCCCCGATGCCTATTTCTTTGCCAACCGCGATATCCTGCGCGTGTTCCCGCAGATGGACAGCATGATCGCACCCGTCGAATGGCGCAAGGAACTGCGCAGCCATGCCAAGACCCGCGAAACCATGTCCTTCGTGCGCACCGCGACCGAGGCCGGGCGTCTTGGCGTGATCTTCCCGTCGGGACGGCTGGCCAAACGGCGCTGGCTGTCCCTGCATGAACGCCCGTGGATGGCCTCGGCCGCGATGCTGGCGCGCAAGTTCGACCTGCCGGTCATTCCGGTGAACATTCAGGCGCGCAATTCGGCGCTGTTCTACATCTTTGACCGTATCCACCCCACCCTGCGCGACATCACCCTGTTCCACGAGACGCTGAACAAGGACCGCCAGCCCTTTGTTGTCACGATGGGCGAGCCGATTTCCGCCTCGGCCATTCCGCGCGACCCCGAAGAAGGCATCGCGCTGCTGCGCGCGGCCACACTTGCCTTGGGCGGGGAATATGCGCCGGTGGTGAACCTGATCGCGACAACGCGGCCTTGGCTGTCAAAAGGTGCGCCCAGCACACCTTGAAGCGGGGGCCGCGTTCTTTTAGAGATCGTGCAAACCTGCGCGGTTCTTTAAAGATCGTCAGGACCTGAACCAAGGATGCGTTGATGCTTGACCTGACCTATGACACCCCCGCCCCCAAAGTCATTTCCGGTGCGACCGGCGATTGGGAATTGGTGATCGGGCTGGAAGTCCATGCGCAGGTCGCGACCAACGCCAAACTGTTTTCCGGTGCCTCGACCCTGTTCGGGGCCGAACCCAATAGCAACGTGGCCTTTGTGGATGCGGGGATGCCTGGCATGTTGCCTGTCATCAACGAGGAATGCGTGGCCCAAGCCGTGCGCACGGGGTTGGGGCTGAA
>DAISXL010000065.1:0-11890 GCA_036825855.1 Yoonia sp.
AGGCCCGCGCGCGCCAGCGTCGTCGTCACCTCGCGGCTGGGGCGCCGGTGGACCACGTCGGGCAAGGCACCCAAGGTGCTGATGCTGGAGGACGGCACCTGCACGTCGGTCTGGCCCAAGGCAAGCCGTCCCGCGATCCGGGCGCCGCCTTGCAGCGGCCCTTGCAGGGTGATCGCACCGTTGACGGTGGTGCGGTAGAGTTCGGGGTCCTGCAGCACGACCTCGGTCAGCCGGACGGTGACATCTGCCGGATTGCCCGCGCCAAGCCCGATCGGGCCGGACACCGCGATCCCGCCGCCGCCTTCGACATTCGATTGCAGATCGATCTGCGCCGCGCCGTTGCCAAGGCGCACGGCGCCCCTGATCCCGCTCAACGCTTGTCCGAGCGTGGGCGCGGCCAGCCTGCCGTTGGCAAAGGTGATCTGCCCGCTCAGCGCATCAAGGCCCGGTTGTCCGACCGCGCGCAGGTCGAAATTGGCCGTGCCGCTCAACCTGCGCGGTTCGATCGCGGCATTGGCAAGCGCAAGTGGCGCAGCCCCGTTGATCGCAAGATCGAGCGTTCCCGATTGCGCCACGCTGCCGCGCACCTCGGCGGTCAGTCCACCCGGTCCAGTGCCCGTGGCATCCACACCCCAGTTGCCCTGCGCATCCAGCGAGGCGCTGCCTGTGGCACGGACCGGCCCGCTGATCTGGTCGGTCAGCAGGCCAACATCACGCAAGCTCGCGTTGAAACGCCCCTGCCGGTCACCGCCGTTGCTGTTCAACGCGCCGACAAAGGACACTTGCGGCGTCGACACCTCGAGCGTGCGCACCGCCAGCACCTCGTCAGCCAGACCGAGATCGGCGGTGATCCGGCCGGTCCCCGCCAGCAGCGAATCCACCGTCGGATTGCCGATGCCCAGACTTTCGCTGCGCAGATTGACCTGCACATCAAAGGCGCTGAGGTCCGGCACCAAACGGCCAGAGGCGGTCAGGTCGATACTGCCGCGCAAGCGTTGGCCGATCAGACCTGCATAGGTCGACAGGTCCGGCACCTGCGCGACAAGATCGCCTGTCGTCTCATAGCCCGCCGCGCGGCCTGCGACGACCGCGTCCAGCGCCACGTCCACATCGAAGCCGTTGATCCGCAGTGCCGCCGCCGTTTCACCTGTGTCGGTGGGCGTGGCATCCAGCGTCAGGCTCAGCGGTCCGGCCAAGGCCGGGTCCACAAGGCGCGCATCCGCGATCCGTACGGCAAGGTCCGCCGTGACCGGCCCGTCCAGCCGCAGATCGGCGTCGCCCTGAATATCGACGGCAGGCGTCTGCACCGACAGGCCCGTCACCTGCACCGCGTCATCGCCCGGACGTGCGATCTGTGCCGTGATCTCGCCTTCACCCGCCAGCAGCGGATCAAGTTGTGCGATGCCTGTGACAAGGTCCTGCGTCTGGCCTGCGACATCAAGCGTGAAGCGCGCGCTGTCGCTCAGCAGCACACCCCGCACAGTCAGGGCCGCAGCCCCGGCCAAGGGGCGCCCTGCGATACCGGCATATTGCGACAGATCGGACACATCGGCGGCAAGGTCGATATTGATCGTCTGCCCGTCCTCGGGAACTGGCACGACCGTACCTGTCGCGCTGTAGCTGGCCGCAGGCGCATCACCTTCCAGCGTAAAGCCGATCTGTCCTTGTGCCGACATCGTGACCTGCCCGGTGGCGGTCGCCGCACCGGCAAGGTCCGGCACGATCAGCGCGACATCGCGCAGGGTTGCGTCGATATCCGCGACCGACCCCGCGCTGGTCAGGTTCGCAGAGGCCGTGACCTCTGCGGCATCGGTGGCAACGGCAAGGTTTTCCAGTCGCGTGCCCGCCGTGTCGCGCACAAGGCGCGCGGCAATCGTGCCGTCGCCAGCCAGCACCGCATCGGCCTGCGGAATACCCACGGACAGATCGGACGTTGTGCCGGTGAGGCCAATGTTGAAGATGCCGTCAAGCGGCGTCAGGTCGGCCACGATATCGAACGTCGCAGCGCCCCCCAAATCCTGCCCGACCAGCGTTGAAAACCGTTCCAGCCCGGCCACATCGGCGGATACGGTCGCATCCGTCTGGAACCCCTGGCTTGCGCCCGCGATCTCGGCCCGTGCAAGCAGGGACAGGCCCGCGCCCGACAGCGACAGGCGCCGGATTTCGACATTCTGGCCTTCAATCCGTTCCAAAAGCAGCGCGCCGGTCACGGCATCGCCCAGCGCCTGCGACGCACCGCTGTCGTCCAGCTGCAGCCCTTGCGTGCCATAGGTCACATTGGCAGTCAGCCGCCCGACCTGTTCGCCTTCGCCCGATTGCAGCACACCGCCGCCGCGCGCTGTCAGCACGTCGATCCCAAGGCCCGGACGGTCTAGCCCGTTGACGGTCATGTCCATCGTCCAGTCGTCCGACACGGCCGCGTCATAGCCCACGTCCAGCGTCACGCCATCGACAAAGGTCCGTGGCCCGCCCAAAGGCAACAACACAGGCTGATCGTCGTCAGGCGTGATCCCGCCCGTGATGCTGATGATCTCCGGCCAGCCCTGCGCGCCGATCCGCACGGTGCCCGTCAGGCGCGCACGGCCCGCGTCCAGCACGATGCTGGGGATATCGATGCTGCCGTCCGCGGCGCGGTTCACGGCGACCTGTAGCTGCGCCGCATCACCGAAAAAGTCCTGATATTCCTCTGCGAACAATGGCGAGACATCGCCGCCCACATCAAGCCGCACCTGCTGCTGGCCATCAACCGTGGCCAAGGCGAAATCGCCTGTCAGCCGGTCCTGCCCGTCAGTGGCCAGCGCGAGCGTCGCCGCAAAGTCATCGAGCGGCGCATCGCCCTGCACGGTCAGCTTGACCGAAGGACGCCCCGGCAAGTCGAGCAGGCGCGCAGCGATCCCGTCCGCGCCTTCGTCAAGGTCCAGCAGAATGGCCAGTACATTGGTTTCGTTGGAATAACTGCCGTCGATCTGGAACGATCCCTCTTTGCCGTCCAGTCGCGTCGCCAGCAAGTCTGCCGTGCCTTCGCCACCGGCCAATTGCGCGGCACCCTGCACGCGCGCCACCAGAGGTTCGCCAAGGAACGATTCATCAATCTCGATCCGGTCGATTTCCAGCACGCCGATGGATACGCTGACCGGCAATTCCGGCAGCGCAAAAGGCTGCGCCTCGGGGGTCGGGCCGGTATCGCCGCCCACAGGCGCGCGCGACAGGATCACGCGACCTGCGCGCAACTGCTGCACGTTGATCGCCCCGCGCAACAGCGACGCGCGGCTCCATTGCAGGACCAGATCCTCGAGCGTCAGCCAGACGCCGTCGGCATCGGCGATGGTCAACTGGGCGATCCGCGCTTCGGAACTCAGCGCGCCTTCAAAGCCTGTGATCGTGACGGTGCGATCATCGCCCGACAGGTTGTCCTCGATCAGGCCGGTCAGATAGCCGCGGTCGTCATCACCGGCCTGTGCGATCAGGGACGCGGGCAGAACCAGTAGGAAGATCAGGCAAAGAAGTCTCAAAACGCTTGTCCTATTCCGATGTAAACCTGCACGCTTTCACCCGCATCATCGCCGCTCGCAGGTGTGCCTATGTCCAGCCGGATCGGGCCGATACCGGTGTTGTAGCGCACCCCGAGCCCCGCGCCTGCGTGCCAGTCGCCGCTGTCGCCGGGGATGGCCGTATCACCGATGAAGCCCGCGTCGTAGAACCCGACCAGCGAGATGTTCTCGCGGATCGCATAACGGGCTTCAAGCTGGGCACCCAGAAACGATGTGCCGCCCGTCGTGACGGTGTCGGGCCCCACCTGCGTTTCAACCCCCAGCGACTGGTAAGGCTGGCCGCGCACGGTGCCACCACCGCCCGAGAAATACAGAAAATCGGCAGGCGCTTCGCCGATCTCGGCCCCGACAAGGCTGCCGACCAGACCCCGCGCGGCAAGGGTAAAACCCGCATCCTCGCCAAAGGTCCGATACACGCGTGCGTCGCCATAGATGCGCGTGCCGGTCAGATCGCCGTCAACGCTGGCAAAGGGTGTGATCCGCGTGTCGAGATAATAACCGGCCGTTGCGTTCGCGACGTTGTCGCGCCGGTCCAAGGTGGCGCGCAGGGGCAGGATCAGCAGCGTGTAATCCCGATTGCCCAGCGCGGTTTCTTCTTGCGCGGTCAACACGCCGATCCCGCCCTGCAACGTCAGGTCATCGCTAAAATACCGGATCAGGCCGGTTTCGATTTCCAGCGCATCGACCAGAAAAGCGTCCTCGTCCTGCCGCGAGATTTCGGCATTGACGTAGAAATCCGTATCGGGGCCAAAGGTCGCGGGCCTGCCGAAACTGCCGCGCAAGGCGTAGTCGGTCCCACCCGTATCGGCGTTGATGTTCGACACGACCGCTTCGGCGCGGAACCGTTCGGCGCCGCCGAACAGGTTGCGATGCAGCCAGAAGGTCGACACCGTGACGCCCTCGATGGAATCCAGCTCCAGCCCGAACCCGATCCGCCGCAGCTTGGCCTCGTCCAGTTGCGCGCGCACGCCGATTGTGCCGCCAGGGCCGGCCTCCTCGGCGGTCGACAGGGCCACGCTGTTGAAGGTGCCGGTCCGGCGCAGGCGCTGTTCGGCCGCGGCGATGTCGTCGGGCGCATAGATTTCACCGACCGGCAGACCTGCGATGGCGCGCACCCGTTCGGTGCGCACGCGGACGTTGCCCGACACCTCCAACTCGCCGAACCGCAGTCGCGGGCCGGGATTGATCCCGATGCTGACGTCCAGCTTTTGATCCGGATGCCGCGCTGTGATCTGCTGGCTGCCCACCTCGACCAGCGGATAGCCCAGATCGCGCCAACTGCGCAGGCTTTGGGTCGTGGCGGTGCGGATCACCCCCGACCGGGCGGGTTCGCGCGGGCCAAGATCGCTTGGCACATCCGCATCCGGCGGCAAAGGGGCGATCACGACATCGCCGAATGTGAACCGGGGGCCGGCATCGACGGTGATCACAACCTGATCGATCGCCGAAGGAGCGGCCAGCGGTGCCAGATTTGCAGCCTCGGCCCCGTCAATCGTGATCGAGATCGTGCCGCTGTAATAGCCTTCGGCATAAAGCGCGGTCAGTAACCGGCGATAATCCGCGCGTGCGGCGGCAACATAATCCTGTGGGGCGGCGGTATCATCCAGCGCGCGCAGCAACGAGGCATCACTCAGCGCGCCGCGCGCGGTATCCGCAACCAGCCGCACATCCTGCGCCGTGGCCGCACCGGCCCCCAAAATAAAGGCCGCCGTTATCCACAGGTGTCTTTTCACGCAGCGCCTCCCCCAGGCATTTGGTCGTCGTCGGGTACAGACCTAGCCCAAGAGGCGCGGATTGACCAATCACATCAGGCAACGCCCGGGCGAGGCTTTGGTTCCAGACGGGCTACACCCGCGCAAACGGGTCGGCCGGATAGCGCACGGCCGCCAGATACAGCCCCTCTGGCGGACAGACCGGCCCGCAGGCGGCACGGTCGCGCGCGGCAAGCGCACGGGCGACATCATCGGGTTGCCACGCCCCAGCACCCACCCGTTCCAGCGTGCCCACAAAGCTGCGGACCTGATTGTGCAGGAACGACCGCGCGCGCACGTGGAACCGGAATTCGGTGCCGACAGCGCGCGGCACAACCTCGATGCGCAGTTCATCCAGCGTCTTGACCGGGCTTTTCGCCTGACAGATCGACGACCGGAAGGTCGTGAAATCGTGCAGGCCCAGCAGATGATCCGCGCCGGCCTGCATCGCCTCTGCGTCCAATGCATGATTGACCCGCCACATCTGCCCCGCTTCCGACGTCAGCGGCGCACGGCGCGAGAGCAGGCGGAACAGATACTGCCGTTCCACCGCGTCAAAACGCGCATGCCAGTCGTCCGCGACCTGCGCGCAATCAAGGATCGCGACCGGATCGGGCTTGAGATGGTAATTCAGCGCCTCGGACAAACGAAACGGGTCCCAGTCGCGCAGAAGATCGCAATGCGCCACCTGCCCTGTCGCGTGGACCCCTGCATCAGTGCGCCCTGCGGCGGCAATCGTATGGGGACCGGGTTCAAGTTTGGCCAAAGCCGCCTCGATCGCGCCTTGCACCGACGGCAGGCTGGTCTGCCGCTGCCATCCCGCAAAAGGCGCGCCGTGATATTCGACAAGAAGGGCATAACGCGGCATGGGTCCCGATTAGGCGGGCAGGCGCGCAAAATCAATCCCTACACATCGCAGCACTCTGTGCTTATCTGTTTGTGAACAATGGAAAGGGCCGGTCTTGGGCATCGCCGATATCGCCGATCAGATCACACGCAGCGTCGAAGGCGTCACCAGCACGCTCAGCGCACCTTTCACCGACCCCGTGATCCGGCTGGGTGTGACCGGCCTGTCGCGGGCAGGCAAGACGGTGTTCATCACCTCGCTGGTCGCCAATCTGATGGATCGCGGGCGGATGCCGCAACTGACCGCCGCGGCAAATGGCGCGATCAAGACTGCCTTTCTGCAACCGCAGCCCGACGATACCGTGCCGCGCTTTGCCTATGAAACCCACCTCGCCCGCTTGACCGCGCCTGACCCAAGCTGGCCCGAAGGGACCCGCCAGATCAGCGAATTGCGCCTGTCGTTGCGGGTGCAGCCGGGTGGCATGTTGTCGGGGCTGTCGGGGCCGCGTGTCGTGCATATCGACATCGTCGATTATCCGGGGGAATGGCTGCTGGACCTCGGCTTGCTTGATCTGACCTATGCGCAATGGTCCAAGGCAGCCCTTGCCCGCGCCACAGGCAGGCCGGGGGGTGACGCCTATCTTGCGCTGGCGGGGCAGACGGATGCCAATGCGCCTTTGTCAGAGCCAGAGGCGACCGCCCTTGCTGCAAGCTATACCGCGCATCTGAACGCCGCGCGCGAGGCGGGGTTTTCCGACTGCACGCCGGGGCGGTTCCTGTTGCCTGGCGATCTGGCCGGATCGCCCGTGCTGACCTTTGCGCCGCTGCCGGGCGACGGGTTCGCGCGCAAATCATTGGGGCGCGAAATGGCGCGGCGGTTCGACAGCTACAAAGCAAACATCGTGCGCCCGTTCTTTCGCGACCATTTCGCCAAGATCGACCGCCAGATCGTGCTGGTCGATGTGCTGGGCGCGATCCATGCAGGCCCCGCCGCGCTGGAGGATCTGCGCCGCGCGATGGCTGCGGTCCTGTCGGCGTTCAAACCGGGGCGCAACGCCTTTCTGACGCGGATCTTCAAAGGGCGGCGGGTGGAAAAAATCCTCTTCGCCGCGACCAAGGCCGATCACCTGCACCATTCCCAGCACGCGCAACTGACCGCGATCACACAGGCCCTGCTGCGCGACGCGCGCGACCGTGCGGATTTCGCAGGTGCACAGACCGCCGCGATGGCGATTGCCGCCCTGCGCACCACGGTCGAGGATACCGTCGATCATGCAGATGGCCCGCTGGATGTCGTGCGCGGGCGGTTGCTGGACGGGGGCAAGCAGGCAGCGTTCTATCCGGGCAAATTGCCCGACGATCCTGCGCATCTGCTGGCACCTGCGCGTGAAGGCGCGGACAAGTGGCTGGATGCCGATTACAGCGTGATGAATTTCGCGCCTGCCCGCCTGACGCTCCGCCCCGGTGACGGGCCGCCGCATATCCGGCTGGACAAGGCGGCGCAGTTCCTGCTGGGGGACAGGCTATGACCCGCAGGCCCGTTCTGATCGACCTCGACGGCAAGGATTTCGCCCGCCCCGACACGGCCCCCGCCGTCCCAGACGAGGTGCAGGGCGCCGCGATGCAGCGCCTTGCCGTGGTCGCAAGCCGCCCGCCATCCCCGCTCGCGCGCTGGTTCTGGAGCCTTGCCCTGCTGCTGACAGGTTTTGTCGTGTCGCTGGCGGCGTGGGATTATGTCACCGGATTGCTGGCGCGCGCGCCTGTGTTGGGCGGGATCGCGACCGTCCTGATCGGGCTGTTGCTGCTGGTGCTGGTCATCATCGGCCTGCGCGAATTGTCGGCCTTCAGCCGCTTGCGCAAACTGGATGCGCTGCAGATCGGCGCGCGCGATGCACTGGTCAGTAACGATCTGAAAGGCGCGCGGCAGGTGGTCGGCGCGCTGGATAGGCTTTATGCCGGGCGCGACGATACCGCTTGGGGCAAGGCGGAACTCGCGCAGCGGCAGGGCGATATGCTGGATGCCGATGCGCTGCTGGGGCTGGCGGAAACCACGGTGCTGCAACCGCTCGACCAGCGCGCCATGCGCGAGGTCGAGGCCGCCGCACGGCAGGTCGCGATGGTGACGGCCTTTGTGCCGCTGGCGCTGGCCGATCTGATCACCGCGCTGACGGCGAACCTGCGGATGATCCGGCGGATCGCGGAAATCTATGGTGGCCGGTCGGGCACCCTGGGCAGTTGGCGGCTGACGCGCGGAGTACTGACGCATCTGGTGGCGACAGGCGCGCTTGCCGTGGGCGACGATCTGATCGGCACGATCGCGGGGGGCGGCATCCTTGCCAAGGTGTCGCGCCGCTTTGGCGAAGGCGTCGTGAACGGTGCCCTGACCGCCCGCGTCGGCGTTGCGGCAATCGAGGTCTGCCGCCCGTTGCCGTTTCATGCCAGCCCGCGCCCGTCGGTCACCGCCTTGGTGCGCCGCGCGCTGACGGGGCTGTTCGGTGCCAGCTAGCGCAGGCGCGGTGCCGGGCCGACGGGAACACCCCCGACCAGCGTGACGCCATCCTGAAAGGCCACGGGAATTTCCAACATTCCTTCCGCGTCCGCCGCGAAACCTGCCAGTCGCGTGACCGTATCGGCGATACGCGCGTCGATGACATCGGCGGCGATCATCAGATCGACCACGGTGGCCCATTGCCGCGTGCGCAGCATGATCTGCCCCGTGGGGACACCAGCGGCATCGACGGCGACATCACCTGACATCTGCACGGTGACCGGCCCCCAGTTAATCTGCAGATTGTCCAGTGCCAGATGGTCAACATCAGGCACCCTCCCTTGCAGATTGCGGTCGAGAGGTCTGGCAAGACCGACCTGCGCTGCCCCCCTCACCGAGGTTACCTGCACGCCAAGCTGCCCCTGCGGGTCGATCCGGTTGCGCAGGACGGCCGGAAGCGAAATCTCTTCCGCTTCGATCCTTGCGTCATAGCGGGCGGTCTGACCGGGGGCCAAGGCCAGTGTCGCGGCCATCCGGCGCAGGCCCAGTTGCCAGCCGTCATCCGAGACGATCTCGGTGCGGCCCATCCGCAGGCTGCCACGATCAAACGCCAACCGCGCTGTGGGCCTGACAGAGGCTTCGGCCTGCCAATCCTCGCTGGTGGCGCGCAGGGTCTGGCCTGCGATGCGCAGGGTCTGTTCGGTGGGAAAGGTCAAGTTCACGGCAAAGGGGCGCAGGCTGTCGGCCTGCACGTCCACCGCCGCACCCTGCCATGCCCAATCGGCGTGGACCAGCTGCACATCGGTCACCGTGGTGGCAAACTGCGCGGGGAATCCGGTCGTGGCGACAGATCCGACCTGCATATCGACGCCTTGGTCGGCCAGCAGACGCGCGGCACGGTCTGCCCCGGTCTGCACCAGCTGCGCGCCCGCAAACCAATAGCCGCTGAACAGCAGCAGGCCCCAGATCAGGATCATTGTCAGACGGTACATGGCAAAAGGTCTCGCGGCGGCGGTGGCGACCCGCCCATGCAAGGCCTAAACCGGAGGATGTCAACCCTGCGGGGGCGCGACAGGCAGGCGGAAACACGCGCGCAAGCCGCCAAGATCGGGCGACGCATCCAGTTCCAAAGCACTGCCATAGGCCTGCAAAAGATCCGCCGCGATCGACAGCCCAAGCCCTGTGCCGGGCTTGGCAGTATCCAGCCTTTCGCCACTGCTCATCGCCAAAGCGATCCGGTCGGCGGGAATTCCCGGCCCGTCATCCTCGATCATGATCGTGATCTGCGTATCCGCAGGAGACGCCGAAAGGCGGATCGCGCCACGTGCCCATTTGAGCGCGTTATCGAGCAGGTTGCCCACGACCTCTTCCAGATCGGTCTGGTCCATCCGCACCCGCAGCCCATCGGGGTAAGCAGCCTGCAAGGTCAAACGGCGCTGCGTCGCCATATCGGCAAAAGCCCGCACCATCCGTCCCAGTGAATGGTCCATCACGGTGACCGAGGGGCGCGCGGCAAGGCCAGCTTCGGCACGCATCCGTCCGAAGGCACGCTTGAGCTGCGCATCAAGCCGATCAAGCGCCGCCAGCGCCTCGCCCACCGGCTGCCCCTGTCGCGCCAGCGCTTCCAGTTCATTGCGCATGATGGCGGCGGGTGTCTTGATTGCGTGGCCAAGATCAGCGGCCTGTTTGCGCGATTGCCGGACGATGTCACTGTTGCGCGTCAGCAGCGTGTCGATGTCATAGACGAGCGGTGCCACTTCTTCGGGGTATTTGCCATGGTCAAGCCCGCCCTCGCTGGTCCAGCGGCGCTGCACGTCGCGGCGCAGCTTTTCGATGGGGCGCAAGGTGACCGTCACCTGCAAAAGCGCGCCGACCACGCCAATCACGACCACGAAGGTGAACGCGACAAGCATGATCTCGCGAAGTTCGGACAATTCCTGCTCGAGACTGCGCAACGACATGGCGACCTGCACATGCCAGATACTGCCATCGGGCAGGGTCAGAGTTTGTGACATGGTGCGCAGATTTTCCCCGAAGGGTCCGGTAAAGGTATTTACGGCGATTTCACTCGACAGCATCTGCGGGCGCGGCAAGGCGGTCTGGCCAAGCGAGACAGAACGCAAAACTTGCCCGAATTCATCCTCGACCTGCCAGTAAAGGCCGGACCGGGGGCGGTTGAACGCGGGATCGCCCGTCAGGGTCTGAAACTCGTCCGGCCGAATTGCGGGGGTCTCGACCACGGCGGCGATCTGCATCAGCCGCGCTTGCAGCATGTCGTTGAACCGCTGTTCTGCGCCCTGATCGATAAAAGATTGCAGCCCCGCAAACCCCAGCGTGATCGTCACCGCAGCCCAGAGAATGCCGCCGATGACGGCCCGACCGCGCAGCGATGTCATTCTGGCGCTTTGATCACATAGCCACGGCCGCGCACGGTATCGATCAGATCATCGCCCAGCTTCTTGCGCAGCCGGTTGATGAACACCGCGATCGTGTTTGAATCGCGCTCGCCGTCATGCTGGTAGATATGTTGCGACAGCTCGGTCCGTGACACGAGACGGCCGGCGTTGTGGAACAGGTAGGACAGCACGGCGGTTTCCTGCGCCGTGAGGCTGACCACGCCACCGGCGACCATCACCTGATTGGTGCGTGAATCAAACGTCACACCCTCGCGCTCGAACACGGGGTTGGCCTGTTCGGACTTGCGCCGGATCATCGCCCGCAGCCGCGCGCTAAGTTCGGGCATGTGGAACGGCTTGGTCAGATAATCATCCGCCCCTGCATCGAGCCCGTCGACACGGTCCGTCCAGCCATCGCGCGCCGACAGGATCAGCACAGGCGCACGCATCCCGCAGGCGCGCCAGTTGCGCAAGACGTTCATGCCGTCACGCCCCGGCAGACCAATGTCAAGAACGACGGTGTCATAAGGCTGCGAAGCGCCCAGCGCCTGCCCCTCGATCCCGTCCACCGCCAGATCGACAGCATAGCCTTCGGCGATCAATGTCGTCTTGATCTGCTGCGCGAGCACTGGCTCGTCTTCGACTAAAAGAATTCTCATAAGGTCTTTTCGCGTTTTTGGTGCCTCTCCTGTGCCTGCGGTCACAGAAACTTGCAAGCGGTCAGGGTTCGCACGGCTGACCATCATTGCCGCGCGGGCACAAGGATCAAGCCTGATTTTTCAAAAATCGGCAATAATCCGCACCGATGCCGCCGTTGTTTGTCGCAGCGGATCAACCCAAGGTAATCGCCCGATCCTG
>DAISXL010000066.1:0-8802 GCA_036825855.1 Yoonia sp.
CACCAGATCCTGCGCGCCGAATTCGCAGGCAAGCCGGTGAACGCGATCCTGCCCGAAGGCTTTGCCGTCCCTGCCGGTGCGAACCGTCTGCATTTCGCGCCAGAGCGGATCAACGTCTATGCCGATGACTGGCGCGTGGCCCCGCTGCAAGCGGTCGCCACCCCCGAACGAAAGGCCGTCTGATGGACAAGGTACAAAACAACAAGGCGTGGTTTCTGGTTCTGCCGGTGCTGGTGCTGGTGGCGTTCTCCGCCGTCATCCCGCTGATGACCGTGGTAAATTATTCGGTGCAGGACACATTCGGCAACAACGTGTTTTCTGGGAAGGTCTGGGCTGGTTCGAACAGGTCCTGACCGACAGCCGCGTGCATGATGCGCTGGGGCGGCAACTGGCCTTTTCGGGCATTATCCTTGCAATCCAGATTCCGCTGGGCATCGCGATTGCGGTCTGCATGCCGAAAAAGGGGTTCTGGGCCTCGGTCTGTCTGGTGCTGATGGCCCTGCCATTGCTGATTCCGTGGAACGTCGTTGGTACGATCTGGCAGATCATGGGGCGCGGCGATATCGGGCTGGTGGGCTATAGCCTGTCGGCAATCGGGATCGACTGGAACTATGCGCGCAACCCCCTGCATGCCTGGATCACCGTCATCGTGATGGATGTCTGGCACTGGACATCGCTGGTGGCCCTTCTGGCCTATGCCGGTCTGCAATCGATCCCGCAGGCCTATTATCAGGCGGCGAAAATCGATCAGGCGAGCCGCTGGTCGGTGTTCCGCTATATCGAATTGCCCAAGATGCAGGGCGTGCTGCTGATCGCGATCCTTTTGCGCTTCATGGACAGTTTCATGATCTATACCGAACCTTTCGTCGTCACCGGCGGCGGGCCCGGTTCGGCCACCAGTTTCCTGTCGATCGATCTGGTGAAAATGGCGCTGGGGCAGTTCGACCTTGGACCTGCGGCGGCCTTCAGCATCATGTATTTCCTTGTGATCCTGCTGGTGTCCTGGGTGTTCTACACCGTCATGACCAACCTTGATAAAGCGGAGGGCCGTTAACATGGTTGCCACATCCGAGACCTAAACCCCCACCGCCCGCAAGGCCACGTTCCCCAAGGTGCGCGCCCGCCATGTCGTGATGGTCGTCTATCTGCTGTTCATGCTGGTGCCGATCTACTGGCTGACCAAGATGAGCCTGCAGACCAACCAGGAGATTCTGGGCAGCTTCACGCTCTGGCCGCAGAACCCGACGCTGGACAATTACCGCGTCATCCTGACGGACCGGTCATGGTATATCGGCTATATCAACTCGATCACCTATGTGGTGATGAACACGGTCCTGTCGCTGGCGGTGGCGCTGCCTGCGGCCTATGCCTTCAGCCGCTACCGGTTTCTGGGCGACAAGCATCTGTTCTTCTGGCTGCTGACAAACCGCATGGCCCCGCCTGCCGTGTTCGCGCTGCCCTTCTTCCAGCTCTATTCGTCGGTCGGCCTGTTTGATACCCATATCGCCGTGGCTTTGGCGCACACCCTGTTCAACGTGCCACTGGCCGTCTGGATCCTCGAAGGCTTCATGCGCGGTGTGCCCAAGGAAATCGACGAGACCGCCTATATCGACGGCTATTCCTTTCCGCGGTTCTTCATCAAGATCTTCATGCCCCTGATCGCCAGCGGCATCGGGGTCGCGGCGTTTTTCTGCTTCATGTTCTCTTGGGTGGAACTGCTGTTGTCGCGCACGCTGACGGCGGTGAACGCCCAGCCCATCGCGTCGATCATGACACGGACGGTCTCGGCGTCGGGGCTGGACTGGGGCGTGCTTTGTGCCGCCGGTGTCCTGACCATCGTGCCCGGTGCCTTGGTCATCTATTTTGTCCGCAACTACATCGCCAAGGGCTTTGCCCTGGGCCGCGTATAAGAAAGGGAGGAACCGCAATGTCACTGGCATGGATGGCTTGGACAGGTCCGACCGCGATCTTTTTCGGAGTGATCGCCTGCCTGCTGCTGCTCTTCACGTTTCTGGGGATCAAATACCCCGAAACGCCACGGCGCGGCATCCTGACAATCGAGACAACGCGCGGGGACCGGTTGTTCATCACGCTCTTGGGATCGGCGTTCATCAACGCAGGCTGGCTCGCCATGAGCGGGCTGCCGCAATACTGGGCTTTGGGAATTTGCGCGCTTTATGCCGCAGCGGTGTTCCGCTGGGTATAGGGCCGCAAGTAAAGGCATGACCGGCCCGCAGGGATGAGGCCCGACACCGGGCCGGTCATGAAAGACTGAAAAAAGAAGGTTCAATCCATGGGAGGATTTACACTATGAACCGCATGTTTAAAACATCCACGGCGCTGGCTTTGGCGCTGACAGTGACAGGAGGGGTTCCGGCATTCGCCGATATGGACGCCGCCCGCGCTTTCCTTGACGAACATATCGGCGACATGTCGGCCCTGACGCGCGAGGAACAGGAAGCCGAACTGCAATGGTTCATCGACGCCGCCGAACCGTTCCGCGGCATGACGATCAACGTCGTGTCCGAAACGATCACGACGCATGAATGGGAATCCAGCGTGCTGGCGCCCGCCTTCAGCGAAATCACCGGCATCAATTTCACCCATACCCTGATCGGTTAAGGCGATGTGGTCGAACGGCTGCAAACGCAGATGCAGACCGGCGAGAACGTCTTTGATCTGTATATCAACGACGCCGACCTGATCGGCACGCATTGGCGCTATCAGCAGGCGCGCAACCTGACCGACTGGATGGCCGGCGATGGTGCCTCCGTGACCAACCCCGGTCTTGATCTGGACGATTTCATCGGTCTGGCCTCGGCCACCGGCCCTGACGGCAAGCTCTATCAACTGCCCGTCCAGCAATTCGCCAACCTTTACTGGTTCCGCCATGACTGGTTCACCGACCCAGAAATCATGGCCGCCTTCGAGGAAGAATACGGCTATCCTTTGGGCGTGCCGGTGAACTGGTCCGCCTATGAAGATATCGCCGCCTTCTTTACCGGCCGCGAGATCGATGGTGTGACCGTTTATGGTCACATGGATTACGGTCGCCGTGACCCGTCGCTCGGCTGGCGTTTCACCGATGCGTGGCTGTCGATGGCCGGTGCCTCTGATCTTGGCCTGCCGAACGGTGTGCCTGTCGATGAATGGGGTCTGCGGGTCAACGAAAACTTCCAGACGGTCGGGTCATGCATGGAACGCGGTGGTGCCACCAACAGCCCTGCCGCCGTCTATTCGATCGAGAAATATGTCGACTGGCTGCAGAACTATGCACCGCCAGAAGCCAACGGCATGAACTTCTCGGAATCGGGACCAGTGCCTGCACAGGGCAACATCGCCCAGCAGATCTTCTGGTACACGGCCTTTACGGCTGACATGGTCGCCTTCGGTCTGCCCGTGATGAACGAGGACGGCACACCGAAATGGCGCATGGCCCCCAGCCCGCATGGCACATACTGGCAGGACGGCATGAAGGTCGGCTATCAGGATGTGGGGTCCGCCACCATTCTGGAATCGACCCCCGTGGACCGCGCGCAGGCCGCATGGCTTTACGCGCAGTTCATCTCGTCCAAGACGGTGGATGTGGCCAAGTCGCATTATGGCCTGACCTTCATCCGCGAGAGCACGATCAACCACGACAGTTTCACCGGACGTGCGCCGCAACTGGGCGGTCTGGTGGAATTCTACCGCTCACCTGAGCGTGATCTGTGGACCGACACAGGTTTCAACGTGCCCGACTATCCACGTCTGGCGCAATTGTGGTGGCAGAACATCGGGAACGCATCGTCTGGCGCGGCCACCGCACAGGAAGCCATGGACGCGCTTTGCGCTGAACAGGAAGCCGTGATGGAACGCTTGCAGCGGTCCGGCGTGCAGGGCGAATTCGGCCCCTTGCTGAACGAGCCGCAAGATGCAGACTTCTGGCTGGAACAGCCCGGCGCACCATGGCCCGCACTCGAGGATGAAAAGGGCGAACCGCAGACCATCGCCTATGAAGAGCTGATCCGCCGCTGGACGGAATGATCACGCATCCGGGGCGTTTTTGACGCCCCGGACATCTTGTGGCGAAGCGGCCCACTGGCTGCTTCGCCATTTTCATGACAAGCTGCAACGCATAGCAGAGGAGGATCGACATGGGCTATATTCTGGCACTGGATCAAGGCACGACATCCAGCCGCGCCATCGTTTTTGGCCCGGACATGCGGATCACGGCGACGGCGCAGGAAGAATTCGACCAGCATTACCCGGCCTCGGGCTGGGTCGAACACAACCCCTCCGACCTTTGGGCCTCGACCGCGGCGACGGCCCGCGCCGCCATCGAAAAGGCCGGCCTGAACGCCCGCGACATCGCCGCGATCGGGATCACCAACCAGCGCGAGACAACCGTCGTCTGGGACCGCACCACCGGCAAAGCCATCCATAACGCCATCGTCTGGCAAGACCGGCGCACCGCTGATTTCTGCGCGACGCTTCGCGCGGGCGGGCACGAAGCGATGATCACCCGCCGCACGGGGCTGCTGGTCGATCCGTATTTTTCGGGGACCAAGCTGAAATACATCCTTGATACTGTCGACGGCGCAAGGGACCGCGCGCGCAAGGGCGAACTGGCCTTCGGCACCGTCGACAGCTGGCTGATGTGGAACCTGACCGGCGGGCGCAGCCATGTGACCGACGCCACGAATGCCGCGCGCACCATGCTGTACGACATCCACAAAGGACGGTGGAGCCAGACGATCTGCGATCTTTTCGACATTCCGTTGGAGATGCTGCCAGAGGTCCGCGACTGCGCCGCCGATTTCGGCCATACCCGCGCCGATCTGTTCGGTCATGAAATTCCCATTCTGGGCGTTGCGGGCGACCAACAGGCCGCGACCATCGGGCAGGCCTGCTTCAAGCCCGGCATGGTGAAATCGACCTATGGCACCGGCTGTTTTGTGGTGCTGAACACCGGCGACACGGCGGTCACATCCACCAACAAGCTGCTGACCACCATCGCCTATCAGCTGGACGGCAAACCCACCTATGCGCTGGAAGGGTCGATCTTCATCGCGGGGGCCGTGGTGCAATGGCTGCGCGACGGCATCAAGATCATCCGCGCCGCGCCGGAAACCCAGAAACTGGCCGAAAGCGCCGATCCCGGGCAGGACCTGATCCTTGTGCCGGCCTTCGTGGGGCTGGGCGCGCCCTATTGGGCACCCGAGGCGCGGGGTGCGATTTTCGGGATGACCCGCAATTCGGGGCCTGCCGAATTTGCACGCGCGGCGCTTGAATCGGTCGGCTACCAGACCCGCGACCTGCTGGAGGCGATGCAGGCCGACTGGGCCCGCGATGCCGCCCAGCCGTCCTTGCGCGTCGATGGCGGCATGGCCGCGAACGATTATGCGATGCAGTTCCTGTCCGACATCATCGGCGCGCCGGTCGACCGGCCGCAGGTGCTGGAAACGACGGCGCTTGGGGCGGCGTGGCTTGCGGGGATGCGCGCGGGCGTCTGGCCTGACATGGCGGAATTCGCGCAAGGCTGGGCCGTCGACCGCCAGTTCACCGCCGCGATGGATACCAAGAGCCGCGACACGCGCTATGCCCGCTGGGGCCGCGCGGTGAATGGCGTGCTGGGGGTCTGACAGGCCGCGCCTCACGCGGGGCTTGCGGTTTCGTGATGGAACGCGCCTCGAAAAGGATGCGTTCGGTGCACAGACTCGAACGCAGAAAGAGGTATCACGATGACACGGACATTGACCGCAACGCTTGCCATCATGGCGGCAGCACCCGCAGCTTTTGCACAATCCTACGCGATCGAGACAGTTGCCGAAGGGCTGGACCGCCCTTGGGCGATGACCTTTCTGCCCAATGGTGATGACATCTTGATGACAGGGCGCAACGGCTCGTTCATGATTTATGACGCCGCCACCGGCGAGGTCAGCGACTTGGACGGTGCGCCCGAAATCGACACCGCCAGTCAGGGCGGACTTCTGGACGTGGCCCTTGCGCCCGATTTCGCCGACAGCAACGTCATCTACATGACATGGTCCGGTGCGGTGGATGGCGGCACGACGACCCATCTGGGGCGCGGCGTGCTGGATACCGACGCGGGGACAGTCACCGAGATCGAAACCCTGTTTCAGGTCAGTCCTGGCATCGAAAGTGACGCGCATTATGGATCGCGCATCGTGATCCATGAGGGCCATATCTACATGGGCACCGGCGACCGCGAGTTCAAAGATTTCGGCCCCGACCATATCGCGCAGGACCTGTCGAGCGAGAACGGCAGCGTGATCCGCCTGACGCTCGATGGTGAGGTGCCGGATGACAACCCGTTTGTCGGCACCGACGGTGCGGCCCCTGCGATCTGGTCCTACGGTCACCGCAACATTCAAGCGATGACCGTGCAACCGGAGACCGGTGACATCTGGGTCGCAGAACATGGCGAGGCCGGCGGCGACGAGATCAATATCGTGGCGCGTGGCGAAAACTATGGCTGGCCGCTGGTGGCCTTTGGTGTGGATTACCGCACCGGCGAACAATTTGCCCCGACCCATCAGGAAGGCGACGGGTTTGCAGCGCCCGCCTATAACTGGGGCCCCGGTCGCGACGACCATTTCCCGCCCTCCGGCATGGCTTTCTATGACGGCGAGGCCTTCCCCGACTGGCAGGGGCACCTGATGGTGGGCAACCTGTTTCAGGAATACCTTGGCGTGTTTCCCGTCGATGGCGCGGAGGTATCCGCACCCGAGCGGATTCTCGACGGCGAAGGTCACCGTATCCGCGATGTCGCGGTCGGCCCCAACGACGGTTATGTCTATGTGCTGACCGATGGCGACGATGTGCCGCTCCTGCGGCTAGTACCCTCCGAAAGCTAAGGCCAACTGCCCCGCTTTTGAGCAAAAGCTGATCCGAACAGCGCTGCACGGCTTGGGAATCCCCTTGCCGTGCAGCATCCTGCTTGACCATCCTTGGCAAGCAGGCGAATTTGCCGGGACCGCACACCATTCGGGGGATGTCGGCACAGATGAAAGGATCATTCATGACGGATTACATGATCGACGCGGCGCGACGTGGGGCGCTGGCGTTGTTCGCGGGGGCACTGGTCGCCACATTGCCGGTGATGTCCCACGCGCAGGAAAACACACCGATGGACCCGCGCCTGACGTCGCCCGGTTTCCTGACGGTCGGCACAGGTGATCCGGTCTATCCGCCGTGGATGCTGAACAACGATCCTGCGGGTGGCGAAGGGTTCGAGAACGGGCTGGTCTATGCACTGGCCGCCGAAATGGGCTTTGCGCCAGAGCAGGTCGTCTGGGTCGGCCAGACCTTTGATCAGGCCATCGCGCCGGGCGCAAAACCCTATGATTTCGCGATCCAGCAGATTTCGGTGACTGAACCGCGCAAGGAAATCGTCAGCTTCAGCCAGGTCTATTTCCAGCCCGACAAGGCCATCATCGCCCTGCCCGGCACTGCCGCTGAAACCGCCACCAGCTTCGAGGACCTGCGCGGTCTGCGCTGGGGGGCCGTGATCGGGACCACCGACAACGACTATCTGGTCAACATCCTTGGCGTGACGGAAGCTGCGATTTACAACGAACAGGTCGATGTGTTCCAGGCGCTGCAGGCAGGCCAGATCGACGCGACGCTGGCCGCCTTGCCGACTGCGCTCTTCATGACCGCCGTGCAGGTGCCCGAGGCGAGCATCGTGGCGCTTGTGCCTGCCGATGAAAATGACAACGGCCACGGTTTGCTGTTCGAATTCGGCAACCCGCTGGTGCCATGGGTCGATGAAGCGCTGAGCGCCATCATCGCACGCGGTGTCGTGGATGAACTGATCGCAACCTATCTGGTCGCCGATCCGGACCTGCCGATCATCGCCGAATGACCGACATGCCTGTCGCCGCGCAACCAAGCGCGGCCAACGATCCGGCGCGGCGGGGACCACCCCCGCCGCCGCCCCGCCGTGGTTTCAACTGGAAAGAAGCGATGATGCCCGCCGCCATCGGCGGGTTCAGCGTTGTCGTCGTCTTTGGCCTGATGGCCTGGGTCGTGACCTCGGCCGAACAATGGCCAAGGATCAAGCTGCAATTCTTCAATATCGACGCCATGATCGCGGCCTTCCCGCGCGTGCTGCAAGGGTTCTGGGTGAACATGCAGGTCTGGCTGACGGTGCTGGCCTGTGTGCTGATCTGGGCGCTGGTGCTGGCGGTCGTGCGCAGCTTGCGCGCGCCGTGGTTCGCGCCGTTCCGGCTGATGGTGGTGATCTATATCGACATTTTCCGCGGTGTCCCCGTGCTGCTGCTGGTGCTGCTGTTCGGTTTCGGCATCCCCGCGCTGAACCTGCCGGGCCTGCCCAATTCGGGGCTGTTCTGGGGCGCGGTCGCCATGGTGTTAAGCTATGCGGCCTATGTCGCGGAAATCTACCGCTCTGGCATCGACGCGGTGCATGAAGGCCAGCGCGCCGCCGCCAAATCGCTGGGCCTCAACGAATGGCAGACCTTGCGCTATGCGATCTTGCCGCAGGCGCTGCGCAACGTGGTGCCCGCGCTGATGAACATCGTCGTGGCCTTGCAAAAGGATGTGGCGCTTTTGTCCGTGATCGGCGTGCGCGATGCCGTGCGCGAGGCGCAGATCTACACTGCCTCGACCTTCAACTATTCGTCGCTGATCGTCGCGGCGGGGCTGTTCCTGCTGGCGACCATCCCCATGGCGCGGCTGGCGGATTACCTGACACGACGCGACCGCGAACGCCGCCTGCAAATCGCCGGATGACGAGATGACCACCCCCATGATCGACATCGAAACCGTCACCAAATA
>DAISXL010000066.1:8902-10276 GCA_036825855.1 Yoonia sp.
CGCCGCGTGCATGGCCAGTCGCGGGCCGAGGCCGAGGATCGCGGGCGCGAGGTGCTGGCGCGGTTCGGCATGGCGGGCTTTGCCGCATCATACCCCGAACAGCTGTCCGGCGGGCAGCAACAGCGCGTGGCCATCGCCCGCGCGCTGATGACCCGTCCCGATGTTCTGCTGCTGGATGAAATCACCGCCGCCCTTGACCCCGAACTGGTGGGCGAAGTGCTGGCAATCATCCGTGGCCTGAAAGACGAAGGCATGACCATGATGATCGTCACGCATGAAATGGGCTTTGCGCGCGAATGTGCCGACAGGGTCGCGTTTCTGGATGGCGGCGTGATCCTTGAACAGGACACGCCCGACCGCCTGTTCAACGCCCCGCAAGAGCCGCGCACAAAGGCGTTCCTGCAACGGATCATCGCGTCAGGCAGGCTTTGACAGCGGCCTAACGCAAGACGATTTCAACACGGCGGTTCAGCGCGCGGCCTGCGTCGGTCGCGTTGCTGGCGACGGGCGCAAGCGGGCCGACACCTGCGGGCACGGCGCGGCCTTGCGCGATGCCGTGGCTGGTTTCCAGCGCGCGCACCACGGCACTGGCCCGCGCCAGCGACAGCGCCTGATTGGCGTCAAGACTGCCCACGCTGTCGGTATGCCCCACGACATAAAGCCCCGCATCCGGCCTGTCGGTCAGTAGCCGCGCAATCTCGGTGATGGCGTCGTCCGAGGTGGGCAAAAGATCGGCCTTGCCGAAATCGAAATAGATATTCTCGATCGCGATGCGGCCTTGGGTATCCAGCGAGGCAGCCATCGCCGCCGCATCCAGCACGCGCACCTGTCCGGTGTCCATATCGTCGGCCTGCAGGATCTGGACGTAATGATTGCTGGGTTCGACCCCTACCGACACAAAGACCGTGCCACCCTCATATGGCATCTGTCCGGTGAAATAGGACACCCGCCCGCCGGCGCCAAGGTTCATCCCGTTGCGCCGCACCCAGCCGCCGTCTGCGGTATTGCCGCAATCAGCACGCGACTCGCATTGCCAGTCGACGCTAAAGCCCCGCTCTTCCAGCGCCTGCTGGTAATTGGTCATGATCTCGAGGATCGACCGATCCGCCGGATTGCGAAACCGCATCAACAGGATGCGGCCTTCAAAGGTTTCCGACAGAACCTTGCGATCCACGAATCCAGTGATCCGGTCTGTACGGCCGAATTCCTCGAACACGCGGTCGGGGACACGTTCTTCCGATCCCACATAGGGTTCGATCACAAGCGTCAGGTCGCCTTGCGCGGCGGCGGCCAGTGGCACCGCCAGCGCGCAGAAAACGGATAAGGTCAAGCGCAGCATCATGGACCAGCCCTGCCTATGCGAGATCACGTCAC
>DAISXL010000066.1:10376-11772 GCA_036825855.1 Yoonia sp.
GAGACGAGCGCGAGCCCCGCAACCGGCGTGCCGCGCGCCAGACCGTCGCGGATCGACGGCACGATGAAACCGGCATGGCGGCTGGACCCGTCAAAGGCGACGCGGCGGGTGGTATCGGCAATCTCGGGGTTGGCGAAACGGCGTGCGATCAGGTCGATATAGGCGGCGGGCGTCTGGCCGGGGACAGGGGCGACATGGGGGGCGATTTCCTGCGCTGCGATGCGGTGGAACAGCGCGCGGATGCCGGGATGCGCCATCGTCGCGGCAATGGTGCCAAGGCCCAGCAATTCCCCCGCGCCGCAGATCACCTGATGGCCGCCGTTGAGGATGCGGATCTTCATCGTCTCATGCGCATGGACATCCACGGCAAAGGTCGCGCCTGCACGGTCCCAGTCGGGGCGGCCTGCGCAGAAATCGTCCTCGATCACCCATTGGCGAAAGTTTTCATGCGTCACGGGTGCTGTGTCATTGATGCCAAAGGATTGCGCCAGCGCCACCTCATGCGGGCCGGTCGCGGGCACGATGCAGTCGACCATGGAATTGGGGAAACTGCATGTGCTGTCGATCCAATCGGCCAAGGCGGGGTCGGACAGGCGCGCGAGCCCCACGACCGTCTGGCGCAGGATCGCGCCATTGCCTTGCAGGTTGTCGCAGCACAGGCCGGTGAAAGGGCCGATCCCCTGCGCGCGCCGCTGCGCAAGGGCCGCGGCCATTGCGCCGAAAGCCGTGCGCGGGGTTTGCGGGTGTTTGGCGTCGTGCTGGATATCGGGATGGTTCACGTCCAGCCCCCCCGTCGCCGCGTCGATGTAATAGCCGCCTTCGGTCACGGTCAGCGACACGATGCGGATATCGGGCTGCGCCATCCGCGCGATCAGGGCGGCGTTGTCGACCTGCACAGGCAGGAAATCGACCATCGCGCCTGTCACCTCGGCCGATTTGCCCGAAGGGTCGAGCTCGATCAGCGTCGTCAGGCAGCCCTGCGCCAAAAGCCTGTCGCGCATCGCGGCGTCACCTGCGCGAACACCCGCACCGATAATCGCCCAATCCTGCGCAAGGCCCATCTGCATCAGGCGGTGCGTGTACCATGCCTGATGCGCGCGGTGGAAATTGCCCAGCCCGATATGCACGATGCCCGGCGACAGGTCGGCGCGCGCATAAGTCGGGACCTGAACGCCAGCGGGCAGCGCGCCCAAGGTCGCCAGCGACAGCTTTGTCAGCTCATCCATTGGCCACCGTCCACGTTATAGGTCTGGGCGACGATGTAATCCGCCTCGGCCGAGGCAAGGAAAACCGCCATGCCGGTCAGGTCCTGCGCGGTGCCCATCCGGCCATAGGGGACGGCGGCACCGACTTCGCGTTTCTTCTGGCCCGGTGCCTTGTTTTCGTATTTGGCGAA
>DAISXL010000067.1:0-5822 GCA_036825855.1 Yoonia sp.
CGGCGGAAATAGCACTTGAACATCACCTTGGCATGACCTGCGATCCGGTCAAGGGGCTGGTGCAGGTGCCCTGCATCGAACGCAACGGGCTGGGGGCGATCAAGGCGGTGTCGGCGGCGTCACTGGCGCTGCGCGGCGATGGCCAGCATCTGGTCGCACTTGATGTCGCGATCGAGACGATGCGCCAGACAGGGGCGGATATGTCAGAGAAATACAAGGAAACGGCGCTGGGTGGGCTGGCCGTGAATGTCCCCAATTGCTAGCAATTGGGGAGCGCGCCGCGCGGGGATATTTGGGCTCCAACGATGATGCGTTGTCTTGCCAGCGGACGCGGGCTAGCCTGAAGCCATGACCCCTGACCGGCCCTTTCTGGGCGTTCTTCTGATGCTTGTCTTTTGCGTGCTGGCCCCCTTGGGCGACAGCATGGCCAAGCTTCTGGGCGGGGTTGTGGCGCTGGGGGTGCTGGTCTTCGCCCGCTTTGCCGTGCAGGCGCTGATGCTGGTCCCGCTGGTCTGGGCGGGCGGGCAAAGCCTGCGGCTGCCGCGCAACCTGCTGGGGCTGACGCTGCTGCGCACGGCCTTGCATATCACGGGGATCGGGCTGATGTTTTCGGCGCTGCGCTATCTGCCGCTGGCCGATGCGCTGGCGATTGCTTTCGTCATGCCCTTCATCATGCTGATCCTTGGCCATGTCTTCATGGGCGAGGAGGTCGGCCGCCAGCGCATGGCGGCCTGTGCGGTGGGGTTTATCGGCACGCTTTTGGTGATCCAGCCCAATTTCGTCGATGTGGGCGCGCCTGCGCTGTTGCCGCTGGGTGTGGCGGTCGTGTTCGCGCTGTTCATGATGGTGACGCGCCGTGTGGCGCGCGCGCTCGACCCGATCCGGTTGCAGGCGATCAGCGGGATGCAGGCCATGCTGTTGCTGGGGCCCGCCCTGTTGCTGGTGCCTGCCACGCGCGGTGATTTTGCGCTCGACGCCGGCGGATGGGGTCTGCTTGTGGGTTTGGGCGTGATCGGCACGCTGGCGCATCTGTTCATGACATGGAGCCTGCGCTTTGCCCCCGCCTCGACCCTTGCGCCGATGCAGTATCTGGAGATTCCCGTGGGGACCGCCTTTGGCTGGCTGATCTTTTCCGATCTGCCCAACGGGCTGGCCGCTGTCGGGATCTGCGTCACCGTGGCGGCAGGGCTTTACATCATCCTGCGCGAACGGCGGCTGTCACGGCAGCCGCCAGATGCGCCTGCGGCAGTGTGACCAGAAGCGGGCCCTGTGCGGTGATCCGCACCGTGCCCCCTGTCGCCATGTTCGAGGCGCTGGTGCGTCCCACCGGATGCAGGGCCCAGTCGGTAAAGGGCCAGGCCACGCCTTCGGCAGATGCGCGCACATCGCCCAGCGGCATCAGTGACACCCGCGTGCCTGCGGGCAGATCGATGGCGCTGTCGCCCTGGGGCGCCATGTAGGACACATCATCTGCATCAAACAGAAAGACGCCTCTGTCGGGCATCCGCGCCATGACGTTGAGCACCGCCAGCGCGTGGTCCAGCCTGCCGCCGGTGAAGCCCAGCGCGATGATTTGCGGGGCCTCGACGCGGCTCAGCGCCTTTTCGAAATCGGTCGTTTCCTGTTCCGCGATGTGCCACAGACAATCGGCAAACGCGGCGCGGGCCTGCGCCGACAGACTGTCGAGGTCACCGATCACCGCCAGCGGCGAAAGGTCCCGCGCAAGAAGATGATCCGCGCCGCCATCGACGCCGACAAAGCCGTCCACCAAGGGCGCAACGGCGGCAAAGACCGCATCCGACACCGGCGCGCCGCCGACAAGACAGATTGCCCTGTTGCTGGAAACAATACTTTGATGCATCATCACATTTGGCTCCATTCACAAACATTCCCCAAAACGGTCACATTCTGATCCCCAATGGGAGACATTGTGATTGCAACACGCCTCCGCTTTATGCTGTCGGACACCTGCGGACCAACGACGAAAGACCACGCCAATGACCGATAAGACCCAGATCCTCGATGTGACGTATGGCACGTTCTCCTGCCGTCTTGAAGGCTTCGACGACAGTGTCGATACGATGAAACTGGTGGTGGGCTATTTCCACGAACTGGCCGGGCATGACCGTTTCCTGAACACGGCATTGATGGCGCCCGACATGGACACGCTGGCGCGGCTGACAGGCGAGCAGTCGGATGGCGACGTGGATGCAGAGATGGACGCAGGCAAGCTGAACCTGCGCCTGCGTGACACACAGGAACCTGCGGCAGAAAAACAGCCGCTGCGGTTGCGGCCCGCAGCCGTTGCGCCCACACCGGCCGATGACGACGACGATGACGATAGCGACGTCGATCTGCACGACGATGACACCGACGAGGCAGGTCACGACGACGACCGTCCGATCTATGCCGAAAGTGTCGCTGCGAAACTGGACCGTATCCGTGCGGTCGTCGGGCGCGGGCATGTAGCCGAGACCACCGGCAGCTATGCCGAGGATCTGGACGACGAGGACGAAATCGCGCCGCGCGGCGGCGTCAACCCGCTGGCGCAGCGGCTTGCCGAATTGGCGCGGCGCAATTCCGAACTGGCCGCGATCGAAGCGGGGATCAGGCCAGCGTCGGACGACGCCCCCGAGACGCAAGATGACGCGACATGGGACGACGCCGAACCAGAGGAGACGCTGGAGCAGGAAGACCTTGCTGCGCTGGATGACGTCACAGAGGATGAGGAGCTTGACGAGACCGCCGCGGAAGACACCGCCGACGCCGCCCCGATGCTGCTGACTGACCCTGAACCCGACGAGTACGAGGACGAGGAACTCAAGCTCGCCAATCTGGTCGCGGACGAAGGGCTGGACCTGCACGCGGAAGTCGCCGAAGTCGAGCGCGAGATCGAGGATCGCAACAAGCGGCACGCCTTGTCGCGCACGGCGGATGCGGCGGTCAGCCGGATCCTGTCGCAGACCGATGCGCAGCTGAACCAGCCGGAACGCCGCCGTCAGCAGGATGCATTTGCCCAGCTCAAGGCCGCTGTCGCGGCGACTGAAGCCGCGCGCCAACTGGGCGACGACGGCAGCAGCAAGCGCCGCCCCAGCGAAGTCTATCGCCACGATCTTGGCGAATTCGACGCCGAAGAGGACCTGGACGACGCATTCACCTCACGGCAGGGTGTGGATGACACCGATGCGCTGGATGATCTGGATGATCTGGACGCCGAGGAGAGCCCGGTCGTTGACGCTGAACCCGAACCACAGGACATGGCCCTGCCCGAGACGCCTGTCGCCCCCGAACCCGTCGCAGCGCGTCCCGTGGCGGCCTTGCGTCTGGTTGCGTCCCAGCGCGCGGATGTCACCGCAGACTCGGGCGACCCTGCGTCATTGCGCCTGCGCCAGATCGCGGCAAAGGTGGACCACACCGCAGCGCGGACGATGAGTTTTGGCGAATTCGCAGATGAATACGCCGCAGCCGATCTTGAGGACATGATCGAGGCGGGTGCGGCCTATATCACCTTTGTTCTGGAAGAGGATGATTTCTCGCGGCCGCAGGTGATGAAGCTGGTCCAGACAGTGTCCGACGAACAAATCTCGCGCGAGGACGGGCTGCGCTGTTTCGGGCGGCTGTTGCGGCAGAACCGGATCATCAAGCTGGACAATGGCCGCTTTCAGATTGCGCACAGCACGCGTTTCCGGCCTGACGGCAGATCCGCGCGCGGCTGAGCGTGGCACGGCATGAAGAAAGGCGGGGATCATCCCCGCCTTTTGTCACTTCCGGTCGGGCGCGTCGGGGTCGGGCTGGCCGATCCCCTTGAAGATCCATTTCAGCGGAAAAGCCCAACCGATCCCCAGCGCCACATAGACGAAAAATTCGATCCACAGCGGCAGGCGGATCGCGTCATTCATCATGTTGCTCATGATGGTGGCGGCGACGGCGATATAGATCGGCAGGCCGATCACCAGCACGAACAGGGCAAGGCGTTTGCGGGTCTTGTAGGTCATCGTCCTCAGTCAGCAAAAGGGTCGGTCACGAGGATCGTATCCTCGCGCTCTGGTGAGGTGGAAACTAGGGCGACCGGGCAATCGATCAACTCCTCAATCCGGCGGACGTATTTGATCGCCTGCGCGGGCAGGTCGGCCCAGGATCGCGCGCCTTCGGTCGATTGCGACCAGCCTTCGATTTCCTCGTAGATCGGGGTGCAGCGGGCCTGCTGGTCGGCGGCGGTGGGCAGATAGTCCAGACGTTCGCCGTCAAGTTCGTAGCCGACGCAGATTTTCAGCACCTCGAACCCGTCCAGCACGTCGAGCTTTGTCAGCGCGATGCCGTTGACGCCCGAAGTCGCACAGGTCTGGCGCAGCAGGCAGGCATCGAACCAGCCGCAGCGGCGCTTGCGCCCTGTCGTCGTGCCGAATTCATGGCCGCGTGTACCCAGACGGTCACCATCGGCATCCAGCAGTTCGGTCGGGAACGGGCCTTCACCGACGCGGGTGGTATAGGCCTTGACGATCCCCAGCACGAAATCGATCGCCCCCGGCCCCATGCCCACGCCTGTTGCGGCCTGCCCGGCAATCACGTTGGACGAGGTGACATAAGGATAGGTGCCGAAATCGATGTCGAGCAGCGCGCCCTGCGCCCCTTCGAACAGGATGCGTTTGCCCGCCTTGCGCTTTTCATTCAGCACCTTCCAGACGGGTTTGGCATAGGGCAAAAGCTGCGGCGCGATCTCGCGCAGTTGCGCCAGCACGGCGTCACGGTCGATGGGATCAAGGCCCAGCCCGCGGCGCAGCGCATCGTGATGCACCAGCGCGCGGTCCAGCCGCAATTCCAGCGTCGCATCATCGGCCAGATCGGCCACACGGATCACGCGGCGGCCGACCTTGTCCTCGTAACACGGACCGATGCCGCGCCCTGTCGTGCCGATCTTGGCGACGGAATTCTGGTTTTCGCGCGCGCGGTCCAACTCGCCGTGGAAGGGCAGGATCAGGGGGGTATTCTCGGCAACCATCAGCGTCTCGGGCGTGATTTCGACACCTTGGGCGCGCAGCGTCTCGATTTCCTTCAGCAGATGCCAGGGGTCCAGCACCACGCCGTTGCCGATCACGCTGAGCTTGCCCGCCCGCACCACACCCGACGGCAGCGCGTGCAGCTTGTAGACTGTCCCGTCGATGACAAGCGTATGGCCCGCGTTGTGCCCGCCCTGAAAGCGCGCGATGACATCGGCGCGTTCGGACAGCCAGTCCACGATCTTGCCTTTGCCTTCATCGCCCCACTGGGCACCGACGACCACCACATTTGCCATTGATTTGTCCTTTGCTGATCCGCTGCCCCCTATAGCGATGCGGGCGCAGGCGCGAAACCGGAAAGTTGCGCGCGACCGCTGGACAGCGCGGGGCGCGGGCGGCATGGTCGAGGCGAATTTGGAAGGGGCCGTTCATGGGTTTCATCATCCGCTGGATCTTTGCCTTCGCCTTGCTGGCGCTGACCTATAACCCGACGCCGTGGAACTTTGTCCGCTGGGGCATGGACAGTTATGAAACCGAATTGCCGCTGGTGGTGCTGGCGGGGCTGATCCTGCTGGTGGGCTACATCATCTATCTGCGCGCGACGCTGCGGTCGATCGGCGTGTTCGGGATGCTGCTGACCGCCGCCGTGGTCGGCACGATCATCTGGGTGCTGTTCGACCAGGGGCTGATCAGCCTGTCGGACCCGACCGTGAACACATGGCTGGCCATCCTGACGCTGTCGCTGGTGCTGGCCATCGGGCTGAGCTGGTCCATCGTGCGTCGCAGGCTCAGCGGTCAGGCCGATGTCGATGATGTGGACGAACC
>DAISXL010000067.1:5922-11593 GCA_036825855.1 Yoonia sp.
AGGGGTTGCGGGGGGCGCTGTCTGCTTTTAGATACGCGCCAGTGCGCAAGCCCCGAAAGGCAAGAAATGGAAAACGTCGTCCTCATCATCCACCTGATCCTGGCGCTCAGCCTGATCGGCACCGTTCTGTTGCAGCGGTCCGAAGGTGGCGGTCTGGGCATGGGCGGCGGTGGCGGCACGGCGAACAGCCGCCCGCCTGCTTCGGCGATCAGCAAATTCACTTGGATGCTGGCGGTGGCTTTTATCTGCACCTCGATCACGCTGACGCTGATCGCGGCAGGCAATACGGCAGGATCCTCGGTCGCTGACCGCGTCGGCGGCGCCGATCTGAGCGCGCCTGTCTCGGTCCCGGACCTTGGCGACAGCCTCCTGCCACCGTCACCAGCAGAAGAGCCTTTGTTGCCCGCAGGCGACTGACCACAATCCATGGCCGATCGGCAACGGTCGGCAACATGATCTTGCGTCACGAGGTTGCGCTTCTGCGCCGAATCCACTATGGGTCAAATCCCGTGATGATGCGATTTTAACGGGTCGCTTTCCCACTCTTTCTGGACTTTTCACGGGGGCAGCCGCCTATGGCACGTTACATTTTCATCACTGGCGGCGTTGTGTCTTCCTTGGGCAAAGGGTTGGCCTCGGCCGCACTCGGGGCGCTGTTGCAGGCGCGCGGGTTCTCTGTGCGGCTGCGCAAGCTCGACCCTTACCTCAACGTCGATCCAGGCACGATGTCGCCGTTTGAACATGGCGAGGTGTTCGTCACCGATGACGGCGCGGAAACCGATCTGGACCTTGGCCATTACGAACGCTTCACCGGGGTTCCTGCGCGCAAGACGGATTCGGTCAGTTCGGGGCGCATCTATTCCACGGTCCTCGAAAAGGAACGGCGCGGCGATTATCTGGGCAAGACCATTCAGGTCGTCCCCCATGTCACCAACGAGATCAAGGAATTCCTCAAGATCGGCGAGGACGAGGTCGATTTCATGCTGTGCGAGATCGGCGGCACCGTCGGCGATATCGAAGGCCTGCCCTTCTTCGAGGCGATCCGCCAGTTCGCGCATGACAAGAAACGCGGGCAGTGCATTTTCATGCACCTGACCTTGCTGCCCTATCTGGCCGCATCGGGCGAGTTGAAAACCAAGCCCACCCAGCACAGCGTCAAGGAATTGCAATCCATCGGGATCGCGCCCGATATCCTTGTCTGCCGGTCCGAACATCCGATCCCCGAAAAGGAACGCGAAAAGATCGCACTGTTCTGCAACGTGCGCAAGGAAGCGGTCGTCGCGGCCTATGATCTGAAATCCATCTACGAAGCCCCCCTCGCCTATCACGAACAGGGGCTGGATCAGGCGGTGCTGGATGCCTTCGACATCTCGCCCGCCCCTGCCCCGAACCTTGCGATGTGGCGCGATGTCTATGACCGCATCCACAACCCCGAAGGCCATGTGAAAATCGCCATCGTCGGCAAATACACCCAGCTCGAGGATGCCTATAAGTCCATCGCCGAGGCGCTGACGCATGGCGGGATGGCCAACCGCGTCAAGGTCAAGATCGAATGGGTCGATGCGGAACTGTTCGACCGCGCCGATGCCGCCCCCTATCTGGAAGGCTATCACGCCATTCTGGTCCCCGGCGGCTTTGGCGAACGCGGCACCGAGGGCAAGATCAAGGCCGCGCAATTCGCCCGCGAAAAGAAAATCCCCTATCTGGGCATCTGTCTGGGCATGCAGATGGCCGTGATCGAGGCTGCGCGCAATGTCGCGGGTCTGGCCAAGGCCGGGTCCGAGGAATTCGACCATGAAGCTGGCGGCAAACGGTTCGAACCCGTGGTCTATCACCTGAAAGAATGGGTGCAGGGCAACCATACCGTCGCGCGCAAGGCCGATGACGACAAAGGCGGCACGATGCGGCTGGGCGCCTATACGGCCAGCCTCAAGGACGGATCGCGCGTGGCAGAGATTTACGGCGCAGCCACGATCGAAGAACGTCACCGCCACCGCTATGAAGTGGACACCAAATACCGCGAGCGGCTGGAGGCTGGCGGCCTGATGTTCTCGGGCATGTCGCCCGACGGCAAGCTGCCCGAGATCGTGGAATGGAAGGACCACCCGTGGTTCATCGGCGTACAGTTCCACCCCGAACTGAAGTCGAAACCATTTGCGCCGCATCCGCTGTTCGCGGATTTCGTGCGCGCCGCGGTCGAGATGTCGCGCTTGGTCTAAGCGGGCGTCTGGGCCACCGACGTCACCTTGGACCTACTGAAAGATCAGGGCGATGTCAGTGTCACGCAGCAGCGTCCACTGACCGGGCCGCATGTCATCAGGCAGTGAAAGGCCGCCCAGACGTTCGCGGTGCAGGGCCTCGACATGGTTTCCTGTGGCCGCGAACATGCGGCGGACCTGATGGTATCGCCCTTCCACAATATCAAGCAGGGCTTCGGTTTGTGACACCACCTCGAGTTCGGCAGGCGCAAGCGGCTTGTCTTCACCCGCCAGCATCAGTTGGCCAGAGGCAAACAGATCACGCTCGGTGCCGTTCAGCGGGCGGGCAAGCTGGGCGCGATAGGTCTTTTTGACATGCCGCTTGGGGCTGATGATACGGTGCAAAAGGTCGCCGTCATCGGTCAGCAGCAAAAGGCCCGATGTCTCTTTGTCCAGACGCCCGATGGTCGAGATCACCGGACTGCGCAATCGCCAGCGATCGGGCAGCAGATCATAGACCAAGGCGCCACCATCCTTGTGTGAACAGGTCATCCCCAAAGGCTTGTTCAAAAGGATCACCATACCAGCGACGGGATCGACAGGCGCACCGTCGATTGTCATGCGATCAGGCAAATCCGGCGTGACGGGAATGCGTCGGGTGACGTCGCGCAACGCGGTGCCGTCGAGCCGGATGCCGCCGGCCTTGCCCATGCGCGCGATGTCCTTGCGCGAGCCATAGCCCATCGAGGACAGCAGCTGATCGACGCGGGAGGATGAAATCTTGGCCATGACGTCTGGGTCCGATACCGGAAATTGGGACCCATCCGATGGGTGGTGTGGCGGTCAAAAGGGTTGCGGGGTGGTAGACAACTTGCAGCCCTAACGTAATGACCTTTGGACCCTGATAGAAGCAACCATTTCTGCGTGTCGCAGCTTTTGGCATGACGGGGTTCCACTGTCGTTCTGGTCGCAACCGGTCATCAAGCGCAGCTTTGCTTGAGATCGTTGCACCACAGCGCACCTTGGCACCGCCCCCCTGCGAAAGGTCTGGCACGACTGGACCCAGACTAAAGGTCTCCAATACTAGCCTATCAACACGGCTATCGCGCCGGAAACCCTATTGATGGCCACAAGCATACGAATCTGTCCTATCGGCCGCAAAACGATAAACCGCAGTCCTGACGAGAGACCTGGGCGGGGCGCGGGTGGCACGATCTGACAGATGTCACCGCCCGCCAGTCCGGCATTCCGCAGAGCCCTCTTTTTCAGGCAAAGCCATTGCGCGGCAAAGGACAAAGGCGGATGTTGCGGTCATGTCGACAGAAATCGCGTTTTCTTTCGCGGCCTTGACGGATACGGCACGCCGCCACATCCGGCTCTTTCAGATTCACCAGTTTCTTGACCGTTTTGCCATGGGCCTGACAGTGGCGGTGGTGGCGCTCGCGCTGACCGATCGCGGCATGGACCTGTTGCAGATTTCGTTGCTTTTCGGTGTCTATGCGCTGACGACCATGACGATGGAACTGCCCTTTGGTGGCTTGGCCGATACCATCGGGCGCAAGCCGGTTTTCCTTGCGGCGGTCGGTGCCAGTCTGATTGCGCTGGCGCTTTTTCTGTCGTCCAGCACCTTCGGTGTCCTTGCTCTTTCGTTTGCCTTCATCGGCTTTGGTCGCGCATTACGGTCAGGCACGCTTGATGCGTGGTTTGTCGAGGTGTTCAAGACCGCTGCGCCGCATGTGGATGTCCAACCCGCGCTTGCAAAGGCGCAATGGGCCAATGCCATGGGTCTTGCCATTGGTGCCGTTGTCGGAGGTATTCTGCCGGATGCGCTGGGCGCGACTGGCCTTCGGTTCGGGATCAGCATCTACGATGTGTCCTATGCCGCAAGCTTTGTCGTGATGGTCGGTCTGCTGGTCTTCACAAGCCTCGCTATCGTTGAACCCCCGCGTCCGCTGCACCGTCGCGCGCTTTGGCACGGGTTCGCAAACGTCCCCACCGTGATCGCCGGGGCCGGTGTCATGGCGTTACGGCATCCGACGCTTTCGCTGCTGCTGGCGGCGCTGGCCCTGGTCCTGATGGCGACGAACCCGGTTGAGGTGTTCTGGCCGACCTATGCCAAGCCGATGCTGGATGCGGATTTTGCCAGCACGGTCATCGGTGCCGTATCGGCCGGGTATTTCTTTGCGATTGCTTTGGGGGCATCGTTGTCACCCCATCTCAGCCGGATGTTCAGGCGCAACCAGCCAGCCACGCTTGCAGCGATCTTTGCGGGCCTCGCATGTGTTCAGGTCTTTCTGGCGATGCAAGGGGAGATCGCGGGTTTTCTGGGTATGTTCCTTGTGTATTCCATCATTTTGGGCGCCAGCGAAACGCCTGCAAGCAGTCTCCTGCATCGCTGCGTGGAGGATCGTCAAAGGTCCACGATGCTGTCGCTCCGCTCTCTTATCCAGCAACTTGGGGCCGCGATCGGGCTGGTGATCGCAGGGGCCGTCGCCGAAATGTATGCGACACCTGTTGCGTGGATGGTCGGGGCGGTGTTCTTGGTGGTGGCGATGATACTGGCATTGCTGTTGGTCAAGCGGGTGCGCGCGGGCAGCGCCTAGCAGCAGCCCCCCTTGGCACCGCCTCTGCGGACAGGTAGGCACGACACGACCCCTTCAAAGGCCCCCACCATGCTGTCCTATCAACACGGCTATCATGCCGGAAACCTTGCGGATGTTCACAAGCACAGCCTGCTCGCGTGGATGCTGGCCTATCTGACCCAAAAGGACAAACCGCTGTCCTATCTGGAAACGCATGCAGGGCGCGGGCTTTATGATCTGACCGATCCTGCCGCGCTCAAGACCGGAGAGGCGGCGAAGGGGATCGCCATTGCCGCCGACTGGTTCGCGCCGGATCATCCTTACCGCGCTGTGCTGGCACGCATCCGCGCGAAATATGGCCCCGACGCTTACCCTGGCTCGCCTGTGGTTGCCGCCGAAATGCTGCGGCCTGTCGACAGCATCCATCTGGCGGAACTGCACCCGCAGGAATACGCGGCGCTGGCCACCACCATGGCGCCCTATGGCGGCGTCTTCCGCCAGCGCGACGGGTTCGAGATGGCGCTCTCGCTCTGCCCGCCCGATCCGCGTCGGGGGCTGATGCTGGTCGATCCCAGCTTCGAGGTGAAGGCGGATTACGACACGATCCCGCCGCTGCTGGCCAAGGTGCATCGCAAATGGGGCGTGGGCGTTCTGGTGCTGTGGTATCCGGTGCTGACCGATGGCCCGCACCGCCCGATGCTGCGCGCCTTGCAGGACGCTTTCCCCGAAGGATTGCGGCATGAAGTGGCCTTTCCCCCCGCCCGCGACGGGCACCGGATGGTCGGGTCCGGCCTGTTCGTTGTGAACCCGCCCTACGGGCTGGAGGAAGAAGCCGCGCGCCTGTCAGCGGTGTTCCGCCAGCACCTCATGCAGAATTGATGTTTGTTCCGG
>DAISXL010000068.1:0-11457 GCA_036825855.1 Yoonia sp.
ACCGCGCCACACCTTCGACGACGACCATGGTGCGTTGCAGATGGATCAGCTCTGTGCGGGTTTCCATGCCGAACCGCTCGGTCACTTCGAACAAATAGGACAAAAGCCGCGCCATCGAAATGCGGCTGGCATCCATGCCAAAGATCGGTTCACCAACAGCCCGCAGGGCGCGGGCGAATTCGTCGACGTCACGGTTTGCCGGCACATACCCTGCCTCGAAATGCACTTCGGCGACGCGCTGGTAATCCTTGCGGATGAACCCGAACAGGATTTCGGCATAGACGCGGCGGGTGTATTCGTCGATCCGGCCCATAATCCCGAAATCATAGGCGATGATATCGCCATTCGCGCCGACCTTCAGGTTGCCCTGATGCATGTCGCCGTGGAAATAGCCGTCGCGCAAAGCATGGTTCAGGAACAACCCCAGCACACGGTTCGCCAGCACGCGCCGGTCGTGACCTGCGGCATCCAGCGCGGTATTGTCGCCGATGCCCGTGCCTTCGGCCCAATCCAGCGTCATCACCCGCCGCCCCGACAGGTGCCAGCGCACCTGCGGTACGGTGAAGCCCAGATCATCCTTGGTATTCGCCGCGAATTCGGCCGCGGCAGAGCTTTCCAGCCGCAGGTCAAGTTCGCCCATCACCACGCCTTCGAAATGCGCGATCACATCCATCGGGCGCAACCGGCGCGACGACGGCGACAGAAGCTCGATCGTGCGGGCAACGAAATAAAAGGCGTCGATGTCGCGGCGAAACGCGCGTTCGATCCCGGGGCGCAGGATCTTGACGGCCACAGCCTCGCCTGTGTCGGCCAGATGCGCCTTGTGGACTTGCGCCAGCGATGCGGCGGCGACAGGGGCGGAAAAGGTGGAAAACAGTTTTTCGACGGGCATCCCCAACTCTCGCTGGATTTCGGCCTTCGCTTCGGCCATCGAAAAGGGCGGCATCTTGTCCTGCAAGACGCGCAATTGCACGGCCATGTCCTCGCCCACGACATCGGGGCGGGTCGACAGGATTTGCCCGAATTTGATGTAGGCGGGACCAAGGGCCGTCAGCGCGCGCGGCGCGGGCGGCATCGACGGGTCGCCCTTGTAGCCAAGCCATTGGAACGGCCAGACCAGCGATCGCAGCGCAATGCGGGGAAATGGGCCGACATCGAAAGCCTCGAGGATGACCTTCATCGCGCCGGTGCGTTCCAGCGTGGCGCCCGTGCGGATCAGCCGGATGATGTTGTGAGGTCCGCGCACCCTAGAGCTTCCACCCCGAATGCAGGGCGGCCACACCCATCGTCAGGTTGCGGTATTTCGCATTCCCGAAGCCCGCGTCGCGAACCATGCCAAGGAACGTGTCCTGATCGGGGAATTGCCGGATTGATTCGACCAGATACTGGTAACTGTCGCGGTCGCCCGCGATGATCTGGCCCATGCGCGGGATCACGTTGAAGGAATAGGCGTCATAAGCGGCCTGCAGCATCGGGTTGGGGATCTGGCTGAATTCCAGCACCATCAACCGCCCGCCGGGTTTCAGCACGCGAAACGCCTCGGCCAAGGCGTCCTGCGGGCGGGTCACGTTCCGGATGCCGAAGGAAATCGTGTAGACGTCGAAAGTGTTCGCCTCGAACGGCAGCGCCATCGCGTCGCCCACCACCCAGTCAAGGCTGTCGGACAGGCGCGCGGCCTCGGCGCGCTTGCGGCCTTCGACCAGCATGGGTTCGGTCAGGTCAAGCACGGTGGCATGGCCGCGCCCTGCCCGTTTGAGGAACCGGAACGACACGTCGCCGGTCCCGCCTGCGACATCCAGCAACCGCTGGCCGGGGCGTGGGGCGAGCCAGTCCATCATCGCGTCTTTCCAGATCCGGTGGATCCCGCCGGACATGACGTCGTTCATGATGTCGTATTTGCTGGCGACAGAGGAAAACACGCCCTGCACGCGGCCTGCCTTTTCATCTTCGCGGACGGTGTCGAAACCGAAATGGGTCTTCTTGTCTGTATCGTCGGTCATCGGGGCTTGTGGTCCTTTGCGCTCGTCCCAACTATAGGGCGCAGAGAGAGGCTTACAACGCCGACCCGCCGATAGAAAGTGCGCCATGCCCGAATTGCCCGAGGTTGAAACCGTCAAGGCCGGAATAGCCCCCGTCATGACAGGGCAGGTGATCGCGCTGGCCGAGGTGAACCGCCCTGACCTGCGCTGGCCTTTCCCCGAGAATATGGCGGTCAGGCTGACAGGGCGGCGTGTGCTGGGCCTGCGGCGGCGGTCGAAATACATCCTTGTCGATCTCGACAGCGGTGAGACGTTGCTGATCCATCTGGGCATGTCGGGGCGGATGCTGGTGTCGGGGGCGGCGCAAGGCGCGTTCTATCACCCCCATCCCGCACCTGCGAAACACGACCACGTTGTGCTGCACATGGACGGCGGGGCGCGGATCACCTTCAACGATGCTCGTCGGTTCGGGGCAATGGATCTCATGCCGACCGCAGCGCAGGACGATCACTGGCTGATCCGCGATCTGGGGCCGGAACCCTTGGGCAATGCGTTTGACGAAACCTATCTGATCGCACGGCTGAAAGGGCGCAATACGCCGATCAAATCGGCCTTGCTCGACCAGCGGATCGTCGCGGGGCTCGGGAATATCTATGTCTGCGAGGTGCTGTTCCGCGCGGGAATCAACCCGCGGCGCAAGGCGGGCCAGATCGCCGCGCGGCGGGTGGCGACGCTTGTGCCGCTGATCCGCGACGTGTTGAACGAGGCGATTGCGGCAGGCGGATCGAGCCTGCGCGACTATCGCCAAAGCGACGGCGAACTGGGCTATTTCCAGCATGGATTTCAGGTCTATGACCGCGAAGGCGCCCCCTGCGTCACCCCCGATTGCGGCCAGCCGATCAGCCGAATCGTGCAGTCAGGACGGTCATCTTTCTTTTGCGCGCAATGCCAAAGATAACTTGAACCACGCGCTGCCTTTGTTAAGCACTAAGGCCTGACCATCAGCAAAAGGACAGCGGCATGGCCTATGAGAACATCATCGTCGACATGCGCGACGACGTGGCGACCATCACGCTGAACCGGCCCGATGCGCTGAATGCGCTGAACGGCGATCTGCTGCGCGAGCTTTGCACAGCGTTGGAAGAGGCCGACGCCAGCGACAAGGTGCGTTGCATCATCATCACCGGATCGGACAAGGCCTTTGCCGCCGGTGCGGATATCGCGGAAATGGCCGACAAGACCTTTGTCGATCTCTACACCACGCGGTTCTTCGAGAATGAAACCGACCGGTTCAACCGCACCCGCAAGCCGATCATCGCCGCCGTCGCGGGCTATGCGCTGGGCGGAGGATGTGAATTGGCGATGATGTGCGATTTCATCATCGCCGCCGACACCGCCAAATTCGGCCAGCCGGAAATCAACCTTGGCGTTATCGCGGGCCTTGGCGGCACGCAGCGCCTGACCCGTTTCGTGGGCAAGGCCAAGTCGATGGACATGCATCTGACCGGCCGTTTCATGGATGCCGCCGAAGCCGAACGCAGCGGACTGGTCAGCCGGGTTGTCCCTGCCAAGGATCTTTTAGCCGAGGCGCGCAAATCCGCGGGCAAAATCGCCGCAAAATCGCAGATTGCCGCGATGGCCGCCAAGGATGCCGTCAACCGTGCCTATGAAACCACGCTGGCCGAAGGGCTGCAGTACGAACGCCGCCTGTTCCAGTCCATGTTCGCCACCGACGACCAGACCGAAGGCATGACCGCCTTTCTGGAAAAACGCGAGGCGCAGTTCCGCGACCGCTAAGATTTCGGGTTTCCTTCAGGCAAAAACTGCACTAAGGCGAACCCCACATGCGCGAGAGGCCCGCCTAGGCCAGAATCACCGGTACTGAACCCGGTCGGGGCTTTTTGCGCTTAACAGATCAATTTGACCCGACGAAGGGAAAGACCCATGGCAAACTCACCACAGTCCAAAAAGCGGGCTCGTCAGAACGACGCCCGTTTCCAGGTTAACAAGATGCGCCGTTCGCGTATCCGTACGTTCCTGCGCAAAGTCGAAGAGGCAATCGCCTCTGGCGATCAGACCGCCGCAATTGCAGCCCTGCGCGCCGCCCAGCCAGAGCTGATGCGCGGCGTCACCAAAGGCGTCGTTCACAAGAACACCGCCGCACGGAAAATGTCGCGCCTGTCCGCCCGCGTGAAGGCGATCGGCTGAACCACCGGCGACAACCGGCCGGATTCGACAAAGACGCGTCCCTTCGGGGCGCGTCTTTTTTTGTGCAGGTGTTGCAGCGCTGCCGAGATTTTGGCGGAAAACAAAGCGGCCAGAGATTCTTTTCCGGCAAAGACAGAGTCAAGCGCGTTGTTGTGTTGAAGCGGCCCCAAACCCCTTGCTAGCTTGACGCTGCGATTCACATCGTTCCGGGGGGACATGGGGGGAATCGATCCGGTTTGACATGCGGAACCCTGTTTTCAGGCCGCGTGTCAGGCATCACGGGATCGGGCTCCATGCAAATGTGACTGGGGTAAACTGCGCAAGCGGGGGCACCCGACATTTGTGTCTGCTGGGACATCAGGGGCTGCTCCTTGATGTCTGTGGCTGTCATGTCACCATTCGTCTGCCGTTTTGGCTGCGACCTGACGTCGTTGCCGTGAATGGACCGTAGTTTGACAAAGCGTCTTCCGGCCGGAGAGGGACACTCCGGGCGCTGGGCCTCTGTTGTCGGGGGTGGTGTGTGACTGCGTAAAGGTGTGCGGCTCTGCGGTGGGGTTGTGCGGGGTTTAGGGTAAAGAAGAGAATGATGAACGATATCTGGGCAAAGGTGCTGCTTTCACTGAAAGGGGCCCTTGGGGTCAATAACTTCTCCAACTGGATCGAACCTCTCGAATTCTCCCGGCTGGCGGATGGTGTCGCCGTTTTTCATGTCCCGACCAATTTCATCGGCAACTATGTGTCCCAGAATTTCGGCGACCAGATCATCTATCATCTGGGCCAGCAGGGCGAAGATGTGCAGCGCCTGCAATTCAAGGTGCCGACCATGGCGCAGGCCGCGCCGAAGCCGGCACCAAAACCCGCGACACGGACTGTCAGCGTCGACGAAATCTCGGGCTCGCCGCTGGATGCGCGGTTCACCTTTGATACCTTTGTCGTGGGCAAGCCCAACGAACTGGCCCATGCCGCGGCGCGCCGCGTCGCCGATGGCGGGCCTGTGACCTTCAACCCGCTGTTCCTGTATGGCGGCGTCGGTCTGGGCAAGACACACCTGATGCACGCCATCGCGCATGAATTGCAGCGCCGGTCGCCTGAATTGAACGTGCTCTATCTGTCCGCCGAACAGTTCATGTATCGCTTCATCACCGCGCTGCGCGAACGCAAGATGATGGATTTCAAGCAATTGTTCCGGTCCGTCGATGTGCTGATGGTCGATGACGTGCAGTTCATCGCCGGCAAGGACAGCACGCAGGAAGAGTTTTTCCACACCTTCAACGCGCTGGTGGATGGCCAAAAGCAGATCATCATTTCCGCCGACCGCGCACCGGGCGAGATCAAGGATCTTGAGGACCGGATCCGGTCGCGCCTGCAATGCGGGCTGGTCGTGGACCTGCATCCGACCGATTACGAACTGCGCCTTGGCATCCTGCAGTCCAAGGTCGAGGCGTTTTCGGCGCAATACCCCGGGCTGGCGGTTGCCCCCGGTGTGCTCGAATTCCTCGCGCATCGCATTTCGACAAACGTGCGTGTGCTGGAGGGCGCGCTGACCCGCCTGTTCGCCTTTGCATCCCTTGTCGGCCGCGAGATCAATCTGGAACTGACGCAGGATTGCCTGTCCGACGTGCTGAAGGCGTCGGATCGCAAGGTCACGGTCGAGGAAATCCAGCGCAAGGTGTCCGAGCATTACAACATCCGCCTGTCCGACATGATTGGGCCAAAGCGCGTGCGCAACTATGCCCGCCCCCGCCAGATGGCGATGTATCTGGCCAAGACCATGACCAACCGGTCCCTGCCGGAAATCGGGCGGCGGTTCGGTGGCCGCGACCACACGACCGTCATGCACGGCGTGCGCAAGATCGAGGAACTCAAACAGCTGGACAGCCAGATCGCGGATGATCTGGAACTGCTGCGCCGCGCATTGGAAGCATAGCCGCGCTTGACGCTGGGCCCTGCATCGGAAACAAAACACTTGAGGCCGTGGCGGAATGCAGTAGATTTCGCGTCCCGGCCACGTCCGGCAACAAGATAGGCGGAGATTGGGACATGAAATTCAGCATCGAACGCGCGGTATTGCTCAAGGCGGTCGCGCAGGCCCAATCCGTCGTCGAACGGCGCAACACGATCCCGATCCTTGCCAACGTGTTGATCGAGGCGCAGGGCGACGAGGTGCATTTCCGCGCCACCGACCTTGATATCGAAATCGTGGACAAGGCCCCCGCCAAGGTGGACCGCGCCGGTGCCACGACCGTGTCGGCCGTGACCCTGAACGAAATCGTGCGCAAACTGCCTGATGGCGCGCTGGTCACCCTGACCGAGGAAAGCGCCACAGGCCGCCTGACGATCGAGGCGGGACGGTCCAATTTCTCGCTTGCGACGCTACCAAAGGAAGATTTTCCCGTGATGGCATCTTCCGATTATGCGGCGAATTTCTCGGCCAAGGCACCCGCGCTCCGGCGGCTGTTCGACAAATCGAAATTCGCGATCTCGACTGAGGAAACGCGCTATTACCTCAACGGCGTTTATATGCATGTGGCTGACGGCGAAAACGGCAAGGTGCTGCGCTGTGTGGCGACCGACGGTCACCGCCTTGCGCGGATCGACGCGGAACTGCCGATGGGGGCCGAAAGCATGGCCGGCGTGATCGTACCGCGCAAGACCGTGGGCGAGTTGCGCAAACTGTTGGACGATGACGACATGAAAATCGCGGTGTCGGTGTCGGAGACCAAAATCCGCTTTGCGACGCCCGATATCACCCTGACATCGAAGGTGATCGACGGCACCTTCCCCGATTACACACGGGTCATTCCGCAGGGCAACACGCGCCGGCTGGAGGTCGATGCCAGCGAATTTGCCCGCGCCGTTGACCGTGTGGCGACCGTGTCGTCCGAACGGTCGCGCGCCGTGAAGCTGTCGCTGGACGAAGACCGGCTGATCCTGTCGGTCAATTCGCCTGACAGCGGTGCCGCCGAGGAAGAACTGGCCGTCGCCTATTCCGACGAACGGCTGGAAATCGGGTTCAACGCCAAATACCTGCTGGAAATCGCAAGTCAGGTGGACCGCGAGAACGCTGTTTTCATGTTCAATTCCTCGGGCGATCCGACCCTGATGCGCGAAGGCAACGACATGTCGGCGATCTATGTCGTCATGCCGATGCGCGTGTGACGGGGCGCAAAATTCTTCGCGAAGAATTTTGCTGGGGGAAGAATTTTCGTGAAAATTCTTCGCGCTGGCCATGACCCGGCTGGCGCTGTCGCAACTGACCCTGTCGCATTTCCGGTCGCATAAACGCGCGGTGCTGGACCTTGATCCACGCCCGCTGGCGATTTACGGGCCGAATGGCGCAGGCAAGACCAACATCCTCGAAGCTGTGTCGCTGTTGTCGCCGGGGCGCGGGTTGCGCCGGGCGGGGGCGGATGATCTGGCGCGCAGGCCAGAGGCGCTGGGCTGGAAGATCACCGGCATCCTGCAATCGCTGTATCAGGTCCATGAGATCGAAACCTGGGCCGAAACCGGCCAGCCGCGCCAGTTGCGTATCGATGGCAAGACAGCGCCACAGGTCGCCCTGGGCCGGATTGCGCGGGTGCTGTGGCTGGTGCCCGCGATGGACCGGCTCTGGATCGAAGGGGCCGACGGGCGGCGCCGCTTTCTGGACCGCGCGACGCTGAGTTTCGAGCCAAGCCATGCCGATGCCGTCCTGACCTATGAAAAGGCGATGCGCGAACGAAACCGCCTGCTGAAAGACATGGTGCGCGACCCGCATTGGTATGCCGCGATCGAAGGCCAGATGGCCGAGGCCGCAACCCAGATCACCGCGAACCGCACGCGGGCCATCGCGGCGTTGACGGCGGCACAGGCCGAGGCGGTCAGCGCTTTCCCGACGGCGCATCTGATGCTGACCCATGCCGACCCCCTGCCTGATGACCTGCAATCGGCACTGGCCGATCATCGCAGCCGCGACATGGCGGCGGGGCGCACGTTGCTGGGGCCGCACCGTGCCGATCTCGACGCCGTTTATGCCGACAAGAACGTGCCCGCCCGCGACTGTTCCACCGGAGAGCAGAAAGCCCTGCTGATCAGCCTGATCCTTGCCAATGCGCGCGCGCTGGCGCAGGATTTCGGCGCGCCGCCGATCCTTTTGCTGGACGAGGTCGCAGCCCATCTTGACGCCACCCGTCGTGCAGCACTTTATGACGAAATCTGCGCGTTGGGCGCACAGGCGTTCATGACGGGCACGGGGCCTGAATTGTTCGCCGAACTTGGGTCCCGCGCGCAATACGCCGAAGTCACCGAAACGCACGGCCAGTCGGCAGTGGAACGCAAAGACGCAGCATGACCGTGACCGCCTCTGGCCTTGTGCTGTATGCCGGTGCCTTGCTGATCCTGTTCGTCACACCCGGTCCGGTCTGGGTCGCGCTGCTGGCGCGGTCGCTATCGGGCGGGTTTCAAGCGGCCTGGCCCTTGGCCGTCGGCGTGGCGCTGGGCGATATCTTTTGGCCGCTGGTGGCAATCCTTGGCGTGACATGGCTGGTCTCGGCCTTTGCCGAAGTCATGCTGGTCATGAAATGGATCGCCGTGGCCGTGTTCATCGTCATGGGGATCGGGCTGATCCGGTCGGGAGGCCACACGCTGAGCGCGGACAGCCGCCTGACACGTCCGGGGCGCTGGGCGGGCTTTGTCGCGGGCATCGCGGTGATCCTTGGCAACCCCAAGGCGGTGTTGTTCTACATGGGCGTGCTGCCGGGCTTCTTTGATCTGACACAGGTGACGCTGGCTGATATCGTCGCGATCTGCACGCTGAGTTTCGTCATCCCGCTTGTCGGCAATCTGCTGCTGGCGGGGTTCATCGGGCGGATGCGCGGCGCGCTGAAATCGCCCGAAACGCTGCGGCGGATCAATATCGTGGCGGGCTGGCTGTTGATCGGCGTTGGCGGCGTGATCGCTGTCAGCTAAGCGCTTTGAAATGCCACAAAATATGGTGTCATTCGCGTGACATCCCCGGCCAATCCGCATATATTTTGCGGGTAGATGAACAGGACTGACCCCATGGCCGATGACGACAAGAAACAAGAAGAATATGGCGCCGATTCCATCAAGGTTCTCAAGGGGTTAGAGGCTGTTCGCAAGCGTCCCGGCATGTATATCGGTGACACGGACGACGGGTCCGGTCTGCACCATATGGTCTATGAGGTCGTGGACAACGGCATTGACGAGGCTTTGGCCGGTCATGCCGACCATGTCTATGTGCGGATCAACGCCGACAGCTCTGTCACCGTGGGCGACAACGGGCGCGGTATTCCCGTCGGCATCCACGAAGGTGAAGGCGTGTCCGCCGCCGAGGTCATCATGACCCAGCTGCACGCAGGCGGCAAATTCGACAGCAATTCCTACAAGGTTTCGGGCGGTCTGCACGGCGTGGGTGTGTCGGTCGTCAACGCCCTGTCCGATTTTCTGGAACTGCGCATCTGGCGCGAGGGCAAGGAACATTACGCCCGGTTCGAGGGTGGTTTTACCGTCGAATCCCTGCGCGTTGTCGGCGACGCCGATGGTCGCAAAGGCACGGAGATTACCTTCCTTGCCGCGCTGACGACCTTTTCCAACCGCGACTTCGATTTCCACATTCTGGAAAAGCGTCTGCGCGAACTGGCGTTCCTGAATTCGGGCGTGCGGATCATTCTAGAGGATTTGCGCCCTGCCGAACCCCTGCGCACGGACCTGTTCTATGAAGGCGGTGTGCGGGAATTCGTCAAATATCTGGACCGGTCCAAAACACCGCTGATGCAGACGCCGATCTATGTCACCGGCGAACGCGACGATATCGGGGTCGAGGTCGCGATGTGGTGGAACGACAGCTATAACGAAATGGTGCTGCCGTTCACCAACAACATCCCGCAACGCGATGGCGGCACGCATCTGGCGGGTTTCCGTGGCGCGCTGACCCGTGCCATCACCAAATACGCGACCGAAACCGGGATCACCAAAAAGGAAAAGATCGCGCTGACAGGCGACGACGCCCGCGAAGGTCTGACCTGCGTGCTGTCGGTCAAGGTGCCCGATCCGAAGTTTTCCAGCCAGACCAAGGACAAGCTTGTCAGCTCCGAAGTGCGGCCTGCCGTCGAAAACCTGATGGGCGAAAAGCTGAACGAATGGTTTGAAGAAAACCCCGCGACCGCAAAGGCGATCATCTCCAAGATCGTCGAGGCGGCCGCAGCCCGTGAAGCCGCGCGCAAGGCCCGCGAAATCCGCCGCAAATCGGCGATGGATGTGAATTTCAACGCCTCCAAGCTGAAGGATTGTTCCGAAAAGGACCCGTCCAAGACCGAAGTTTTCCTTGTCGAGGGTGACAGCGCCGGTGGGTCCGCCCAGACAGGCCGCGACCGTGGCACCCAGGCAATCCTGCCGCTGAAGGGCAAGATCCTCAACGTGGAACGCGCGCGGTTCGACCGGATGCTGTCCAGTCAGGAAATCGGCAACCTCGTCATGGCGCTTGGCACCGGCATCGGGCGGGATGAGTTCAACATCGACAAGCTGCGCTATCACAAGGTCATCATCATGACCGACGCCGACGTCGATGGCGCGCATATCCGCACGCTGTTGCTGACCTTCTTCTTCCGGCAGATGCCCGAACTGATCGAAGGCGGGCATCTCTACATCGCGCAGCCGCCGCTCTACAAGGTCACCCGTGGCCGGTCAGAGGTCTATCTGAAAGATCAGGCCGCGATGGATGAATACCTGATCGAACAGGGCATCGAAGGCGCGATGCTGCGGCAGGGCAATGGCGAGGAAATCGCCGGTGCAGACCTGCGCCGCATCGTTGAGGAGGCACGCCAGCTGAAACGCGTGCTGGAGGCGTTTCCGACCCATTACCCTCGCCACATTCTGGAACAGGCGGCGATTGCAGGGGCCTTCGTGCCCGGTGTCGTCGAAAACGACCTGCAAGGTACCGCTGATCGCGTAGCCGCACGGCTGGACCTGATCGCGCTGGAATGGGAACGTGGCTGGCAAGGCCGGATCACGCAGGACAAGGGGATGCGTCTGGCGCGTTTCCTGCGCGGCGTGGAAGAGGTGCGCACGCTGGATGGCACCATGTTGCGGTCGGGCGAGGCACGGCGCACGGGGACCTTTACCCAAAGCCTGCAGGATGTGTACAGCCTGCCCGCAACGCTGGTGCGCAAGGACCGCAGCCAATTGATCCACGGCCCGCTCGACATGCTGCGCGCTATTCTGGAGGAAGGCGAGAAGGGTCTGTCCTTGCAGCGGTACAAAGGGCTGGGCG
>DAISXL010000069.1:0-3062 GCA_036825855.1 Yoonia sp.
TCACAAGCTGTGCCGCCATGGGTTGGGCGAGATACGGCAGGTTGACGATACCGATGCCAAGAAGCGCGAAACCGCGCAGCACATCGACGGATGATGTTCGGGCCATGGGCTGATTCCTATCGAAAGCCAGCACAGTCTATCCGAAATTCTCAAAGCGCCACCGCCCTTCGTCAGGGCGATGGCGCCACAGCATCCGCAAGGCGCCCTTGCGGATGCCGGTGATCAGGCCGCGCTGGCCCTACGCGTGGACCGCCGCACCATCGCCCAAATGCGAGGCCCGAACACCGACAGCAGCGCGATGGCATAGATCGCGAGCGCAATCCGCGATTCGATCAGGAACATCCAGTCGCCCTGATTGATCATCAGACCGCGCCGCAACTGTTCCTCGGCCAATGGCCCAAGGATCGCACCCACCAGCGCAGGCGCCAAAGGATAGCCGAAACGGCGCATCACGAAGCCGATCAGACCAAAGCCCAGCAGCAGGATCAGCGCAAAAGGCGAGCCTTGCGCGCCGACGATCCCCAAAGTGGCAAAGCACAGGATGCCTGCATAAAGCCACGGACGCGGGATCATCAGCAGCTTCACCCAGATGCCGATGAAGGGCACGTTCAGCACCAGAAGCATCAGGTTGGCGATGAACAGACTTGCCACCAAACCCCAGACCAGTTCGGCGTTGTTGGTGAACAACAGCGGACCGGGTTGCAGCCCGTATTGCTGGAACCCCGCCAGCATCATCGCCGCCGTCGCCGACGTGGGCAGGCCCAGCGTCAGAAGCGGGATCAGCGTGCCTGCGGCCGATGCGTTGTTGGCGGCCTCTGGTCCGGCCACACCTTCGATGGCACCCAGACCCTCGTCGAATTCGCGGCGGGCCTCGCCTTTGGCCAGACGCTTTTCGGTCGTATAGGACAGGAAGGTCGGGATTTCAGCGCCCCCCGTCGGCAGCGGTCCGAACAGGAACCCAAGGCCGGTGCCACGGATGTAAGGCCGGATGCAGCGCTTGAAATCGCCCCAGTTCAGCCAGACAGACCCCGATACGGCCTGCGCCTTTTCCTTGTGGTTCACATATTGCGACGCCAGATACATCGTCTCGCCGATGGCAAAAAGACCGACGGCCACGATCGCGATGGAGATGTTATCGCTCATCTCGGGGATGCCGAAGGCAAGGCGCACCTGACCCGTCAGTTTGTCAGTGCCCACGATGCCGATGGTCAGACCGATGAACAGCGCGGTCAGCCCGCGCGACATCGACCCGCCGAAAGCCGCCGAAACGGTCATGAAGGACAAGACCATCAGCGCGAAATATTCCGCCGTGCCGAACGACAGCGCGACCATCACCATGAAGGGCGCGACAACCGCCAGACCCAAAGTGGCGAACATCCCGCCAAAGAACGACCCGAAGGCCGCAGCGCCCAAGGCCTTGCCGCCCCGGCCACGTTTGGCCATGCGGTTGCCTTCGAGCGCGGTCATGATCGACGCGGTTTCCCCCGGGGTATTGAGCAGGATCGACGATATCGCGCCCCCGTACATGCCCCCGTAATAGATGCCCGCGAACATGATCATCGACCCCGTCGCGCCAAAGGACAGGCTGACCGGCAGCAGCAAGGCGACGGTCAGCGCAGGCCCGATGCCGGGCATGACGCCGACGGCGGTCCCCAGCATCACGCCCAGCAACGCGAACATCAGGTTCGACGGTTGCATTGCGGTCGCAAGACCCTCGAACAACAGAATGAAGGTATCCATGCGCTTACCTCAGCAAAAGATCGATGGTCCGCTCGACCGGACCGGCAGGCAGCGACAGCCCCAACCCGTAACGGAACAGCAGATAAAGCAGCGTCGACAGCACCGCACCGATGGCAAGATTCAGCAGCAGCGTCGCCTGACCAAAGGCACGCGCGGCAAAGGCGAACAGCACCGCAGAGCCCGCGATGAACCCCGTGCCGCCGTACAGCATGAAAATCTCGATGACGATGCCGCCGACCAGCCATGACAAGGCGCCGATGTTCAGCGGATCGCGGGCTTCGAACGCACCGCGCCAGGCCATGATGGCGGTGATCACGGCCATGATCGAAATGCCGCTGGCGATCAGATAGGGCACGATTTCCGGCCCGAACTGGGCATAGGACCGGCGGATCGGATAGCCTGACGCGTCATTGACGATGACCATGGCCAGCCCGAACAGCGCAACCGCAATCACCAGTCCGGCCAGATCGCGTTTGCCCGTGCCGTGCCCGGCCTCGTCGTCGAAAGGCAGCCGAAGGTCCTCTTCGGCTGCTTCATTTTTCGGATCGACCGACATTACTCGGTGATTCCAAGATCGGCGAGGATCGCGGTCGTCGCAACGATCTGCTCTTCCAGATAGGCCGCAAATTCGTCACCGGCGAGATAGGTGTTCACCCAGCCCTTGGTTTCCAGTTCCGCGTTCCATGTGTCGGAGGCCGCCATCGTGCCGATCACGTCCAGCAGTGCCGCACGTTCTTCGTCGCTGATGCCGGGGGCGGCGGCGATCATGCGCCAGTTCTGCACATCGACGTCAAAGCCCTGTTCGACAAAGGTCGGCGCGTCCAGATAGGCCTGACGTTCCGGCGCGGTGATGCCGATGACCTTCAGCGCACCGGCCTCGATCTGGCTTGAAAACTCGCTGAAGCCCGACACGCCGACACTGACCTGACCACCCAGGATCGCGGCCAGCGCTTCACCACCGCCCGAATAGGGGATGTAGTTGATCTGCTCGGGCGCCACACCGGCGGCCTGCGCGAATTTGCCTGCAGCGATGTGATCGACGCCGCCAGCGGACCCGCCCGCCCATGTCACGGCACCGATGTCGGTGCGCAGCGCATTGGCAAGGTCTTCGGCGGTGCTGATCGGGCTGTCGGCTGCCGCAACGACGACGACATATTCGCCTGTCAGACGGGCCAGCGGGGTGATGTCGCTTAGCGTCACTGCGCTTTCGTTCGCGATGATCGCGCCGACCATCACGTAGCCACCGACGATAGTCGCGGATGCATCCCCGGTCGAGCGGTTGACGAACTGCTGCAACCCGATGGTGCCACCGGCACCAGCCA
>DAISXL010000069.1:3162-11344 GCA_036825855.1 Yoonia sp.
CCGGTCGAGCGGTTGACGAACTGCTGCAACCCGATGGTGCCACCGGCACCAGCCACGTTTTCAACCTGAATGTTCGGTACAAGCCCTTCGCTTTGCAGCGTGGACTGGATCGTGCGCGCGGTCTGGTCCCAGCCGCCGCCCGGGCCTGCCGGTGCCATGATGCGCAGTTCCGACACTTGTGCCACGGCGGCAGATGCCATGACCGATGCGGCCACAAAGGCTGCAATTCCAAAATTCTTCATGTTTTCCTCCCAAAGGTGCAATTGACCGCGCAAGCGCGGAGCGGAGAGAGGAGATGTCTGGAAAAGGTGCGCAACCATCGCCCGCAGGCGTGCCGTTGCCGTTTCCCCCCAGTCCCGGCACCTCCCATGCCCGACTGCGGGAAAGACTAGCAGCGGTTCCTGTCACGGTCCTGTCATCAGGGACGGGCGGGCGCAACGATTTCCTGCCATGTCGCCAAAAACCGGCTGCGCCGCTGCGGATCGAGCGCCACCAGAAGCACAGGCGCCAGCGCGATGGGCTGGATCACACCCTGCCCCAGCGACGATATCCGCTCGGGCGTCCATGTCCCGCCGATGCCGGGCATGATCGCGCCCAGCGCCGACTGGCCCGAGGCCACGCGCTGCCCCGCCGGCGACAAGGCGAAATCGACAAAGGCGCGCGCCAGATCGGGGTTCGCCGTCTGCCGCGGGATCAGCATGGTCCGCGTCAGCACCAGCACATAATCATCAGGCACGATGATCCCGATCGGGGCCCCTGCCGCCTGCCGTGCAAAGGCATAGGACCCCAGCACGTTGTAACCAAGGATCAGATCGCCGTTTGCCACGCTGTCCAGAATGCCGGGGCTTGAATCGCTGAGCCTTGCGCCGACCCTGCCAAAAGCCGCGGCCAACCGCCAGAATTGCGACGAAATCTGTTGGTCCTGCGAGGCCAGCAGATAGCCTACCCCGCTGCGCGCGATGTCATAGGTCGCAACGCGCCCCGTAAAACGGGCCGAATCCTGTTCCAGCAGGACCGCAAGGTCCAGATGCGTGCGCGGTTGCGTGCCGGGGGGCATCAGGCGCGGATTGTAGATGATGACGGCGGGTTCGTAGGTGAAACCGATCACCTCGGCGCGCCATTGCGCCCAAGCGGGCAGCGTCTGCAACCACGGCGACTGGTAGGCCATCGCATGACCGTCATTGGCCAGCTTGAGCTGCAAATCGGAGGCCGAGGAAATCAGCACGTCGGGTGCGGGGTACAGCGTGCCGGCCAAGAACCCGTCATAAAGCGCTAGGCTGTCGGTTTCGAGATAGGTGACAGCAACGCCGGGCATCTGGTCCTGAAAGGCTTCGATGTAGGGCGCGAACAAGGCCGTGTCGGTGGTGCCTGCAATCGCCAGCCGCTGCGTTTCGGGCCCGATGGCGGCGAACACCAAAGGTTCTGCCTGTGCGGGAGAAGCACCCTCCAGCCCCGCAAGAAGGGTGGCGACCAGCAGCGCGCCCGCGACGGAAGCACGCCTGCGCGGTGCGGCCTTTGGCTGCGGTATGCCCGCAACAGGCAAAACCACGACCACCTCAAGCCCGCCGCCCGGCCTGTCGCACAGGGTCAGGCTGCCGCCATGCCCCGCCACGACACGTTGCGCGATGGCCAGCCCAAGGCCCGACCCGACCTTGCCGTCGGCACCCGTGCCGCGCACGAACCGTTGCAGCACGCGCGCCTTGTCGGCGTCACTGATGCCCGGCCCACGGTCCAGCACAGCAAGACGCACCGTGCCGTCAGTCTGGGCTGCCACAGCGACCTCGATGATCCCCGGCGCATAGGCCAGCGCGTTGTCGATCAGGTTGCGCAGCATTTCACGCAATCCGACACGGTCGCCCATGACCACCAGCGTATCGGTGCCGCGGCCCGCGTCGGTCGTCACACGGGGGCGCAGATCGGGGTCGAGCCTGCCGACAACCTCGTCCACCAAGGCGATGACGGAAATCGCGCGCACCTCTTCGGTTTCCATGCGGTGGGAAATGGTCGCGTCCATCAAAAGCTGGGTGACTAGATGGCTCGCCTCGACCGCAGAGGTATGGATGCGCGCGACACGGCTGCGCAGCTCCGCCTCGTCGGGTTCATCCAGCGCCATTTCCGATTGTGCCCGCAAAGACGCGAGCGGATTGCGCACCTGATGCGCGGCCTCGGCGACAAGATCGCCCATCCGCGCGGTGGATTGTTCCAGCCGCCCCATGAAGTTGTTCAACCCCCCGACAAGGCGCTGCACCTCGACCGGCACCGGCACGTCGAGCGAGGACAGATCGTCAGGCCGCCGCTGCCGCAAGGCGCGGTCGATCACCGCCAGCGGCGCAAAGGCCCGCCCGATCACGATCCAGACCAGCGCCAGCGCCAGCAGTGTCAGCACAGCAACAGGCACCAGCGCCGCGCCCACGATCTCGGCGGCCAGGGCGGCGCGCGCGCCACGGGTTTCGGCCACGCGGATCGTGACCCAGCCGGTGCCTTCGGCCGTGGAAATCAGCCGCCCCAGCCGGACCATGCGGACGGGTTCGTCATTGTGACGGATGTCGGAAAACACCGGATCGACCGACGTGGCCAGCGGCGTGTCCGCGGCCAGATCGTCATACCCCGTGACATGTTCGCCTTGCGGACCGATCACCGCGTAAAAGACGCGTTCATTGCCCGACACCATCGCAAAGGCCGCAAAGGGCATTTCCACGACGACCGCCCCATCCTCGACCAGCACCGCCCCCGCGATCGACAGCGCCGCCGCCGACAAAAGCCGGTCCAGCGCCTGATCCGCCGCGCGGTTGGCATAGTCGCGGATGAACACGACCAGCAACAAGGCCGCGCCCAGCAGCATCGCCGCCGCAAGGACCAGGATGCGACGGCGCAGGGACGGCGGGCTAGGTCTGCGCATCCTGCACCACGCGCGCCAGATACCCGACACCCCGCACCGTCACCACCTCGACCGTGCCGCCCGCGATCTTGCGGCGCAGGCGCGACACCAGCAGTTCCAGCGCATTTTCCGATCCGCCATCGTCCAGATCGGACAGCCGCGACATCAGCCTTTCGCGGGTGACGACCCGGCCCGCCTGCGCCATCAGCGCCTCGAGCAGGCCGAATTCGCGCCGTCCCAAGTCCACCACCTGCCCCGCCAACACAAGTGTCCTGCCTGCGGTATCAAGCTCCAGATCGCCCAGTTGCAGGACCGATGTGAACTGCCCTGCGGGCCGTCGGACCAGCGCGCGCAGCCGCGCCTCCATCTCGCGCATGTCGAACGGTTTGACAAGGTAATCGTCCGCCCCAAGGTCAAGCAGACTGACCTTGTCGTCGATTTCAGTTCGCGCGGTGATGACGAGCACGGGCAGGTCGCGCTGCTGACGCCGGATCTGGCGCAAAATGTCGATGCCGTCGCCCACGGGCAGCGTCAGGTCCAGAATGACCGCATCGACAGGGTCATGCGCCAGCGCGTCGGGCACGTCATGGCCGTCGCGGTTCCATGTCACGATGTGACCGGCCGCACGCAGACGGCGTTCGACCGCTTCGCCCACGTCGGTGTTGTCCTCGACCAAAAGCACTTTCATCCGCGATGATGTGACCAAGACCTGCGCCAAGTAAAGACCCGTCGCCGTGCCGGGGATCAGGCACTTGTGCGCGGCTGACCGGCAATTGTGACAGCGGTATTCCAGCCCCGACAGTCTGCGGCAAGGCGGGCCGGCAGGGGCGCGTCGGTGTAGAATCCGTCCATCTCCGCGACCGAGCCGATCCGCGCGGGCGCACGGCGGGCGAATTTGGAATGGTCGGCCACCAGAAAACTGCGCCGCGCCTGCCGCAGGATCGCCTGGCTGACGCCGACTTCCTGAATGTCATAGTCGAGCATGTCGCCATCCTCATCCAGCGCCGAACAACTGATGATCGCCAGATCGAATTTGAACTGTCCGATCGCCTGCGTCGTCACAGTGCCCACCAGCCCCGCATCGGTGCGCCGCAACAGGCCCCCGACCACGATGATTTCGCACTGCGGATTGTCCACGAGGATATTGGCGACATTGAGGTTGTTGGTCAGCACCATGATGTCGCGGTGATTGAGCAGGGCACGGGCGACAGCCTCGGTCGTGGTCCCGATGTTCAGAAACAGCGAACAGCCGTTGGGAATGTCGCGCGCGCAGGCGGCGGCGATGGCGGCCTTGCCCGCCTCGTTCAGGTCGCGGCGGTCCTGATAGCCGATATTGGCCACGGTCGACGGCAGGATCGCGCCGCCGTGCACACGCTGCAATTTGCCCTGATCGGACAGTTCGGACAGATCGCGCCGGATCGTCTGCATCGTGACGGCGAAATGGTCGGCAAGGTCCTCGACGCTGACGCGCCCGTCACGGCGGGCGATGATCTGGATATCGCGCAATCGTTCGGACTGAGACATGGTGAACGCCCTTTCGGGGACAGAGTATATCAATCAGCTTCAGCACCACGAATCATCGCGGCAGGACTGTATGTTCGTTTTGAAGATATGCTGCGCCGCCGCGAACACGCAACACGGAACGTATAAAGAACAAACCGCTTTAACTTGTTCGCTTTGCGAAAAACGAACAAGTTACACCCCTGAAACGAAAAAACTTGCGCATGGCGTTTCGGCGCGTCTACCTTTGCGGTGGTCGTCCGGGCGGCCCGCGTCAGAGGGGGACGAATGGCACAATCTGCAGACAGCATGACGGGCGTTCACGATCTTCTGGTGATCGGCGGCGGCATCAACGGTTGCGGAATTGCGCGTGACGCGGCGGGGCGCGGCCTGTCGGTCGTGCTGGCCGAAAAGGGCGATCTGGCGGGGGCCACGTCATCCGCCTCGACCAAGCTGTTTCACGGCGGGCTGCGGTATCTCGAATATTTCGAATTCCGGCTGGTCCGCGAGGCGCTGATCGAGCGCGAAACGCTGTTGCGTGCGATGCCGCATATTTCATGGCCGATGCGGTTTGTGCTGCCCTATCACAAGGACATGCGGTTCGACAGCGACACGCCGACATCGCGTCTGCTCGGCGTCGTCATGCCGTGGATGAAAGGGCGCAGGCCTGCATGGCTGATCCGGCTGGGGCTGTTTTTGTATGACAACCTTGGCGGGCGCGAAATCCTGCCGGGTACAGCGACACGGGACCTGACAGGCACGCCCGAAGGGGCGCCGCTCAAGGATCGGTTCGCCAAGGCCTATGAATATTCGGATGCCTGGGTCGAGGATTCGCGCCTTGTCGTGCTGAACGCCCGCGATGCCGAGGCGCGTGGCGCCACAATCCTGACCCGCACTGAAGTCGTCTCGGCCGAGGTCGCCGACGGCATTTGGCGCGCCAAGATTCGCGATGCGGATGGCGACCGGATCATAAGTGCACGGATGCTGGTCAATGCCTCCGGCCCTTGGGCGGGCGAGGTGATCCACGGCACGCTGCGACTGAACAGCCGCGAAAACGTGCGCCTTGTGCGCGGCAGCCATATCGTGACGCGCAAACTCTATGACCACGACAAATGCTATTTCTTCCAAGGCAGCGACGGGCGGATCATCTTTGCGATCCCTTACGAGCAGGATTTCACCCTGATCGGCACGACCGACGCCGAACATGACGACCCGTCGCGCGCGCCCGTCTGCACCGATGAAGAACGCGATTACCTGTGCGATTTCGCCAGCCAGTATTTCAAGCGCCCCGTCACCAAGGACGACATCGTCTGGACCTATTCCGGCGTGCGCCCGCTTTATGACGATGGCGCAAGCTCGGCCACGGCCGCGACCCGCGATTACACACTCAAGGTCGACCGTTCCGCAGGCGCGCCGGTGCTGAACATCTTCGGCGGCAAGATCACGACCTACCGGCGGCTGGCGGAATCCGCGCTGGAAAAGATCGGCACCGTGCTGCCCCTGTCGCAGGACAAATGGACGGCGGGTGTGGCTTTGCCGGGCGGCGACTTCCCGCATGACGGGGTCGCGGCGCTGGTGGCCGATATGCGGCGCGCCTATCCGTTCCTGACCGCTTTCTGGGCGCGGCGGCTGGTGCGCGCCTATGGCACCGAGGCCCACGAGATTCTGGGCAAGGCGGCGGAGGTTGCCGATCTGGGGCAGGATTTCGGTGCGACCCTGACCGAGGCAGAGGTCCGCTGGCTGATGACACAGGAATATGCCCGCAGCGCCGAGGATATCCTGTGGCGTCGTTCCAAGCTGGGACTGCGGTTCGACAAACATCAGGTGGCGGTTCTGGAGGAGTGGATCGCCAGCCATGCAAGGGAATTGATGCGCGCCGCAGAATAACGTCGGCGCATTCGGGGAGGAGAGAACATGTCGCTAGTCTTGGACGGCGTCAGCAAGGTAGTCGAAGGGAAGAGTCACATCTACCCGACAGACCTGACGCTGGAACGCGGGACGATGAACGTGCTGCTGGGGCCGACATTGTCGGGAAAGACAACGCTGATGCGCCTGATGGCGGGGCTTGATGTGCCCGCGACGGGGCGTGTGATGTGGGAAGGCCGCGACGTGACCGGCATGCGCGTGCAGGACCGCAAGGTCGCGATGGTCTATCAGCAGTTCATCAACTACCCCTCGATGACGGTTTAAGACAACATCGCCTCGCCCTTGAAACTGATGGGGCTGAACCGGGCCGAGATCGACCGCAAGGTCCGCGAAACCGCCGACCTGATGCAGCAATCCCCGATGCTGGACCGCAAGCCGCTGGAATTGTCGGGCGGGCAGCAACAGCGCTGTGCGCTGGCGCGTGCGCTGGTCAAAGGCGCGGGGCTGGTGTTGCTGGACGAACCGCTGGCGAACCTCGACTACAAACTGCGCGAGGAATTGCGCGCCGAAATCCCCCGCATCTTCGAGGAATCCGGCGCGATCTTTGTCTATGCCACCACCGAGCCCGAAGAGGCGCTTTTGCTGGGCGGCAATGTCGCGACCATGTGGCAGGGCCGGATCACGCAGTTCGGGCCGACCCCGCAGGTCTATCGCCAGCCGCGCGATGCCACGACCGCGCGCGTGTTTTCCGACCCGCCGATGAATTTCACCAAATTCGTCAAGACGGGCGACAAGATCAATTTCGGCAAAGGTCTTGCACCTATATCGGCTGCGCTGGCGCATCTTGCCGATGGTGCCTATGTGGCCGGGTTCCGCCCCGACCATCTGCATCTGACGGCGCACGGGTCAGACGGTCTGCATTTCGACTGCACCCTGCGGGTGACCGAAATCACCGGATCGGAAACCTTTGTCCATCTTGACCACACAGGCGACCGCTGGGTCGGGTTGATCCACGGCGTGCATCATCTGGACTTCGGCGCACCGATCACGGTCTGGCTGGATGCGGCGCATGTCTATGTCTTTGGCGAAAACGGCGATCTGGTCGCCCCCGCATCCTATGCGGCAGCGGCGTAAGGGGGCGGCATGGTACAGATCACGCTTGATAATCTCGCACATTCCTATCTGCGTCACCCGCAGGGCGAGGATGACTTTGCGCTCAAACAGCTCGACCATGTCTGGAACGACGGCGAGGCTTATGCCCTGCTGGGCGCCTCGGGCTGCGGGAAATCGACGCTGCTCAACATCATTTCGGGCCTGCTGGTCCCGTCACGCGGGCGCATCCTGTTTGGCGACCGTGACGTGACGCATCAGGACACGGTGGCGCGCAATATCGCGCAGGTGTTCCAGTTTCCCGTCGTCTACGACACGATGACCGTGGGCGACAATCTGGCCTTTCCCTTGCGCAACCGCGGGATGGCCCCTGCCGCCATTGCCGAGCAGGTGCAAAAGATCGCCCGCATGATCGGGATGGAGGACCAGCTCAAGCGCAAGGCGCGCGGGCTGACGGCGGATGCCAAGCAAAAGATCAGCCTTGGCCGCGGCATGGTCCGCGAGGATGTGAACGCGATCCTGTTCGACGAACCGCTGACCGTGATCGACCCGCATATGAAATGGGAATTGCGCACGCAATTGAAGGCGCTGCACAACGAATTCGGTCACACGATGATCTATGTGACACATGACCAGACCGAGGCGCTGACCTTTGCCGACAAGGTCGTGGTCATGCATGACGGACGCGTCGTGCAGCTTGGCACGCCCGAGGATCTGTTCGACACGCCCGAACATACCTTTGTGGGCTATTTCATCGGCTCACCCGGCATGAACCTGATCGACGCCGAAGTCGCGGGCGATACCGCCCATTGCGGCGGTCATGCGATC
>DAISXL010000070.1:0-11337 GCA_036825855.1 Yoonia sp.
CGATTATTTTGAAAGGTGGACAGCATGAAGTTTATTCGTGACCTCATTGGCAAGAAACAGGCAGCGTCGGAACCGCAGCAGTCGCAGGTGTCCGACAAGCTCGAGAAATCCTATCGCGATACGATCGGGTCGATTTCGGACGATACCGCTGCGCGGCAACGGTCAAGCGATCTGCCTGCGGATGTCAACGAACTGCTGACCAGCATCAACGCCAAGACGCGCCCGGCGGAAACACCTGCCGCACCTGCGCCAGAAAGCCCTGCGGTCAATATCTGGGACATGGAAGGGGACGACGGATCGACAGCGTTGCCTAATACCGCGCCTGTGTTGCCGACCCCGTCGCCCGCGCTTGCCTCTGCGGCGGCGGCACGGTCGCAGGCCCGGTCGCGCCGGACCAAGACCCGCCTGATCGGCTTCGAGAAATCGGATGGCGATGTAGTTGACCTGTTCAACGACGCGCCAAAGGTCGTGGCGACCCAGCGTGCCAAGTTTCCGGTCGGCTGGATCGTTGTCGCCGAAGGTCCCGGTCGCGGCGAAAGCTTTGCGCTGATGGCGGGGATGAACCCCATCGGGCGCGGCGAAGATCAGGCCATCCAGCTTGATTTCGGCGACAATGCCATTTCGCGCAGCAACCATGCCGCGATCGTCTATGACCCCGACGGCAAGGAATTCCTGCTGGGCCATGGCGGCAAGTCCAACATCGTGCGCCTGAACGACAAGCCCGTGATCAGCAACGAAACGCTGAAAACCGGCGACGTGATCCGCATCGGCGAAACCGTTTTGCGCTTTGTCGCGCTTTGCGACAAGTCGTTCAACTGGTCCAACGGCGCAACCGGGGAGGACGAAGATGTGGCGATCGCCTGAACCGCGCTTTGACGTTGCTTCAGCGATCTGCCAGGGCGGCCGCGATTATCAGGAAGACGCCATTGTCACTGATTTCCCGTTTGGCGCGGATAGCGGTGTCGTTGTGCTTGCCGATGGCATGGGTGGCCATGCCGCCGGTGACGTCGCCAGCAAGATCGTCGTCACCGAAGTGTTCAGCGAGCTGAAATTCCAGAGCGCGAACTTTTCCGATTTCGAAACCGAGATTCCGCAATATCTGACCGCCGCGGCCGTGAATGCCAATGATGTCGTCCGCCAGCATGTCAGCCAGAACCCCGAAACGCGCGGCATGGGGGCGACGCTGGTGTCGCTGGTGCTGGTCGAAAACCGGATGTTCTGGATGTCGATCGGAGATTCGCCGCTTTATCACTTCCGCAATGGCAAGTTGCAGCAGCTGAACGAAGACCATTCGATGGCGCCCCAGATCGATTTCATGGTCAAATCGGGGCTTCTTGATCCCGTTGCGGGCAAGAACCACCCCGATCGCAATTGCCTGACCTCGGTCATTCTGGGCGACCGTGTGGCCAAATCAGATTGCCCCAAGACACCGTTCAAGCTTGAAGTCGGCGATATCGTCGTGGTCTCCAGCGACGGGCTGCAATATCTGGAAGACGCGCAGATCCAGCGCATCCTGCAGAAATACCGGCGCAAGAAAGCGGCTGAAATCGCAGGCTACCTGCTGGAAGCCATCGAGGCGCTGGCCGATCCCGATCAGGATAATTGCACCTTTTCGGTGATCAAGCTGAACCACAACAAGCCCGTGATCCGCGCGGTCCGTCCGAAACCCGTCGGCCATGTCGATGCCCATACCAATACCACGACCCGCGTCGTGGATATCGAGGATGTGGCCGCGACAACCGCCGCGCGGGCCGATCTGGCCAATGATCGCCGCGAAGCCAAGCCTCTTGTGAAAGAGGTTCGGCCCGTCAAACACGTCACCGTCAGCGAAGGCGACGACAGCAAAGAGGAGGTTGATGAGACGGCACCGCCAGCTAAGATCGCTGCCGGAGGCAATTAATGTCGAATCAATCACTATCCGCCCGCGTGCAGCAAGATCTGGCGCGGGCGATTGCATCGGGGCGCTTGCCGGAGCAGGCGCAGACGCGCGCCGAAGCCTTGATGGAGCGGATCGAGAAACCGATCCGCCTTGCGCTTTTGGGGCGTCCGGGTGCGGGCAAGTCGCAGCTTTTGAATCTCTTGGTCGGCACCGATGTGATTCCGAAAGGGGTGCGTCTGCCCACGCTGGAACTGACATATGCCAAGACCGCGCGCATCATCTGCACGCTGGCAGATGGCACCAAGACGGAAATCGCAGGCGACGACCTGTCCGAAGCAACCGAGCTTGCCCCCGTTTTCATCGAAATGCGTCTGCCCCTGCCCGCGCTCGGCAAGATTTCGGTGCTTGAAGTCGTCTCTCCAGATGATGCCGCCTCGATCCACCGCGCCAGCCAATGGGCGGCCAAACGGACCGATGTTGCATTGTGGTGCAGCCAGTCCTTCGATGCCGAAGAACAGGCGACCTGGGCGCAGATGCCCGATCTGATCAAGGACCACGGTTTCCTGATGATCACCAAGGCCGACACTTTGCGCGCAACGGGGATGCTCGAGTCGGTGCTGAACACGGCCAAGGCGGTGGCGGGCGACGAATTCAACCAAGTCCTCGCCATCGCGACCAAAGAGGCGATTGCCGCGCGCGATTACGGCGCGTCGGTCGACAAGGACAAGTTGCGCGAAAGCGGCGGGATGGCGCTGATCTCGGCCGTGCTCAAACAGGTGGAGCTTGGCAAGCAATCTGCGATCGACATGGCGGATATGCTTTTGGCCCAGCACCCCGACGCGATTGCTGACGCCGAACCACCTGCCCCCGCCCCTGTGTCGCCACCTGCACAAGCCGTGGCACCCGAGGTGAAAACCGCGCCGCCCGCACCCGAACCGGCGACGCCACAGGTTCAGGAACTGCCCGACGAACTGGCGATCCTTCAGCGTGTCAAGAAAGCCGTGTCGCGGCCCGTGGCGCCCGAAGCACCGACCGCCCCGCCCGCGCCAGCGCTGCACCCCGCGAGTGTCGCGGCCTATCGTGCGGCTTTGGACCATATCACCACGCAAAGCGCCGCCCTGCTGACACTGGCCAAGTCCGGCGACACAGGCGCGCCGGGCAAGATCATGGCGCAAACTGTGGCACAATTGCAATGGTTGTGCGACCATCTGAACGACAACGGCGATGACGGCGACCCGCTGCTGCAACGCGCGCGCGACACGGTTTTCGACGCAACGGACCTTGTTCAACTGATGCAGATGGAGAAACGCGACAGCGCCGCAATCGAGGCCGTCAGCCTTTTGTTGCAGGTGAAACGCGAGTTGCAAGCCGACCTTGCGGCATAACCCTTGAGGGTGGTTGAACAAGTTGCCTAAATGCCGTCATACTTAAGCCGCGCGTATTTGTTTCCATAACAGCAATAAATCGCGTGTAGTCTCGTGATTTGGTGTTGAGACGATCTCCTGTTAATGGTGCCACGACCGCGTTATTGAGGACGGAAGCGAATGAAGATGGAAGAGCTGGCAAAAGTGGACGGATACAAGGTCCCGGCAGCGCATCACCCGTTCATGAGCCTGGGTCTGGAAAAACTTGACCTGTTTCATGAAGAAATCGCCGATCTCGAGGCGACCTTGAAAGATGTCGTCAGACTGGGCGGACAGGACGCAGAAAAGAAATCTGCAAAGCTGATCAAGCAGTTACGGACCTTTGAACCCAGCATCACGATGATCGGCCAGATCAAGTCGGGCAAGACGTCATTGGTCAATGCCATGGTCGGGCGACCCGACCTGCTGCCGGCCGATGTGAACCCCTGGACCTCGGTTGTGACCTCGCTCCACCTGAACGCGCCTCTGCCCGAGGATGCGCCGACCGCGACCTTCCAGTTCTTCAACAAGGACGAATGGGATCACCTTGTCGAAAACGGCGGGCGAATCGGTGAATTGTCTGCCCGCGCCGGTGCGGACGAGGAGATGGAGAAAATCCGCCTTCAAATTGCTGAAATGCGCGACAAGACCAAGCGCCGCCTTGGCCGCAAGTTCGAGCTTTTGCTGGGCCAGAAACACAATTACGCCGACCTGAACGACGAATTGGTGCAGCGCTATGTCTGCATGGGCGACGACTTTGATGATCTGGACGAACCCGACCAGCAGGGCCGTTTCGCCGATATCACCAAATCCGCCGACCTTTATCTGGATGCCAAGGCGATCCCGATGCCGCTGTGCCTGCGTGATACGCCGGGCGTGAACGACACGTTCATGATGCGCGAACAGATCACCATCAATGCCTTGCGCGACAGCCGGATCTGCGTGGTGGTCCTGTCGGCGCATCAGGCGCTCAGTTCGATGGACATGGGCCTGATCCGGTTGATTTCCAACGTGAAATCCCGCGAGGTCGTGATCTTCGTCAACCGGATCGACGAATTGTCGAACCCCGCCGAACAGGTCCCCGAAATCCGGGACAGCATTCTGCAGACGCTGATCGACAACAACGGCCCCGAAAACCCGCAGCTGATTTTCGGCAGCGCCTATTGGGCCAATATCGCGCTTGCGGAAAATCTGGACTACATCGTCGCCGACAGTGCCGAGGCGATGTTCAACTGGGCCGAAGCCTCGCTCAGCCCGGAAACGGCGGGCTTGGACACCAAGGAACTGGTCTGGCACCTGTCGGGTGTCCCCGAACTGTTCCGCGCGGTGTCGGACCGCATCGCCGAAGGGCCGGGCGCCGAAATCCTGACAGCGGCGCGCAAACGTGCCCTGAACCTTGTCGGCGGTGTACGCGCATCCTCGTCCATCGTGTCAATGCGTCTGGACGGCGACACGGTCGAGGTGATGCCCCATGACCAACTGGTCCGGCACTTGGACAAGATCGCGGAAACCAACCTGAAACTGCTGGATGACCGGCTGGACATCGTGTTCCAGCAATTTGGATCGCGGGTTGACCAGTCGCACAAACGCTTCCTTGACCGCGCGCTGGAATCGCTGCTGCAGCATCTGGAAAGCCGGGGCGAGGATGAGGTCTGGCAATACAGCCCCGACGGGCTGCGGATGCTGCTGCGCACCAGCTATCAGGTGATGCGGCGCAATGTGACCGCAACCTGTGATCAGGTGTTCGCGGCGGCGTCCGACGATCTGGCCGAAACCTATCGCGCGGCCTTCGGCGTGGCGGTGGAGAATTTCAAGATCACCCCACCCGCAGCCCCCGAAATTCCCGCCCCTGTCACGCTGGGCCAGACTATCGCGCTGGATCTGCAGACATCATGGTGGAAAGGCTGGTGGAAACGCCGCAAGGGATACCGTGCCTTTGCCAGCGGCTTCTATGACCTGATCGAGGCCGAGACAGCCCCCATCGTGCAGGAACTCAAGGAACGGCAGGCGATGGACATCCGCGCGATGGCCGAACGCGAATTGCGCGACTTTCTGGACGAGCAGCGCGGCCTTCTGACCGATATCAGCGAAAAATCGACCGTGCACATTAATGATCTGAAAGATATTTTCGGTATCACTGCGCAGCAGGAACGCGAAGAACTGTTCGATTACATCATCGAAGAACTGACAGCGCAGACCCGTGCCGCAGCGCAAGGAATTGACGAATGACCGACGATCCCGTCGCCACACCAACCATGCGCAAGCCACGGATCGCGCTGATGGGCGAATTCAGCGCGGGCAAAAGCACATTGTCGAACCTGTTGCTGGGCGCGCGCCCCTTGCCCGAAAAGGTGACAGCGACGCGGCTTGCCCCGGTCTGGATGTCTCATGGCACCACGGCGCCTTACCGCGTTACCGTTGACGGCGTGACAGAACCCGTGTCGCTGGACCGGCTTGAATCGATTCCGGTGGCGGAAACCCATGTGATCCGCCTGTTCATGGAATCCGACATCCTTGAACTTTGCGACCTAATCGATTTTCCGGGGATTTCCGACCCCAACATGTCGTCCGAGGTCTGGGAACGCATGTTGCCAGAGGTGGACGCCGTGATCTGGTGCACCCATGCAACGCAGGCATGGCGCCAATCAGAGGCAGCGGTCTGGAACATGATGCCCGATGCCGTGCGTGACTTTTCGGTGCTGCTGATCACGCGCTATGACAAACTGATCACCGAAAAAGACCGTCATCGCGTGTTCCAGCGGGTGCGGCGCGAAACCGACGGGCAATTCGCCGCGACTTTCCCGATCTCGCTTTTGCAGGCGCTGCAAGCGGGCGAGGACTATGTCAAATGGGACGCCAGTGGCGCAGGCCCTTTCGTCACCCATCTGATCGACATGATCGAAAAACTGACCAAGGTTGCTGCCCGCACCGACGCGCCGCTTTACAATATCGCCAATGGGACCAAGATCCCTGAACCTGTCCGCGCCACGATCATGCCGCGCCGCGTGCAACGGACACGGCAGGACGCGGACGAGAACGCCAGCGATACCGATGGCGCCGTGCGCGCGTCTTCCTGAGCGTGGCGCAACGGCCCTTCCCCCTGCCATGAAATTGCCTTACTCAAAGGCGTGACAGAAACAATGGGCAGGACCGATGGTCGCTGACGCGCTGGACAGATTGCACGACAAGTATCCGGGTTGCGAAACGCTGGCCTTTGCGGATCTGTCGACAAACATGGTCCTGATCACCAACAGCACCACGACCTTCCGCCGCGAAGGTCTGGATTCGCTGTGCACCGAAGCCGCGCTGGCCTTTGGCACCAGCGGCGCACCTGCCATCGGCGACACTGCGGCGATGACCGCCTTCGTTGCGACGCGCGACCAGTTGCGGATTTACCTGCGCCATGCCCATGAACCCAATGACGCCCTGTGTTGCGTGTGCAGCCATGACCTTGCCATCGACAGCTTTCTGGAAGATGCCCGCGCTTGCCTGCAAGAGATCAGCCATGGCGTCTGACACCCCCCAAAAGAGGACCCCGCACAGTGAGTGAGCACAGCGCGCTTGTCACCAAACTTTTGGCACTGGCTGACGACGGCGGCAGCTTTGTCGGCAGTGCCCGCGTGATCTCGCTTGCGGGGGTGCCGGGGCCGCTTGCGGCGATCATCGACGAAATCGACACTGCGGTGCTTGAACGCACGCTGGTATTCGAGATTGACGGCGTTGTCCTGCGCATGGCCGTGGCGGGCCGCCGCCTGCGCGGGGTCATCGACATCGCGGGTGTTCCGCAAGCGACCGCGGCGATCACAGGCAAGGTTCTGTCGCAGGACGATATCGCCACGACCAAGGCAGTTGGCACCCTGCTGGCGGACCTGTGCAAGGACGCCAAACAGGTGACGGTGCAGGCCAAGCCCGCCGAACCGCTTGGCAACCCGTCCGAGGCGGGCGTGCCCGCGACCGCGCTGGCGGGCCTTTGGCAGGTGGCGCAGGTGGGTGCCCCGCAGTCGAAAATGGCGCGGTTTCTGGCGGTCAATGCCGCGACGATCACGGCCTTCATTCAGGCGCAAGACGGCGCGATCACCGCGACCCACGGTGATACGGCGCAGCTTGACCCGATCTGGCACGACCAGTTCGGCCCATTTCGTAAACGGCAAAAGGCGATCTTTCCACGGCAGGACAGCCCGCTTCTGGTCTGTCTTGACACGGCCCTGGGTGACGGGCGGGCCGCCGCGATTGCCATTGCCAGCGACGAGGCCAGCGTTTTCGCCTATGACCCCGCCGCGATCAGCGCGATCCTTGCGTCCTGGCGCATGATCACGAAATAGCGTCAAAGCCGCGCGGGAAAGCCATCCGCGCGCAGATCGGTCTTGAGCAGATCCTCCAGCAGTTTCACGATCGTCGGCGATTGCGCCTGCCCGCCATAGGCCGCGCGCGCCGCGACATAGGTCTGTTCCGTCGCCCCCGCCAGATCCAGCGGCACGCCGAATTCGCGCCCGAAATCTAGCGCAAAGCCCAGATCCTTCAGCGCCAGATCGATGTTGAACGCGATGTCATAGGACCCGTTCAGCACCAGCGCGCCTTCGGTTTCATGCACAAAGGAATTACCGGACGACGCCTTGATCGCATGCCACGCCTGCCCAAGATCAAGACCCCCGCGCTTGGCCAGCATCAGCGCCTCGCCGCAGGCTTTCAGATGGATGAAGGCCAGCATATTGGTGATGACCTTGATGATCGACGCCGACCCAAGCGGTCCCATGTGGAACACCTGATTGCCGATGGCCTGCAGCGCGGGTAGGTGCAGGTCGAACATATCCTTGTCGCCCCCCGCCAGCATCGTGATCTGCCCTGTCGCCGCCAGATGCACACCACCCGTGACAGGCAGTTCCATCATCCGCACGCCCGCTGCCGCCGCCTGTGCCGCAAAGGCCAGCACATCGTCGCGGCCCAGCGTGGACATCTCGATCCAATGCGCGCCGGGTTTCATCACGGGCAGGATTTGCGCTAGCACCTGTGCCGTGACGGCGGGCGATGGCAGGCAGGTGATGACATGATCGACCGATGCCGCGACCGCCTCTGGCGTGTCGGCCCATTGCGCACCGGCCGCGCAGACTGCATCGGCAGCAGACCGGTTCAGGTCGGTGACGGTCAGCGCCATCCCTGCGCGCCGCAGGCTCGCGGCACAATGCCCGCCCAGATTGCCCAGCCCGATATAGCCGTAATGCATCGCTGGCCCCTTAGTTGAAGTAGATGCGGTAATCCGCACGGATCGCGGCGTCGACATCGGGGGCGATCTGCCGCCCCGCCTTGGCCAGAATGGTGTTCTTGCGCGCAATCGCCTTGTCGAGCAGCATGGGCCGGTCGGCCTCGACCCATTCCTTGGGGCTCATCCGGTTGCCAAGCACGGGATAGATATACTCTGTCTGCATCAGTTGCAGCGTCTGGTCGGTGCCAAGGTAATGGCCCGGCCCGTCCAGACAGACAGCCTTCATCGCCTCGATGGAGATGCTGTCCTCGGTCACGTCGATCCCGCGCACGCAGCGCATGACCTGCCCCAGAATGTCATCGCCCAGCACCAGCGATTCCAGACAGAACCCCAGCAGCGACGCATGCATCCCCACAGCCTCATACACCATGTTCAGCCCCGACAGGCCCGCCAGAACATTGGTGATCCCCTGTTCCCAACCGGCCTGCATGTCGGGCAGCTTGCTGTCGGAAATCCCTGCAGCGGCCCCACCGGGCAGGCCGTAAAAATGATGCATCTGCGCGCAGCCCGCCGTCAGCAGCGCCTGTTCGGCCGACCCGCCTGACATCGCCCCCGTGCGCAGGTCCGACACAAACGGCCAGGTGCCGAAAATCGCCGGATGCCCCGGTGCCATCGCGTTGACATAGACGACGCCCGCCAGACATTCCGCCACCGCCTGCACGATGGCGAGCGCGATGGGGGCCGGTGCCGTCGCCCCCGCCTGCCCTGCGGATAGCAGCAGCACGGGCATACCGCCACGGATGCAGCTTTCCATCGCCATGCAGCTTTCCTCGGCGAATTTCATCGGGGGCACGACAAAGCAGTTGGAATTGGAAATGAACGGGCGCGCGCGCCACGCGGCCTCCCCCCCCGCGATGCGGTGGATCATGTCGAAACCGGGGGCCACATGCGACGGGTCGCTGAAGGACGTGCCAACGTGTTTCGTCGTGCCCGAACAACAGGCATAGATCGTGTTCAGATCCATTTCGAGGTTGTCGAGCACATCACGGCAGACCATCGCCCGCTGGAAGAAATGCACGTTATCAAGGTGATGCGTGATCCGTGCGGCATCAAACAGGTCCTGCGCCGTGCTGTCGCGATAGGTGTTGGTCGCAAGGTCCACGATATGCACCGCCGCCCCCGCCGTGCCGAAATGCACATTGGTGCCGGACAGGTGCAGGTCGTATTTCGGGTCGCGCCCGAACAGGGTGATGTCGCGCGCGGCCTTGGCCAGCATATCCTCGACCAAGGCACGCGGGAATCGCAGCCGCCCGTCATCGCCTAGGATCGCACCGGCGCGGGTCATGATCTCGATCCCCGATTGCGGGGCTTGGGACAGGCCGATCTGTTCCAGCGCATCAAGGGCTGCGTGATGGATGCGCAGCACCTCGGCATCGGTCAGCACCTTGAGCCGCCCACCGGGCAGGCCCGCACGCACGGGGCGCTTGTCCTCGGCCAAGGGTGCAGACCGCAAGGCAACCCGCGCGGCGCGGCCGCCGCTGCGGGACTTCAACTGGATCGTGTCGGACATGGGGCTCTCCACAGGGGGATTTGCGGCGATCCTGCGCCCAAACCGGACATCTGGCAATCAGGCATTCCGGTTGTTATTGATCGGAATGACCGATCAGGGCAGAGTGATTTCCATGCAAATCGAATTGATCGAAACCTTCCTTGATCTGTGCGAAACGCGCAGCTTCAACCAGACAGCCGAACGGCTGGGGGTCACGCAATCCACGATCTCGGGCCGGATCAAGGCGCTGGAAAAGGCGATTGGCCGCCCGCTGTTCACCCGCTCGCGCGCAGGCACGGCGCTGACCACCGAAGGGCTGCGGTTCGAACCACATGCCCGCAGCCTGCGGCACAGCTGGATCACGGCGCTGAACGCGACGCGCGACAGCGGGATCGCGGGGGTCACGATGCGGATCGGGTTGCAGCACGACCTTGTCGGCATGGCGATCAGCGCGCTGATCGGGCAGTTTCGCGCCGCCCTGCCCGATACGGTGTTTTTCTTCGAGGCCGATTATTCCGCGCAGATGTGCGCCGATCTGGTGACAGGCGCACAGGATGTGGCGGTGCTCTATACGCCGAAAATCCACCCTGATCTCTATTTCCAGACGCTGGGCGAGGTGCCTTATCTGATGGTGTCCACCCACGCGACCCGCCTGACCGAGGTGCGCGCCGACAGCTATATCCTTGCCAATTATGCCCCCGCCTTTGCGCAAAGCCATGCAGCCTTGCTGCCCGACCTGACCAATGTGTCGCTGTCCATCGGGCAGAACGCGGCGATGGTCGATTTGGTTACGTCGCTGGCGGGCAGCGCCTATGTGCTGGCCCCGTCGGCACAGGCGCTGATCGCGGCAGGCCAGTGCCATCTGGTGACGGATGCGCCGGTCATCACCCAGCCGGTCTTTGCCGGTGTCACGCTGCGCAACCGGCACCGCGCGGCCTATCGCCGGATGGTGCGGATACTCGACGGCCATTTCGGATCATCGCCGCCGATGACCGCAGGTCGGTCCTTGCGGATAACGCGTGGGACTGCGCCCTAGGTCTTGCAGTGCCTGCCCGACTCCTTTAGTTATGTTATAACATCACATAAAGGAGAAGAGCATGGCAGACACACGCTTGCCCGTCACGGTTTTGTCGGGGTTTCTGGGTGCGGGAAAGACCACCCTGCTCAACCACGTCCTGAACAACCGCGAGGGCCGCCGCGTCGCGGTGATCGTCAACGACATGTCCGAGGTGAACATCGACGCCGACCTGATCCGCGAAGGTGCGGAACTGTCGCGGTCCGAGGAAAAGCTGGTCGAGATGACCAA
>DAISXL010000071.1:0-11295 GCA_036825855.1 Yoonia sp.
ACCTCGCCGGGGTAGAGATCAAAGCTCACATCCGCGCAGCCGATGCGCGCGCCATAGTATTTGGCAAGGTTCTCGACCTGCAACAGGGGGGTCATGCGGCATTCTCCACGCGGGTCGCGCAATAATCGGTGTCCGAACAGATGAACATCCGCCCGCCCGCATCATCGGTAATCAACTCGTCCAGATAGCTGGTGGTCGATCCGCAGAGCGCGCAGGCATGATCGGCCTTGGTGGGCTGGAACGGATAGTCGTCGAAATCCAGACTGACGACCTTTGTGTAAGGCGGCAGCGCATAGATGCGCTGTTCACGGCCCGCGCCAAACAGCTGGATCGCGGCCATGTCGAGTTTCGGATTGTCGAATTTCGGGATCGGGGACGGGTCCATGACATAGCGGCCTTCGACCTTGACCGGATAGGCATAGGCAGTGGCGATGGCCCCGTGCTGGCTGATATCCTCGTAAAGCTTCACATGCATCAGCCCGTAATCTTCAAGCGCGTGCATCTTGCGGGTTTCCACCTCGGAGGGTTCCAGAAAGCGCAAAGGTTCGGGGATGGGCACCTGATAGACGATGATCTGATCCTCGCGCAGCGCCTCTTCGGGGATGCGGTGACGGGTCTGGATGACGCTGGCCTCGCCTGTTTTCTCGGTCACGGCGATATCTGCCGTGCGCTGGAAGAACCGCCGGATCGACACGGCGTTGGTCGTATCATCCGCGCCTTGGTCGATCACTTTCAGCGTATCGTCCGGCGTCAGCACGGCGGCTGACACCTGCACACCACCCGTGCCCCAGCCATAAGGCATCGGCATCTCGCGGCTGGCGAAAGGCACCTGATAGCCTGGGATCGCAAGACCCTTAAGGATCGCGCGGCGGATCATGCGTTTGGTCTGTTCATCGAGATAGGCAAAGTTATACTCGGTCATGATTTTGCCCTGCTTTCCTTGGAAAATGGCATGGGTAAGTGAAAGAGGATGTGCCAATGGACCCGTTGCTGTCTGCCGAATGCGCCGAGACGGTCAGCATCCTTTACGCCGTGATCTTCGGCGCGGGGGAAGCGTGCGTGCTGGTCAGCGCAGGGTCGATCCTCACGGCTTTTGCGGCCTTCATGGTGCTGGTCGTTCTGGCGCAATATGTCGCTCGCAGGCTTTGGGCGCGGGTCACAGGCGCGGCCACGACGCCAGAGGCCACGCCGCAAAAGCCGTTCTCGCGCCACCCCGATTACGACGGCGGGCCGATCAGGTCGACGCGCAGGCCTAAGGACTGATCTCATTCCGCCGCCTCCTGCATGGGCACTTGCACAGCCTCGCGGCGCAGTTTGCGGATCAGTTCCAGCTCGGACTGGAAATCGACGTAATGGGGCAGCTTGATATGTTCCAGAAACCCCGTCGCCTGAATGTTGTCGCAGTGATACAGCACGAATTCCTCGTCCTGCGCGGGCGCGCCAAGGTTATCCTCGCCCAGTTCCGCCCAGCGCAAGGCACGGTCGACCAGCGCCATGGAAATCGCCTTGCGTTCGGTCATGCCGAACACCAGCCCATAACCGCGCGTGAATTGCGGCGGCTGGGTTTTGGAGCCTTGAAACTGGTTGACGGTTTCGCATTCGGTTAGCGTGATTTCACCGATTTCGATGCTGAACCCCAGTTCGGGGATCTCCATTTCCACCGCCACCGTGCCGATCCGCAATTCGGCGACAAAGGCATGGTTGCGCGCATAGCCGCGCTGGGTGGAATAGGCCATGCCAAGGGTGAACCCTTCATCCGCCCGTGTCAGCGCCTGCAATCGCAAGGCGCGGGAGGCGGGCAGTTCCAGCGGCGCGCGGGTCAGGTCGGGCGGTGTCGCCTCGCCCAAGGGTTCCGGCTGGATCAAGTCCTCGCGGTCCAGAAAGCCCATGATATGCGGGGTCGGGCCTTGCAGCGGGGCGGCCTCGGCCACCTGCCCTGCTTCGCCATCGGCGGCGAGTTTGAAGTCCAGCAGACGGTGGGTGTAATCAAAGGTCGGCCCCAGAACCTGCCCGCCGGGGGCGTCCTTGAACGTGGCCGAGACACGCCGGTCGCAGGCCATCGCCCCGGTATCCACCGGCAACGACGCGCCAAAGCGCGGCAGCGTGGTGCGATAGGCGCGGATCAGGAAGATCGCCTCGATCAGATCGCCGCGCGCCTGTTTGATCGCAAGCGCAGCAAGGTCGGGGTCGTAAAGCGAGCCTTCGGCCATCACGCGGTTGACGGCCAGCGCCATCTGTTCGCGAATTTGCGCGACGCTGAGTTCGGGCACCGACGGATCGCCGCGCCGTTCCTCGGCCAGCCAGGCATGGGCATTGTCGATGGCGCGTTCGCCACCTTTGACGGCAACATACATCAGCCAACCCTCGTGCTGCGCGGCAAGGCGGCCAGCCGGTCGCCGCAGGTGAAGATGAAATCGAGCCCGCGCGGGAACAGCGTGGCATTGCGCTGGAAGGTGGCAATGTCGGGCAAGGACAGATGCGCCTGATCCTTGATCCCCGGCCCGTGCAAGACAGCACCTGAATTCGACATCTCTGGCAGCTCAATGATCAAAGTAGCGGATCTGTCGGGATAGTCCGATGTGCCCAGCGGGAAGGTATCCAGCGGCAGCGCGTCCCAAGTGCCATAGGCGAATTGCGCCCGCTCTGCGGTCACGAAAGGCGCGCCACAGTGAAAGGTGATCCAGTCGCGCAAAGCGGCCGTGTCATGCCCCGCCCCCAGAAAAAGCGGTGTTTCAGGATCACACAGCGTTAGCAGCGCGACACCGGCGGCCACCGAGACCCCCGCAGGCGGCAGCGCGCCTGCGAGTGTCACGATCTTGCCGGGCTGCGCCATCGCCGTCATGATCGCGCGAAAGGCATGGGCGGCATCCACCGGCGGTGCTTTGAACCCGCCGTCGAGCGTTTGGGTCTGCATCAATCCTCTCCTCTCACCAGCGTGAAGAAATCGACCTTGGTCGCGGCGGCCTTGGCGGCGCGGGTGGCTTTGCGGTCGGTGGTGGCGGCACGCAAAGGGGCCAGCACAGTGCTTTCCACCTGCCCTGCCGCATCGGTCTGCATCAGCGCGTCGATCAGCGCGGCTTGCAGCGCATGGGTCCGGTCGCGCCCCTGCACATAGCCATGCCCGACCGTGCCATCCGCCAGCCGGATCGAGGCGCGGGTCACCGACATCTCGCCCAGATTGAAGGCGGCACCCACCGCCCCCGCACGCCCGCGCACCATGACCGCACCGATCTCGGGTGCGCGCAGGACGCTGTGGGCGGGCGTCATATCCGCCGCCGACCAGAGCGCGGCCACCTCGGCCGCAGGGGCCTTGGCCAGAAGGCCAAGCCAGGCCTTGCGCGCCGTTTGGGAATCACTTGTCGCCTGCATCTAGACACCTGTCGTCGGTTACTATACAACTAGACAAATGATAGCCGAACCACCCCGCCCTGCCAATCCCTCCAAATGTGAAACTTCCATGACACGCACCCCGATCTGGCAGGCCATCGCCGCCGCCCTGCGCGACGAAATCGCCGACGGCATCCACCGCCCCGGCGACAAGCTGCCGACCGAAGCCGCGCTGGCCACGCGCTTCGGCGTGAACCGGCATACGGTCCGACAGGCGTTGGCGGGACTGGCCAGCGAGGGTCTGGTGCGCCCAAGGCGCGGCGCGGGTGTGTTCGTCACAGCCACCCCCACCGATTACCCCATCGGGCCGCGCGTGCGGTTTCATCAGAACCTGCGCGCCGCAGGGCGCAGCCCCGCCAAACAGGTGCTGGCGTTGGACACCCGCGCGCCAAGTGCTGCCGAACGCGACGCTCTCGCGCTCACAGACGGGCTGGTGCATGTCTATGAGGGGCTGTCGCTGGCCGACGGACAGGTGATCGCGCTGTTCCGCTCGGTCTTTCCGGCAGCGCGGTTTCCCGACCTTCTGACCCATCTGCGCGATGACCCCAGCGTCACTGCCGCCCTGCGCGCCTGTGGCGTCAGCGACTATACCCGCGCCAGCACGCGGATCACCGCGAAACTGGCCAGCGCGACGCAGGCGCTGCATTTGCAGATCACCGAAGGCGCGCCGATCCTGCGCACCAGCAGCATCAACGTCGATGCAGACGGCCAGCCCGTCGAGGCGGGGCTGACATGGTTTGCAGGCGACAAGGTCACGCTGACGTTATCCGAGGCAGAGGCGTCACAAGGGTGACATACTCTGCAATTATCCACAGCCAAACATTTCAGGTTGAGCAGTAACATGACACGCACGCACACGCTGCGCCTTGCCGGGGCGCTGGTTCTTGACAACGGCGCTTTGACACCGGGCGACATCCTCGTCGATGGCGCGGTGCTGGCCCAGCCTTCGGGGCCTGCCGACCGACAGATCGACCTGTCGGGCTATCTGGTCCTGCCCGGCATCATCGACCTGCATGGCGATGCGTTCGAACGGCATCTGGCCCCGCGCCCCTCTGCCCCGTTTCCGGCCGCGATTGGCTTGCAATCGGTGGACCGTGACGCGGCCACCAGCGGTGTGACAACCGCCTGGATGGCGCAAAGCTGGGGTTGGGAAGGTGGGGCGCGCGGCCCCGATTTTGCGGTGCAGTTCATGCGCGATCTGGCGGCTTACAAACCCCGCGCCCTGACGGACCTGCGCATCCAGCTGCGCTGCGAGACCTATACCGTGGAGACCGCCGACCAGCTGATCGCCGCCGTACGCGAGCACGGGATCGACTATGTGATCTTCAACGACCACCTTGGCGAAGCGCTCGAGATGGTCAAGACCGACCCCGAAGGACTGTCGGTCTGGGGCAAACGCGGCGGGCGCGATCTGGCGGGGTTCATCCGGCTGCTGCAGGAAACCAAGGCGCTGTCGGCGCGCGTGCCACGCTACCTGTGCACGCTGGCGGCGGCTTTTGACGAATTGGGCGTGACATACGGCAGCCATGACGACCATGATGCCGCAACACGCGATTACTATGGCATGATCGGTGCCAAGGTCTGCGAATTCCCGACCCGCCATGCGCCGGCGAGCGTTGCCAAGGCCAATGGCGATCCGGTGCTGATGGGTGCGCCCAATGTCGTGCGCGGCGGGTCGCAATCGGGCAATATCGCCGCGACCGACCTGATCCGCGCGGGGCTGTGCGACGCGCTGGTGTCGGATTACCATTATCCGTCGCTGGCCAATGCGGCCTTTACGCTGGCGGACAAGGACATCCTGCCACTGGGGCGTGCGTGGGAAATGATCTCGACCAATCCGGCGCGCATCATGGGGCTGTCGGATCGCGGCATGATCGCCCCCGGCAAGCGTGCCGATCTGGTGATCTGCAACGCGCGCACCCGCGAGATCGAAGGCACCTTGGCCGCAGGCCGCTGGTCGCATCTCTGTGGTGATCTGGCCGACCGGGTCAGCAGCGCGCCCGCGCGCATGGCGCATGCGGCGGAATAGCTATTCGTAACGGTCGAGGAAATCTTCGGCGTGCAGCTTGCGGAAATCGTCCAAGGCTGCGTGCAACCGCGCGTGCGGCCAGTCCCACCATGCCAGCGCCATCATGCGACCTGCGACAGCATCGCTGAACCGCGCGCGCAATGGTGCCGCAGGAATACCCGCGACAATCATGTAAGGTGCCACATCTTTCGTCACGATGGCCCCGCCCGCGATCACCGCACCATGGCCGATCGTCACCTCTGGCCGGACCTGCGCGCCGTGGCCGATCCATATGTCATGGCCCATCACCGTGCGGCGGGTGCGCCTGTGTGCAAACCAGTCGGCATCATCAGCCGCATCGTCAAAATAGGACGCGGACCGATAGTGAAAGTGATGCAGGCTGGCCTTGTCCATCGGGTGATCGGTGGCCCCGATCCGCACGAAGGCCGCGATATTGGCGAATTTGCCCAAGGTGGTATTGGCAATGTCGGCATAGCGGTCGCAATAGCTGTAATCGCCGATTGTGCTATGGGCGATGCGACTGCCCTGCCCGATCTCGACATAGGCACCAAAACTGGCGTCATCGATGCTGCATCCCTCGTGGATGAACGGCGCATCCTCCCGCAGCCTTGCCATCAATGCCCGCCTTCATCGCCCTTGATCAGCTTGCGCCGCAACCAGCCCGAGATCGTGTCCATCACCATCACCATGATCACGATCAAGATGATGTAATAGGTCACCTTTTCCCAATCGTTCTGGGTCTGCATCGCCTGTGTCAAGAACAACCCGATCCCGCCGCCCGTGATCGCGCCAATGATCGTGGCACTGCGGGTGTTGGATTCGAAGTAGTACAGGATCTGGGACAACAGGATCGGTGTCACCTGCGGGATCACGCCAAAGCGGTAGCGCTGGATCGGTTTGGCCCCTGTCGATTGCACCCCTTCGATCTGTTTTTCATCGACGTTTTCCAGCGCTTCGGAAAAGCTTTTTCCAAAACCGCCCACGTCAGTGACCAGGATCGCGAGCGCCCCCGTCAACGGGCCGGGGCCAAAGGCGCGGCTGAGCACGATGGTCCAGATCAACCCGTCCACCCCGCGCACAAAGTCAAACACCCGCCGCACGGCAAAGCGCACGGCCACCACGGGGGCAAAGTTCTTGGCGGCCATAAAGGCCAGCGGCAGCGCGATGATCGCAGCGCCAAAGGTGCCAAGGAACGCCATCAGCACGGTTTCGCCCAAGGCCCAGAACACATCCGTGTGCCGCCAGAGCGTGTTACCCCAGAAATCGGCCCATGCCCCTGCGATATTGCCACGTGCGGGGTCGATCTGGTCGCCGAACAGGATACCGCCCAGACCTGCGCCGTAATAGGGGCTGGCGAGAGTGAAAAAGAACAATTCCCAGCCATTGGAATAGCGGAACACCTCGGCCTTAGACCTGGTATAGGTCAGGCGGCCCGCATCGGTGGTGATCGATAGGCGGGTATCAGAGGCGTTGACCCAGGCGGGTGCGGGATCAGGCAGGTTCGTCACCACCACGTCATCCACCAGTTGCAGGGTGATCGTGGGGAAATCGGGGCTTTCGTAGGTAACCAGCGTATCGTCGAGGTACCGCACCACATGCCCGCCACCCAGATCGACGATCATGTTGCTGCCCTCGACCTGCACCCATTCGGGGGTCTCGCCCTCGGGATAGGTGCCCGCCCGCGATCCTTCGATGGCAAAGCTCAGTTCCGCATCGCGGTTGTCGCGCGCGACATGCGTCTTGTAGCTATAGGCATCGGCGACCAGCGTGCGGGCATTGTCCATCCGCGCGCGCTCGGCCAGACCCGCCACGTCAAAGGCGATGAAGATATAAACAAAATAGGCAAGGATGACCGCAGGCACAGCGACTGCGATGCGTTTCTTGCGGGTGAACAGATCGGCGGTTTGCTGGCGCAGGTCGCCATCGGTGGACAGCATCGTCATGCCTGATACCCCTTGACCAGTCGGTTACGGTAATGGCTGGAAATCTGGTCGAAAAACACGATCGTCAGAAACAGAAGCACGAAAATCGCGGCTGCCAGATCGAACCGGCCCATGCCGAATGTCATCGCATTGCGCAGCTCGTAGCCGATACCGCCCGCGCCCACGAACCCAAGGATGGCCGAGGCGCGGATGTTGATCTCGAACCGCATCAATGTGTAGCTCAGGTAATTGGGGGCCACCTGCGGGATCACGCCCAGCAGCATCCGCTGCGACCAGTTCGCCCCGACCGAGGCCAGCCCTTCGACAGGTTTCAGATCGGCGTTTTCGGCGACTTCGGAAAACAATTTGCCCAGCGCGCCCGCGGTGTGAAAGGCGATGGCGATCATCGCGGGGATCGGGCCGCCGCCAAGGATGAAGATCAGCACCAGTGCGATCACGATTTCAGGCAGCGCGCGCATGATATCCATCATGCGGCGGAATAGAGGAATCAAACGCGGCCATTTCGCCAAACCGCGTGTCGACAACAGCGACAAAATCAAACCGAGAATCGCGCCGACAAGCGTTGAAACCGCAGCGATGTTGATCGTCTCGATCAGTGCGGGAAAATAGGTTGCAAGGTTGGCGGGCATCTGGTCGATCTTGTCCCAGGCCTCGGATACGACCCCGGCGGGAAAGTCGAAAATGCGCGGCAAGCCTTCCCAGAAGCCACCGGCGCTGCGCGCTTCGACGGTCTGGAAGCCGGTGATCATCAAAAGGATGAAAACAGCAAGGATGATCCCGCCATAGGCACGCTTGCGGCGTGTCATCGCCATGTAATTGTCACGCATGGATTGCGTGTCCAAAGATCTGGATGCGGAAATCTCTGCCATGTCCCTGCCCTGCCACAAAAAAGGCGGGCCCGGCTGCTGCCGGACCCGCTTTTGGTTGATTGCGCCTTAGTTCATCTGGCTGCGACGGACCGCGATGATGGTTTCATAGGCTTCGTGAGCGATCGGGGTGAAGCCGGCAGTTTCACCAGCAGCGACGCCATAGGCGCAGGCCTCGTCAACAGAATGCAGGTTCTCGGTCAGCTCGACCATTGTTGCTTTCACATCATCCGGCAGCGCGGTGCGCAGAACGATCGGGCCTTCGGGGATGGGCTTGGACTTCCAGATTTCGACCAGGTCGTTCATGTCGACCAGACCGGAGTCGGATGCACGACGCAACGCACCCGAGTTGTAACCATCTTCCCAGTCACCCAAACCGTCGGCCCAGGTCACGCCAGCGGCAATATCACCATTGGCAACGGCAACGATTGTCTGCTCGTGGCCGCCGGTGAAGATGACGTCAGAGAAGTATTCACCGGGTTCCATCGAGAAACCTTCTTCGGGGATTTCGACCAGAGGGATCAGATAGCCCGAGGTGGAGTTCGGATCACCGAAAGCAAAGACCTGGCCTTCCATGTCTGCCAGCGAGGTGATGCCACTGTCGGCACGGGCAAAACCGATCGAGTGATAGGTGAACGAACCGTCCAGATTGGTCTTGACCAGCACAGGCTCGACTGCATCGGGGTCTTCGACATAGACGGCGGCATAGGAAGACGCACCCAGCCATGCCATATCCAAAGTGCCACCGATCAGGCCCTGAATCACGCCGTTGTAGTCGGCAGCGGTGAACAGGCGGGTTGGTACGCCCAGCGCTTCTTCAGTATAGGCGCGGAAACATTCGTTGGACGCCAAACGGTCCTGCGCGTTCTCGCCGCCCAGCAGGCCGATGCGGAATTCGGTGATCGTGTCCTGCGCGAAGGCAGGGGCCACAAGGGCGGTCGTCATCAGTGCAGTTGCAATCAACTTTTTCATATCGGTCTCTCTTGGTTGGATGCGCCCCGAGACGGGGCACGGGGGGAAAGGGTCAAAGAGCGGCGGCTTTTTCCATCATGGCGGCAGCCGCAGCGCTTTGTTCGATCTCTGTCGACGTCATGCTTTCGGAGAAGCTGTCGTCGGCGCCGTAAATGTCACGGGCGACACCCGTCGTCAGCTGTTCGGGCGTGCCGTCGAACACGATGCGTCCGTCGCGCATGCCGATCACGCGGTCGCAATAGCGGCGCGCCGTGTCCAGCGTGTGCAGGTTGGCGATCACCATGCGCCCGTCTTCTTCGTGGATGTCGCGCAGCGCCTGCATGACGACCTGTGCGTTCATCGGGTCGAGCGATGCGATGGGTTCATCCGCCAGAATGATGCGCGGGTCCTGCATCAGCGCACGCGCGATGGCGACACGCTGCTGCTGGCCACCCGACAGCGCCTCGGCGCGTTTGGGGGCATGCGCCGCCATTCCCAGCCGATCAAGGATGTCGATCGCCTTGTGGATGTCATCGGTGGGATACAGGTTGAACATCGTGGCCAGCGTGGACTGGCGGTTCAGCGTGCCGTGCAGCACGTTGGACACCACATCCATCCGCGGGACCAGATTGAACTGCTGGAAGATCATCGCGCATTGCGATTGCCAACTGCGTTTGGCGGCACCGCGCAGGGCCGTCACATCCAGCCCGTCAAAGGTGATCTGTCCCGACGAGGCATCCGACAGCCGGTTGAGAATGCGCAGCAATGTGGACTTGCCCGCCCCAGACCGGCCGATGATCCCGATCATCATGGGTTTGTCGACCGTGAAACTGGCTGCATTCACAGCCGTATTCGCACCGAACGTCTTGGTCACTTTGTCAAATGTCAGCATGATCAGCCCCTTTTGTCACCGGAACGGGTAGACAGGCTGCGATTCACATTTGTGTAGGTTCCAAGAACTTTCTGTGACGGTCCGCTGCAACGTCGAAGCGGGTTTCGCCGACCGGACGTTCGCGAAGCGGCACCAAAACCGGCGGGCAAGACATATTGCTGCCATTTATCTTGCCTAAACGACGCAAAACGTTGGAAGATGCCGCAAGTTGAGGGAAAGCCATATGACAACAGCCTTGATGACCCGCTACGCCGCCCTGCCTTGGATGCGCAATGCGCAGTTCGATACGTGGTTCATCCTTGGCTTGATCGGGATCCCGCTGACGGTGCTGGCCGTGCTGACGCTGGAACCCGCGCTGTTCATGCCGATCCTGCTGCTTGACCTGTGGCTTTTGGGGTATCACCACGTGATCTCGACTTTCACGCGGCTGACCTTCGACAAGCAGAGCTATCGCGAGAACAAGTTCATCATCTACGGCATCACGCCGATTGTCGCGGCGGTGACGGGGCTGATCGTCTGGGTCACGGGAATCTGGGCGATCGTGACGATCTATTTCTACTGGCAATGGTTCCATTACGCGCGCCAGAGTTGGGGCATTTCGCGCACCTATCGCGGCAAGGACCCCAAGGCCGCCTATGAAAACGGCTGGTTCGACCAGGCGATTTTCTATGCCGTGCCGGTCGCGGGCATCCTGTCACGGTCTGCCGAACAGAACGACCGGTTCCTCGGTCTGGAATTATGGTCGATCCCCGTGCCGCAGATGATCGCCGATCTTGCGCTTTGGGTGGCGCTGGGGCTGGTGCTGGTCTGGGTCGCGCTGCGGGTGCGCGCCGCGATGCAAGGACAGCTTGCCATCGTCCACACGCTCTATATGACCAGCCATTTCTTCATCTTCGGACTTGGGTATATCTTCATCACCGACATCAACGTCGGCTGGTTGATGATCAATATCTGGCACAATGCGCAGTACATCCTGTTTGTGTGGATGTTCAACACCAAGCGTTTCAAGAACGGGATCGACCCAGATGCCAAGTTCCTGTCCTATATCAGCCAGCCCGGCAGGCTGCTGCATTATCTGCTGGTCTGCATCGCGATCACCGGCGTCGTCTATTGGGGTGTGCTTGGCGCGATCGACTGGCTGTTCTTTGCGGGCGTGTCGGCGACGATCGTGTTGTACCAGATCGTGAATTTCCATCATTACATCGTGGATTCGCTGATCTGGAAGGT
>DAISXL010000072.1:0-11185 GCA_036825855.1 Yoonia sp.
GGCCCGCTCTGCCGGTCGGTCGAGGATGCGGCGCTGTTGCTGGCCGTGCTGGAAGGGTCGCGGCCTGTCGATCTGGGGGGCGCCGATCTGACCGGCATGCGGTTGATGGTGCTGGACACGATCGTGCCCGAGGACGTGCGCGACGCGCCCCGCGCAGCGTTCGAGGACAGCGTGGCAAAACTGCAGGCGGCAGGCGCGCAGATCGAAAACCGCTATTTTTCGCAGCTTTTCGATGCGTTCAACGTGGCGGGCAACCTTTACGCCGCCGAAAGCTATGGCTGGTGGCGCGATCTGGTCGAGGCGCATCCTGAAAAGATGTTTCCCCAGATCCTGGAACGTGTGCGCGGCGGCAAGACCGTATCCGGCCCCGATTTCGTGGCAGGCTGGAACATGCTGCGCGGCATCCGCAAGGAATATGCGGCAGAGACCGCGCAATTCGACGCGGTGATCATGCCGACGGCACCGCTGCTGCCGCCCGATGCCGCGCGTTTGCTGACGGACGACGCCTATTACAAATCCGAAAACCTGCTTGCCCTGCGCAATACGCGCGTTGCGAACCTGCTTGATGTCTGTTCGATCACCCTGCCCACGGGTGTCGCGTCCTGCGGGATCATGTTCAACGGGCAGACCGGGACCGAGGCGCGCCTGCTGCGGCTGGCGGCAGCTGCATCGCGGGTGTTGGGATAAAAGATTCTGGCCTCCGGCGGGGATATTTGGGCTCCAACGATGGGCAAAAGCCGTCTGAAAAGCCACAAATTCCGGTTCCTTCAAGGCTAGTTCTGGACACAAGCGCCTTTGCTACGTTAGTTTGACCTCAAAGCGGGGCGAAATGATCCCGCGAATTGAGGCAGTTATGGATTTTCCCGCGCGGTTTTCGGACCTTCCGGTTGCGACTTGGCCACGCCTGCGTGCGCTTTTGGACGTGCCGACCCAAGCCACCGACGTCATCAACATGACGATCGGAGAGCCGCGCCACGCCTTTCCGGCCTTTGTCGGGCCGCTGCTCGAGGCAAATCTGGCTGGCTTCAACAGCTATCCCAGCAACGAAGGGCAGGCCGATCTGCTGGAGGCGATGGCGGGGTTCCTGCAGCGCCGTTACGGGCTGGATGTGCCGACCGACCGCATCATCGCGCTGAATGGCACGCGCGAAGGGCTTTATAATGCCGCGATGGCGCTGTGTCCCGAGGCCAAGAACGGCCAGCGGCCCGTCGTGCTGATGCCCAATCCGTTTTATCCGGTTTACGGCGTCGCTGCGATGTCCGTGGGGGCGCAGCCTGTCTATGTCGCCGCCACATCTGCCACTGGCCATCTGCCCGATTTCGCCAGCCTGCCTACTGAGACGCTGGACCGCACAGCGATTGCCTATATCTGTTCGCCTGCCAACCCGCAGGGCGCTGTCGCGTCAGAAGCCTATTGGCGCGATCTGATCGGGCTGGCGGAAAAGCATGATTTCATGATCTTCGCCGACGAATGCTATTCCGAGATTTACCGCGATGCGCCGCCGCCCGGCGCGTTGGAGGTGGCGGCGGCGATGGGGGCAGACCCTGACCGCGTGCTGATTTTCCAATCCCTGTCGAAACGGTCGAACCTGCCCGGCCTGCGCTGCGGGTTTGCAGCGGGTGGCGCGAAAGCCATCGCGCGGTTGCGTCAGTTGAGGGCCTTTGCGGGCGCACCTTTGGCGGGTCCGTTGCAATCGGTCGCGGCGGCGGTCTGGGCGGATGAAGCGCATGTGGTGGAAAACCGCGCGCTTTATCACCGTAAATACGAAATTGCCGATGACATCCTTGGCCACGTGCCCGGCTACCAGTCGCCGCAGGCGGGGTTCTTCCTCTGGCTGCCGGTGGCGGATGGCGAGGCGGCGGCGGTCACGCTTTGGCAGCAAACCGGCGTGCGGGTGCTGCCGGGGGCGTATCTGAGCCGCGATGGCGCGGGCGAGAACCCCGGCCACGGCTATATCAGGGTCGCCTTGGTGGCCCCGACACAAGAAATGCAGCGCGGTCTGACACTGATCCGCGACTGTCTGTACACATAGGAGATACCAGATGGCATCTTACCAGTCCCGGCAGCGCGACCCGCTTTTCGACAGCACCACGCAGGCCGCGTTGGAAAAACGCAGCCGCGAGCTGGTGGGTCTTGCGTTGATCGTGACAGGTGCCTTGTTTTCTGTCGTGATCGGGACCTATTCGCCGGACGATCCAAGCTGGATTTCCGCCACGGATGCGCCGGTGCAGAACTGGCTGGGCCATTTCGGGGCCTCGATCGCCGCGCCGCTGATGATGGTGATCGGGCTGGGGTCATGGATCATTGCCGCGACGCTGATTGCGGCGGGCGCGCGGTTCCTGTTCCACTACGGGCAGGAACGGGTGATCGGGCGGGCGATGTTCGCCCCTGTCGGTGTCGTTGTCGCGTCGGTCTATGCCGCGACCTCGACGCCCGCGCATGACTGGCCCGCCAATTTCGGCATGGGGGGCCTGTTCGGCGATACCGTGCTGGGCGTGCTGCTGACGGTTCTGCCGTTCGGCACCGTGTTCGGGGTCAAGCTGTTGTCCTTCCTCGCGGCTGTGCTGATGGTGGCGTTGCTGACCTTCCTGCTGGGCTTCACACGACCCGAACTGCGCAAGGGGCTGCGGTTCGTGATGCTGGGTACCGTGCTGATCTATGATTTCCTGATGCGCATGATCGGCAAGGGGGCGGCCCTGTCGGCGCAAGGCGCGCAGGCGGCCAGTGCCGCTGTGCAGGCCCGTCGCGCACAGCCCAAGATGTTCGACGACCCCTATGTGCCCGATGAACCCGTCCGCAGGCCGCAGCCTGTTGTCGCGCCCGATTTCGAAAGCCGCCTGCGGGCCGCCGCTGTCCTGCGCGCGCGCCCCGTGATGGAGGATGACGAACCGCCTGTCACCGCCCGCCAGATTCCCGCAGCACCGCCGCCGCTGGCTGCCCCCGCGCGCCATGTCGCGCCAGAGCCTGCCCCCACATCGGGTGGTTTCCTGTCCGGCCTGTTGCGCCGCAACGATCCCATGCCGGAACCCGAGCTTGTCACGCGCGAACCGCGTCTGACAGGCGCCGATCCGGCCCCCGACACCGCCCGCGTCAGCGCGCGCATCGCCGATGCCATCCGCAGCCGTGCTGCACCGCCGTCGCCGACAGGTGTGCGGATCGAGCCGTCGCTGACCGCAGGGCGCGGCCCGAAACCGCTGGTCTATACGCCCTATCCGCCGCTGGTCACGCCAGAGGCGCCGCTGGAAGAACCTCTGGTCGAGGATGACGAGGACGAGGATGACGCCCCCTATATGGCGACACCGCATGTCCCGATCCCGCGCGTTGCGATTCCACCCGTACCACCTGTGATCGAACCCCGCGCCGTCGTGCAGCATCCGCCCAAGCGCCCGGTGCAGCCGTCGCGTCAGGCGGTGGCAGAAACGCAGCCCGCGCTGAAGTTCGACGATCCTTACGCCGATTACGAACGCCCGCCATTGTCGCTGTTGACCAATCCGATCGAGATCACGCGGCACCATCTGAGCGACGAGGCGCTGAGCGAGAACGCCCGGATGCTGGAAAGCGTGTTGGATGACTACGGCGTCAAGGGCGAGATTATCGCCGTGCGCCCCGGCCCTGTCGTGACCATGTACGAGCTTGAACCCGCACCGGGCCTGAAGGCCAGCCGCGTCATCGGCCTTGCCGACGATATCGCACGGTCGATGTCGGCGCTGTCGGCGCGTGTGTCCACCGTGCCCGGTCGGTCGGTGATCGGGATCGAACTGCCCAACGAGAACCGTGAAAAGGTCGTGCTGCGCGAAATCCTGTCACATCGCGATTTTGGCGACGGCAACCAGAAGCTGCCGCTGGCCCTGGGCAAGGATATCGGGGGTGAACCGATCATCGCCAACCTTGCCAAGATGCCGCATCTGCTGATCGCGGGGACCACGGGGTCGGGGAAATCCGTGGCCATCAACACGATGATCCTGTCGCTGCTGTACAAGCTGACGCCGCAGGAATGCCGGATGATCATGATCGACCCCAAGATGCTGGAACTGTCGGTCTATGACGGCATTCCGCATCTGTTGTCGCCTGTTGTGACCGACCCGAAAAAGGCCGTGGTCGCCCTCAAATGGGTCGTGGGCGAGATGGAAGAACGCTATCGCAAGATGTCCAAGATGGGCGTGCGCAATATCGACGGCTTCAATGGCCGCGTGAAGGATGCGCTGGCCAAGGGCGAGATGTTCAGCCGCACCGTCCAGACGGGGTTCGACGATGAAACCGGCGATCCGATCTTTGAGACGGATGAATTCCAGCCCGAAGTCCTGCCCTATATCGTCGTGATCGTGGACGAGATGGCCGATCTGATGATGGTCGCGGGCAAGGAAATCGAGGCCTGCATCCAGCGCCTTGCCCAGATGGCGCGGGCGTCCGGTATCCATCTGATCATGGCCACACAGCGCCCGTCGGTCGATGTGATCACCGGTACGATCAAGGCGAACTTTCCAACAAGGATTTCGTTTCAGGTGACCAGCAAGATCGACAGCCGCACGATCCTGGGTGAAATGGGCGCCGAACAGCTGCTGGGCATGGGTGACATGCTCTATATGGCGGGCGGGTCCAAGATCATGCGCGTCCACGGCCCCTTTGTCAGCGACGAAGAGGTCGAAGAGATCGTCAACCATCTGAAAGGCTTCGGTCCGCCCGAATACATGTCCGGCGTGGTCGAAGGGCCGTCCGACGATCAGGAAAGCAGCATTGATCTGGTGCTGGGTCTGGGCGATGGGTCGGACCTCGAAAACGCGCTGTACGACACGGCGGTGGCCATCGTCATCAAGGACCGCAAATGTTCGACCAGCTATATCCAGCGCAAACTGGCGATCGGCTATAACAAGGCCGCGCGTCTGGTCGAGCAGATGGAAGAGGAAGGCGTCGTCAGTTCCGCCAATCACGTTGGCAAACGCGAAATTCTGGTGCCGGAACAGCATTGACCTTTTTGGTAACTTTGCGCGGCTAATCTAGCATGCTATGCACCGCAAAGTCATGAAAGATTGCGTCTTTGGCCATTGAAACCATCTTTGTCCTGACCTCTGGAAACATCACTGTTTCAGGCGGCGGATCCCTGAACGGCGTGACGCAAGGCACGGGCGAACATCTGCTGGGCCGGACGATCACGCTGAACAACAACAACTGGCAGGCCGTCAGCATCAACGATACCGATGCCGCGTTTTCCGACAACGACACAAACCAGAGATTGAACGGCACGCAGGTGATCGGCGGCGTGACGCGGGCGGGCGGGCTTGTGGTGGAATCGGAATATGCGGTTCGGGTCGTGGACCCCGACGGTGTCGAATATCGGCTTCTAGCGTTCAACATCCGCGAACCCGGGTCGTCGCCAGGCAATTTCTCGACCATCGAGGGGCTCGTTTTCGTCGGTCCCACGGGGGGCTTCCCGCCGATCGGTGTGCCGCTGACGGTGGTTGAAAACTTCGAATTTCCGTCCGACCCTTATGCGTCCCTTGCCGCGCCGCCCTGTTTTTGCGCGGGCACGTCGCTGCTGACGCCGCAGGGGTACCGGCAGGTCGATGATCTGGCCTTGGGCGATCTGGTGATGACGCAAGATCACGGTGCGCAGCCGATCCGCTGGATCGGGATCGCGCGGTTGCCGCAGGCGGTGCTGGCCGATGCGCCGAAATTCCGCCCTGTCCTGATCCGCAAGGGGGCCTTCGGCACCGACAGCCCCAGCCGCGATCTGCAGGTGTCGCCGCAGCACCGTATCCTTGTGACAGGCTGGCAGGCCGAATTGCTGTTCGGCGAGACCGAGGTTCTGGTGCCTGCGATCAAGCTGGTGAATGACCGCAGCATCCGGTCGATGGGGCCCGACCGGGATGTGACCTATTACCATGTGATGTGCGACCGCCATGAAATCCTCTGGGCCGACGGTCTGCCAAGCGAAAGCTTTCTGCCCGGTCTTGTCGGCACCTCCGACGCGGGCGACACACAGGCCGAACTCGAAGCCCTGTTTCCGCATATGGCGGCGGAATGGGGGCGGCATGCGACGGTTCGCCCCTGTATTTCGGACAAGCGCACCTATGCCTTGCGGGCCGTTCTGGCGGGCTGAGGACGGCACGAAAAAACCCCCGCTGCTTGCGCAATCGGGGGTCAATCGTTTCAACGATCGGGGATGCTTTACAGCATGCCTTCGCGTTGCAGTTTCTTCCGGGCCAGCTTGCGCTGACGGCGGATCGCCTCGGCCTTTTCACGGGCTTTGCGGATCGACGGCTTCTCGAAATGCTGCTTGAGCTTCATTTCACGAAAAACGCCTTCACGCTGAAGCTTTTTCTTCAGAGCACGCAACGCCTGATCGACGTTGTTATCACGAACACTTACCTGCATGTGGTTTTCACCACCTCTCTAAGTTGGATTTGCAAAATTGCAGGAGTTGGCCGTCTAGCAAAGATGGACTAGTTTGTCCAGTATGCCCGCGAACAGGAGGCCAGACGATGACGCAGACACCCCTCGACCCCGTCAAGCAGCAGTTGCTGGATGCGATCGTGCCGCATGTGGCCTTTGACGGCTGGGCGCCCGCCGCCTTTGACGCTGCCATCGCCGACAGTGGCGTTGATCCCGCATTGGCCCGCACGCTCTGCCCGCGCGGCGCGATTGATCTGGCTATCGCGTTTCATGAACAGGGCGATCAAGCGATGGTTGCGGCGCTGCATGCGGCCGATCTGGGTGGGATGCGGTTTCGCGACAAGGTCGCCCATGCGATCCGCCTGCGCATCCGCGCGATCCCCGATAAAGAGGCGGTGCGTCGTGGCACGGCCCTGTTTGCCTTGCCGCATATGGCTGCCGATGGTGCGCGGCTGATCTGGGGCACGGCGGACCAGATCTGGACAGCGCTGGGCGATACATCTGACGATGCGAACTGGTATACCAAGCGGCTGACACTGTCGGGCGTCTATGCCTCGGTCGTGCTCTACTGGCTGGGGGACGATTCGCTGGGCGGGCAGGCGACGGATGCCTTTATCGACCGGCGGATCGACGACGTGATGCAGGTCGAAAAGGTCAAGGCGCGGGTGCGCGACAATGCCCTGCTGAAACCGCTGACCGTGCCGCTGGGCAAGCTGATGGCGGGCATCAAGGCACCCCGCCGCGATATCGACCCTGACCTGCCGGGCGTCTGGCGCGACCCCACATGATGCAAGCTATCGAGATCACACAACCCGGCGGGCCAGAGGTGCTGGCCCTGACGGAACGCCCGATGCCGCAACCGGCCCGCGATCAGGTCGTCATCAAGGTCGCCTATGCGGGGGTGAACCGCCCCGATGCCTTGCAGCGCGCAGGGCTTTACAACCCGCCCGCCGGTGCGAGCGACCTGCCCGGGCTGGAAGCGGCGGGCGAGATTGCCGCCGTGGGCGCAGGTGTGACCGACTGGAAGATTGGCGACCGCGTCTGCGCCCTGCTGCCGGGTGGTGGCTATGCGGGCTATGTCGCGACCTCTGCCGCGCATTGCCTGCCTGTGCCGGGCGGTCTGACGCTGGCACAGGCGGCCTGCCTGCCCGAGACGTTTTTCACCGTCTGGTCCAATGTGTTCATGCGCGGTGGTTTGCAGGCGGGCGAGCGGTTTTTGGTCCACGGCGGCAGTTCCGGCATCGGGACAACGGCGATCCAACTGGCGCATGTGTTTGGCGCGCGGGTGTTCACCACCGCCGGATCGGACGATAAATGTGCCGCTTGCGTGGCACTGGGCGCCGAGGCTGCGTTCAACTATCGCGATACCGATTTTGTGGCGAAAATGAAAGAGGTGGGCGGCGCCGATCTGATCCTCGACATGGTTGGCGGTCCTTATATCCAGCGCAATCTTGCGGCTTTGGCCGATGACGGGCGGCTCGTGCAGATTGCATTTCTGCAAGGGCCGAAAGTGGACTTGAACCTGACCCAGATGATGACACGTCGCCTGACGATCACCGGATCGACGCTGCGCCCGCAATCCGACCTTGCCAAGGCACGGATCGCGCAGCAGTTGCGCCAGCATGTCTGGCCGCTGATCGCCTCGGGCCGCGTGCGGCCTGTCATGGATCAGGAATTCGCGCTGGCCGATGCCGCCGCTGCCCATGCCCGGATGGAAAGCAGTGCCCATATCGGCAAGATCGTGTTGAAGGTCGGCTGAGGCACAAAATTTTTCGACGAAAAATTTTTCCCGCCGCTCCGGGCGTTACTGGCGCGGCGGATAGGCCTTGTAGACCGCCAGTTTCCACCCAAAGGCCAGACTGCCTGCGCGCAGCGCGAATGTGACGCCTGCACAGACCAGCAAGGCCAGCGGTGTCGCAAGGCCAAGCGCCAGCGCCAGCAGCGCGGCAATTCCGCCGGCCAAGGCGCAGGTGACGTAAAGCTCGCCCTGTTTCAGGACCAGCGGCACTTCGTTGCAGACGACATCGCGCATCAGCCCGCCCATGCAGCCGGTGATGATCCCCATGATGATGACGATCCCGACAGGCTGGTCCAGCGCCAATGCCACGGCCACGCCCGCAGGCACGGCAAAGGCCAGCGCGCAGGCGTCCAGCCACAGGATCGTGCGATAGCGGCTTTCCAGCAGATGCGCTGTCCAGAACACGCCAAAGGCCGCGATGGCCGCAACACCGATATAGGTCGGGTCCGCCACCCAGAACACGGTATCGCGGTTCAGGATCACATCGCGGATCGTCCCGCCGCCCACCGCCGTCAGGCTGGCGATGAACACAAAGCCCACGATATCCAATTGCGCGCGGCTGGCGACCAGCGCCCCGGTCAGCGCAAAGACAAAGACCGCCGCGTAATCGAGGACCATCAGCAGCGTCATGGCTTGAACGGAGCCATACCCGCGCGCGCGAGTTCGTCGGCGCGTTCGTTTTCGGGGTGGCCTGCATGGCCTTTGACCCATTCCCAGCGGACGGTGTGACGTGCGGCGGCGGCGTCAAGCCGTTGCCACAGATCGACGTTCTTGAGCCCGCCTTTCTTGGTCCAGCCATTGCGTTTCCAGCCGTGGATCCATTTGGTGATCCCGTCTTTGACATAGGCGCTGTCGGTGACGATCGTGATCTCAGACCGGCGCGCCAGTGCCTCCAGCGCCGAAATCGCGGCCAGCAGTTCCATGCGGTTGTTGGTCGTCAGCGCCTCGCCGCCTTTCAGCGGGCGTTCCTTGACGACCGTTTCGCCATCCCGCGCGATCAGCAGCGCGCCCCAGCCGCCGGGGCCAGGATTGCCCGAACAGGCACCGTCGGTATAGGCGTAAAGGTCCGCCATCACAGCACCAGCGGCAGGAAGGACAGCACGACCAGCGCCGTCAGCAGGCCGCGCAGATGCATCCACCATTTCGGGGCAAGGCCAAGTTGCCAGAAATGCCAGTCCAGCAGCAATAGCGCCAGAAAGCCCACGATCAGGTTGACCGCAGCGCCGGTCGGCCCGCCGCCGGTCATGAAAAACGCCCAAAGCGCAGGGATGACAGAAAGGATATATCCGGCGGTGGCGGCCCTGCCGGTGGCCTTGGTGGCGAAGCCCCAGAGCACACCCGACATGAACGACAGGATCACCGCGCCATAGAACAGCTGCACATAAGGCCCGACAAAGCGCGGCCCGATGTTCATCGTGCCCCAATCGGCCAGTTCGGGGCGCAGCACGGTCAGCGCGCCCCAGAAAAACGGGATCAGCCCGGCAAGACCAAGCCACAGGGCGGAACGGGGGATATCCTTCATGCTTTTTCGAACGCCAGTCTGGCCCCGAGGGCGGCAAAGATCGCGGCGAAACTGCGGTTCAGCCAGCGCATGGCGGCCGCACTTTGGAGCAGGCGGTCACGGGCGGCGGCGGCGAAGATGCCGTAGACCAGAAAGATCGCAAGGGTCATCGCCATGAACACGGCGCCCAGCAGCAGCATTTCGGCGGTTGCCGTTGCCGCATTACCCGACAGGAACGGCGGCAGCAGGGCCAGAAAGAAGATCGACAGCTTGGGGTTCAGGATGTTGATCACCGCGCCGCGCCGCGCGATCAGAAACAGGCTTTGACTCTGGCCATCGGCCCTGATCGCCAGCGCGCCATCGAATTTCAACGCCTGCCACGCGAGGTAAAGCAGATAGGCCACGCCTGCAAATTTCACGATCTGGAACAACAGCGCACTTGTGTGCAGCAAGGCGGCCAGCCCCAAGGTCGCCGCCATGATATGCGGCACGATCCCGAAGGTGCAGCCGATGGCCGCAGCGATGGCCGCACGCCGCCCCTGACCCAGACCCAGCGCCAGCGTATAGATCACGCCGGTGCCGGGGGCGATGCAGACAACGAAAGCCGTGACAAGGAATTGCACGCTGATCATCAGGCCGGTTCCCGCAGCACGCGTGGCACTTTGAATTCGACGTTTTCCTTGGCGGTTTCCACCATTTCGACCGTCACGTCATAGCGGTCGCGGAAGGCGTCGATCACCTCGTTGATCAGCACTTCCGGCGCGGAGGCCCCTGCCGTGATCCCCATCGACCGGATCCCGTCGAGCGCGCGCCAGTCGATATCGGCGGCGCGCTGCACCAGTTGGGAATAGCTGCAACCCGCGCGCGCGCCGACCTCGACCAAGCGGCGGGAGTTCGACGAATTTGGCGCGCCCACGACCAGCATGGCGTCGCATTTGGGGGCCATCGCCTTGACCGCTTCCTGCCGGTTGGTGGTGGCGTAGCAGATGTCTTCTTTATGCGGGCCGATGATTGCGGGGAAACGGGCCTGCAAGGCGGCGACGATATCGGCGGTATCATCGACCGACAGGGTGGTCTGCGTGACAAAGGCAAGCCGCGCGGGGTCGCGGACCTGCACGGTCGCCACATCCGCGACGGTTTCGACCAGCAGCACCTCGCCCTCGGGCAGTTGACCCATCGTCCCGATGGTTTCGGGATGGCCTTCATGGCCGATCATGATCATCTGGAGGCCGTTGTCGGCATGGCGCTGTGCTTCGATATGCACCTTGCTGACCAGCGGGCAGGTGGCGTCGACATAGATCATCTCGCGCTTGGCAGCCGCCGCAGGCACAGCCTTGGGCACGCCATGCGCGGAAAAGATGACAGGGCGGTCGTCGGGGCATTCGTCCAGTTCCTCGACGAACACGGCCCCCTGATCGCGCAGGGCATCGACCACGAATTTGTTGTGCACGATCTCGTGGCGCACATAGACCGGCGCGCCCCATTTCTCGATCGCC
>DAISXL010000073.1:0-10953 GCA_036825855.1 Yoonia sp.
AAACAGCCCCAGAAAATGCCCACGACAACAAAGGCGGTGGCGGGACGGCGGGACAGAATCAAGGCGCTGCGAATAGACATGGCGCCATGCGTGACGACCAAAATTTCCCAAAGCAAGTTTCAAATCGCGCGCCTGTCGCGGCAAAGGGCGTCACATGGGTCCTGACCCATGCCTCGGTCGGCAAAAACACCTTTTCAAACAGGCCAAACCCCCTTATAGGGCGGGCTTCATCGGGCTCGGACACCCTTGGAGGCGGGCCCCATAATCAAAGGACTATGACTATGGCTGGACAGATTCCTGATCTGAACGCCAAGGTACGCGCGGGGACAGGCAAGGGGGCCGCCCGCCAAGCTCGTCGTGATGGCGAAGTACCTGGCATTGTTTATGGTGGCGGCGTTGACCCGCAATCCATCAGCATCCCTTTCAACTATCTGCTGACGACCCTGCGCAAGGGCCGTTTCATGTCGACGCTCTTCAACCTCAAGGTTGAAGGCCAGGACGACGTGCGCGTGGTCTGCCGCGGCGTGCAGCGCGATGTGGTCAAGGATCTGCCGATCCATATCGACCTCTTGCGCCTCAAGCGCACCAGCCGCGTGAACCTGTTCATCCCCGTTGAGTTCATCAACGGCGACACATGCCCCGGCATCAAGAAAGGCGGCGTTCTGACCGTCGTGCGTAACGAAGTCGAGATGGACGTGCTGGCAGGCGATATCCCTGACCATCTGACCGTCGATTTGGCCAATGCCCAGATGGGCGATGTCATTCACATCAACGACATCACGCTGCCCGAAGGCGCAAAGCCCGTCATCGACCGGAACTTCGTGATCGCCAACATTTCCGCGCCACGCGGCCTGCTGGCCAGCGACGACGCCGAAGAGGCTGACGCAGACGCCGAATAATCGGCCCTGCTGCGACGCGATTGGGGCACCCTGCGGGGTGCCCTTTTTCATGCGGGGGTCTGGCGCGCCACGGCGCAGCACTTTAGGTTGGCTGCATGAAACTCCTTGTAGGCCTCGGCAACCCCGGCGCGAAATACGCGCAGAACCGGCACAACATCGGCTTTATGGCGATGGACCGGATCGCAGCCGATCACGGCTTTTCGCCGTGGCGCTCCAAGTTTCAGGGGCAGATGTCCGAAGGCCGGTTCGGGTCCGACAAGGTCACGCTGCTGAAACCCGAAACCTTCATGAACCTGTCCGGCCAATCCGTGGGCGAGGCGATGCGCTATCTCAAGCTGACGCCTGCCGATCTGGTCGTGTTCCATGATGAAATCGATCTTGCCCCCGGCAAGGTGCGGCTGAAAACCGGCGGCGGGCATGCGGGGCATAACGGGCTGCGCTCGATCCACGCGCATATCGGGCCGGACTATGACCGTGTGCGCTTGGGCGTCGGCCATCCGGGGCACAAGGATGCCGTGCCGGGTTATGTGTTGCATGATTTCGCCAAGGCCGATCTGGACTGGCTGGATGACGAATTGCGCGGCATCAGTGACGGCATCGCGCATCTGGTCGCAGGCGACGGCGCGCGGTTCCTGAACGCGATCGCGCTGCGCACGGCGCCACCACGGTCGTCCACCAGCGCGTCCAAACCGGCCAAGGCCCCTGCGCCGGAACCGGACCCCGCCCCTGACACACGCAGCGCCATGGCGCGGCTGATGGACAAGTTCCGGTGACAGCCACTGCCATCAGCGCGGCCTTTACCACGCAAGCGGTGGCCTGCGACAGTCTGGGATCGCCGTTCATGGGGCGTCTGATGCGGCTGTGTGCGACCGAAAGCTGGCCGGATGGTGCCGTGACCACCCGCATCCACAGCTGGACTGGCGATCTTGGACCCAGCGGGCAATCAGTGCCGTTGCGGCTGGCGGGTGCCTTGCATGCGCTGAAGCTGCAAGGCAACGCCACGCTGGCGCCGGTCTATCCGCCACACAGCGCTGACGACGCTATGCTTTGGGCGGCAGTGGCAAAGGTGCTTGTTGCCGAAGAGGCCGCCATCCTGCGCTGGCTCGACAGCCCGCCCCAGACCAACGAGGTGCGGCGGTCTGCCCCTCTGATTGCGCTTGGGCATTGGCTGGCGGACCGATTTGCCCTGCCGCTGCGATGCAGTGAGCTTGGCGCAAGCGCGGGGCTGAACCTGCATTGGGACGATTACGCGCTGGTGATCGGCGACCAGCATTTCGGTCGTGCCACCCCTGCCCTGACGTTGGCCCCTGACTGGACCGGGCCCTTGCCACCTGCCGCACGGCCACAGGTCAGCGCGCGCGCAGGCGTCGATCTGAACCCGCTTGATGCGCAATCGCCCGCTGACAGGCTGCGCTTGCAGGCCTATCTCTGGCCGGATCAGCCTGAACGGCTGGCGTTGACGCAGGCCGCGATAGCCAATGCGCGGACGCGCATCACCAAGGGTGACGCCATCGACTGGCTGGCAGGACAACTTGACCACCACGCGGGGCAGACCCATCTGATCTATACGACCATCGCCTGGCAATACTTCCCCGCCGCCGTTCAGGCACAGGGTGCCGCCATGATCGAGGCCGCAGGCCAGACCGCACGCGCGGATGCGCCGCTTGCGTGGTTCGGGATGGAACCGGATGGCGCGGGTCCGGGCGCCGCGCTGACGCTGCGGCTTTGGCCCGGCGACTTGACCTTTGCGCTGGGGCGCGCAGATTTTCACGGACGGTGGGTTCACTGGGCCCCCGTCCAGACAACCAAGAAAGACTGACCCAATGGAAAAAGACCCGTCCTTCAACGTGCTTGGCAGCACGCTTGCCACCTGTTCGACAGCCCCCATGACCGGCTTTTTCCGCAACGGCGCCTGCGACACCTGCGCACAGGACAACGGCAGCCACACGGTCTGCGCGGTGATGACAGACGAATTTCTGGCGTTTTCCAAATATGTCGGCAACGACTTGTCCACGCCGCGCCCGGAATTCGGCTTTCCGGGGCTGAAGGCGGGCGACGGCTGGTGCCTGTGTGCGGGGCGTTTCCTTCAGGCCCACGAGGAAGGCTGCGCGCCGCAGGTCAACCTGCATGCCACCCATGTGCGCGCGCTGGATATCGTGCCGATCGATGTGTTGCGCCAACACGCCCTGCCGATCGACTAAACCCTCATCGTTCGAGCGCCGTGAATTGCCTGCGGCAAATGACGGTAATCCCCGCCGGAGGCAAAACGTTTTTCTGCCTCCGGCGCGGCATTACGCCTTCATATCGAACCCGAGATGCTTGGCCACGGTAAAGATATCCTTGTCGCCGCGGCCGCACATGTTCATCACCAGCAGGTGATCCTTTGGCAGGTCCGGTGCGATCTTCATCACATGGGCCAGCGCGTGGGATGGCTCCAGCGCGGGAATGATCCCTTCGAGCGCACAGCAAAGCTGGAACGCCTCCAGCGCCTCGACATCGGTGATCGAGACGTATTTCGCGCGGCCAATGTCGTGCAACCACGCATGTTCCGGCCCGATCCCGGGGTAATCCAGACCCGCCGAGATCGAGAACCCTTCGAGGATCTGCCCCACATCATCCTGCAACAGATAGGTGCGGTTGCCGTGCAGCACGCCGGGGCGACCGCCGGTCAGTGACGCGCAATGTTCCATCTTGTCGTTGACGCCTTTGCCACCGGCCTCGACCCCGATGATATTGACGTCCTTGTCGTCAAGGAACGGATAGAACAGCCCCATCGCGTTCGACCCGCCACCGATGGCGGCGATCAACGTGTCGGGCAGACGGCCCTCGGCCTCTTGCATCTGCACCTTGGTTTCCTGCCCGATGATGGCCTGAAAATCCCGCACCATTGCGGGGTAAGGGTGCGGTCCCGCCACCGTGCCGATGCAATAGAACGTGTCGCGCACATTGGTCACCCAGTCGCGCAGGGCGTCGTTCATCGCGTCCTTCAGCGTGCCACGGCCCGATGTCACGGGCACAACCTCTGCCCCCAGCAGTTTCATGCGGAACACGTTGGGCGCCTGCCGTTCGACGTCATGCGCGCCCATATAGACCACGCATTTCAGGCCGAATTTCGCGCAGACCGTCGCTGTCGCCACGCCGTGCTGGCCGGCACCCGTTTCGGCGATGATCCGGCTTTTGCCCATGCGGCGGGCAAGGATGATCTGGCCCAGCACATTGTTGATCTTGTGCGCGCCGGTGTGGTTCAGCTCGTCGCGTTTCATGTAGATTTTGGCGCCGCCCAGATGCTCCGTCAGCCGTTCGGCATGATAGAGCGGGCTGGGGCGGCCCACGTAATGGGTCCACAGATGATGCATTTCCGCCCAGAAGGTCGGGTCGGTCTTGGCATGTTCGTATTGCTCTTCCAGTTCCAGGATCAGCGGCATCAGGGTCTCGGACACGAAACGCCCGCCGAACTGGCCGAAACGGCCTTTTTCGTCGGGGCCGGTCATGAAGCTGTTGAAAAGATCGTTGGCCATGGGACACCTGTTGTTTTGGGTTGGGACAGACCTAACGCCCCTTGCGGGGGACGTAAACGCCTAACGCAAGGCCGCGCAAAACGCCGCAATCAGCGCGGCATCCTTGACGCCGGGGGCGGATTCGACGCCGGACGACAGATCGACCTGCTGCGCGCCTGTCAGTGCCACGGCCTCGGCCACATTGGCAGGCGTCAGCCCACCGGCCAGCATCCACGGCACCGGCCAGCGCCGCCCCGCGATCAGCCGCCAGTCAAAGGCCAGACCATTGCCCCCCGGCAGATCGGCATCCACGGGCGGCTTGGCATCGACGAGCAACTGGTCGGCCACCTGCGCGTAAGCGTCAAGCGCTGCCAGATCATCCGGCCCTGCGACACCCACGGCCTTCATCACCGGCAGGCCATAGCGCGCCTTGACCTCGGTCACGCGGGCAGGTGTCTCTGATCCGTGCAGTTGCAGGATATCGACGGGCACCTGCGCCAGCAGCGCATCAAGCTGGGCGTCATCAGCGTTTACGACCAGCGCGACCTTGGCGACACCCGCAGGCACAGCAGCGGCCAAGGCGGCAGCCTGCGCCAAGGTCACATTGCGGGGAGATTTTTCAAAAAACACCAGCCCGACATAGGCCGCCCCCGCCTGCACGGCAGCATCAAGCATCGCCGCATCACGAAGCCCGCAAATCTTGACCCGAGTTTGCAGTGGCATCAGCGCGTGTTTTCCAGCAGTGCCAGCACGTCATCATCAGATTTCGCCCCGACCGAGGCGGTGCGCATCTGTTGCAGTTCCTGCCGCAGCGCCTCGACCTCGCGGGATTTGGCGCGTGCATCGGCGCGGATGCGGTATTCGCGCACCCATTCCCACAGGAACCCGATGGCAAGGCCCGCGCCCACGCCGATGAAGATCACCACGAACAACGGCAGCGTCACATCGGGCGCAATCCCCAGCAGATCGCTCAGCCATGCGGGCATGGCGCGGACAGTCACGGGGTCGCGGTTGGCCAGCCCGATCAGAATCAGGCAAAGCGCGACAATGGCCCAAAAGGCGTAACGGATAGACTTCATCGGACCCTCTTACTGACCGTTCAGCCGGTCGCGCAGCAATTTGCCGGTCTTGAAGAACGGCACGTGTTTTTCATCGACTTCGACCGCTTCGCCGGTGCGCGGGTTGCGGCCCAGACGCGGGTCACGCTTTTTCACCGAGAACGCACCGAAGCCGCGCAGTTCGACGCGGTTGCCCTGCGCCATCGCGTCGGTGATCCGGTCAAAGATGGTGTTGACGATCTTTTCGACGTCCCGCTGGTAAAGATGCGGATTTTCATCGGCAATTTTCTGGATCAGTTCCGAGCGGATCATGGCAGCATCCTTTGGTTTGGCAGTTCGCAGACAGACGCGATGCCGCAAACTATAGAAACAAAGACCCGATACGGAAAGCACGGCTTTCGCCGCTTTTGCAGTTTTTTGACGCAAAGCGCCTGAAATTACAGGGAAGTTTGGCGCTTTTCCGCTAAGGCATCACAGCAACAGCTATGCCGCGGCGCAGCAATATGCGCCCGATTCGCGTTGGCGCAAACAAAAGCCCCGCCGCAATCGCTTGCGGCGGGGCTGAACGTGCAATCTGGGGTGGTATCAGTCGCGCTTGAGCGCGGCACCCAGAATATCGCCCAGCGAGGCACCGGAATCCGAGGAGCCGAACTGTTCGACGGCTTCTTTTTCTTCCGCGATCTCGCGTGCCTTGATCGACAGGCCCAGCTTGCGGGTCTTGCTGTCGATGTTGGTCACGCGCACGTCGACCTTGTCACCGACGCCGAAACGCTCGGGGCGCTGTTCGGCACGGTCACGCGACAGGTCGGACCGACGGATGAACGACTTCATGCCTTCGTATTCAACCTCGATGCCGCCGTCTTCGATCTTGGTGACCTCGACAGTGATGATCGAACCGCGCTTCACGCCGCCGATGGCATCCGCGAACGGATCACCGTCCAGCGCCTTGATCGACAGGCTGATGCGTTCTTTTTCCACGTCGACTTCGGCAACCTTGGCCTTGACCACGTCACCCTTGCGGAAATCGCCGATCACGTCTTCGCCACGGCCTTCCCATGTCAGGTCGGACAGGTGGACCATGCCGTCGATGTCGCCGGGCAGGCCGATGAACAGACCGAATTCGGTGATGTTCTTGACTTCGCCTTCGACTTCGGTGCCCTCGGGGTGGGTTTCTGCAAACACTTCCCATGGGTTACGCTGAGTCTGTTTCAGACCGAGCGAAACGCGACGCTTGGCGCTGTCGATTTCCAGCACCATGACTTCGACTTCCTGAGAGGTCGACACGATCTTGCCGGGGTGCACGTTTTTCTTGGTCCAGGACATCTCGGACACGTGGACCAGACCTTCGACACCGGCTTCCAGCTCGACGAATGCGCCGTAGTCGGTGATGTTGGTCACGCGGCCCTGATGGACCGACCCAAGGCTGAACTTGGCTTCGACGGCATCCCATGGATCGTCCTGAAGCTGCTTCATGCCCAAGGAAATGCGGTGCGTTTCCTTGTTGATCTTGATGACCTGCACCTTGATCGTCTCGCCGATCGTCAGGATCTCGGACGGGTGGTTCACACGGCGCCATGCCATGTCGGTAACGTGCAGCAGGCCGTCAACGCCGCCCAGATCAACGAAGGCACCGTATTCGGTGATGTTCTTGACCACGCCGTCGACTTCCTGGCCTTCGGTCAGGTTGCCGATGACTTCGGCGCGCTGTTCGGCACGCGATTCTTCAAGGATCGCACGACGCGACACAACGATGTTGCCCCGGCGACGGTCCATTTTCAGAATCTGGAACGGCTGCTTCATGTTCATCAGAGGGCCGGCATCGCGCACGGGGCGCACATCAACCTGAGAGCCCGGCAGGAACGCAACAGCGCCGCCCAGATCCACGGTGAACCCGCCTTTGACGCGGCCGAAGATCGCGCCATCAACGCGTTCTTCGTCGGCATAGGCTTTTTCAAGACGATCCCAGGCTTCTTCGCGGCGGGCCATTTCGCGGGAAATGACGGCTTCGCCACGGGCGTTTTCGACCTGACGCAGGAACACTTCGACGGTGTCACCGACTTTGATATCAGGGGCTTCGCCGGGATTTGCGAATTCTTTGAGATCGATACGGCCTTCCATCTTGTAGCCGACATCGATGATGGCCTGGCCCGCTTCGATCGCGATCACCTTGCCTTTGACGACAGACCCTTCAGCGGGTGTGTCCATTTCGAAGCTTTCGTTCAAGAGTGCTTCAAACTCGTCCATTGTATTTGCCATGTGGCGTCGTTTTCCTAACGTTTGGTTTATACGGGCCGAGCGGTTGTCTCCGCCGGTCTTTGGGTTGCAGATTGGTCTGGCATCTGAGCGGACGTAACAAAACAGGGCCGGTTACGACCGACCCCGCCCAAAACTCACGTCCGCGCCTGTCTCCGACGCTTCGACAGGGCGGCGTATAGGGGGGATTAGCCAATGACGCAAGGCTTTTTGGGGCAGAACCCGGCGGGGAACCGCAGGCCTGCCCCGTATCTTGGCAGATGACACAGCCCGACAGAAAAGTATTTCCAAACGGTGAAAAAACAGGCAATGGCAATCCAGTTCATTTGTTTGTTCGGCCCAAGATGTTGCACCGCCTGACGTTTTTGCCTGCGCCACTGCGCTGGTCTCTTGCCCGCAAGGCCGCATGGCAGCGCTTCCATCGCGATGCGCAGCGCGGTCATCCAAAGGCGCTCGCCCAGTTCAAGGCGCGCCATGGCTATGCGGCGAACCTAGCCGCCCCCGCGACCCACAGCGAGCGCACCTATCTGCGCAAGCTGCGGGACCACGATCCGCGTTTTCCCTTGCTGACGGACAAAGTCAAGGCACGCAGCCTGATCGACGCAATCCTTGGCGCGGGCAGCAGCAAGGCGCTTTGCGTCCCGATCCTTGCGCAGGCCGAGTGTTTCGAAGATCTGCCCGCGACGATCTGGTCGCAGGATGTGATCCTGAAATGCACCCATGGCAGCGGCATGAACTGCATCGTGCGCCAAGGCGACCCGCGCGCCCGCCGCAAGGCCAGACGCCTGATCACGCGCTGGCTGGGCCGCGTGCACGGCGCGCGCCGCTTTGAATGGGCCTATTTCGACCTTGCCCCCTCGGTCATTGCCGAACCCTTGCTGGCGGCGGGCGGTGTCACGGACGTCAAGCTCTATTACTACGACGGGCAGTTGCGTTTCGTCATGCCCGAGATCAACGGCGCCGACCGCCCCGCCATCGCCATCTATTCACCCGATTGGGACAGGCTGCCGATGCAATGGGACGGCTTTGCCAATCTGCCCTGCGACCGGCCCGCGCATCTGGACGAGATGATCCGCATCGCCACCCCGCTCGCCCAAGGTTTCGACATGATCCGCATCGATTTCATGGCGACATCCACGCGCTTTTACCTTGGAGAGCTGACGCTGTATGACGGAAGCGGCCTTGCGCGCTGCGACAGCCACGCCAATGACCGCGCCTTTGCGCACTACTGGCGGCAGCCGCATCTGGGGGTGGATACGGGTCAGACCGCGCGCAACGCGTCCTGCACCGCCGCGAAATAGGCCCCGACCTGCGCGCCATCGACCAGCGCGTGATGCACCTCGAGCGTCATGGCCATATCGGAACGTCCGCCATGATCGACGATCCGGCCCCATGTGACGCGCGGGATACAATCCTGCGGCCCCGGCAAGGCATTGTTGATCGCGGTGTAATCCAGCCACGGCATGCAGGACAGATAGGCCAGATCGTCGCGTTCCCCGTCATTGGGAGCGAGATCCGCCCCCGCGGCGGTCCGGTCGATCAGCGCCTTGGCCTGTCTGTCGAAGCTGGCAAAATCCGCGACAAACGGCACATAGGCATAGCCGAACGATCCCGCCTGCGTCGGCACCGTCATCGACAGGGTGATCATGTCGTGGCGGACAACGTCGTCGCCGCGAAACCGCATGCAAAGCTCCGGCACCGCATGGATGCCCGCCCCGATTGCATGCAGGCAGGCCGATAGGGCGACAGCCCCGCAGCCTTGCGCGCCATCACGGCGGTCACGTCAAGGCGTGAGGTCACGGCATAATGCGGGCGGTCATAGGTCCGGAAAAACCGGAATTGCGCAGCCCGCGGCCATGTCGCCATATCGACCGGATGGCTGGCCATCAGCCGCGCGCCGCGGCGACAACCGCGATCGCCTCTGCCACGGCCTGATCGACCGTCATGTCCGAGGTGTCGATCAGCACCGCATCCGCCGCCGCGGCCAAGGGGGCTGTTGCGCGGCCTGCATCGCGCGCATCCCGCGCCTGCACATCCTGATGCACGAATTCCAGCGTGGTCTCTACGCCCTTGTCGCGCAATTCCTTGAATCGGCGTTCGGCGCGGCATTGGGCCGAGGCGGTGACAAAAAGCTTCACCTGCGCACCCGGACAGATCACCGTGCCGATGTCGCGGCCGTCGAGCACCGCCCCTTCGGGACGTGCGGCGAACCCGCGCTGGAAGGCGGTCAGCGCATCTCGAACGGCAGGGTCCGTGGCCACACGGCTGGCCGCCTGCGCCACATCCGGCCCGCGCAAGGCGTCACTGTCCAGATCACGCGGGTCAAGCGCCTGCGCCGCCGCCACGGGATCATCACCTGCCAGCACACGCGCGCCCACGGCACGATACAGCAGCCCCGTATCCAGATGCGCAAAACCGAAATGCGTCGCCACCGCGCGCGAAATCGTGCCTTTGCCCGCCGCGGCAGGCCCGTCGATGGCGACGGTAAAGCTCATGCGCTGATCCGCGCGATGGCGGCCCCAAGATCATTCATCAGCGGCTCGAAGATCGGGAAAGACGTGGTGATCGGTGCGGCATCATCCACGGTGACAGGCTTTTGCGCGGCCATCCCCATGACCAGAAACGCCATCGCGATCCGGTGGTCGAGACGGCTTGCCACCGTCACACCACCCGGCACATTGCCGTGGCCGAGGCCTGTGACGCGCCACCAATCGGGGCCTTCGTCCACAGTGACACCCGCAGCCCGCAGCCCCTGCGCCATGGCGTCGATCCGGTCGCTTTCCTTGACGCGCAGTTCCTTGACGCCGGGCATGTCGGTAACACCTTGCGCAAAGGCCGCAACGACAGACAGCACCGGATATTCGTCGATCATGCTGGCTGCACGTTCCGCCGGCACGGTGATCCCGCGCAGGTTGGGCGAGAACCGCGCGCGCAGATCGGCCACAGGCTCGCCGCCTTCGGTGCGCAGGTTCTCGAAGGTCAGATCGGCACCCATCTCCTGCAAGGTGGTAAAGAGGCCCGCGCGCGTCGGGTTCAGCCCGATATTGGGGACCAGCACGTCCGACCCCGGCACGATCAGCGCCGCACAGACCGGAAACGCGGCAGAGGACGGATCGCGCGGCACGACAATATCCTGCGACTGCAATTCGGGCTGGCCGGTCAGGGTGATGACGCGGCCTTCCTCGGTCTCTTCGACCGTCAGGGTCGCGCCGAACCCCTGCAACATCCGCTCTGTATGATCGCGCG
>DAISXL010000074.1:0-10940 GCA_036825855.1 Yoonia sp.
TTGGGGGCAGAGCCTGCCTCGGCGTCGATCACGATCTGCTGCTCGAAACTGTCGGACCCGGTATAGCGCACGTCATGGCCTGTCGCAGCGGCGAAAGCGGCCAGAACCTGTTCCACGTTCGCCTGATCCGGCCCAAGCCAAGGTCCAAAGACGGTGATCTGCTCGGCCTGCGCCGCGCTGCCCAAGGCCAGAGCTGCCACGCTGGCATAGAGTTTGAATTTCATTGATAGTCCTCCCAATCACGCCCACGTGGCGTGTACATTAGTGGCACCCGCTGTGCCGGTCGTTTTTTCTCGTCTTTTCTCGTCCGCGCCCGAGGAATCGCAATTCCCAAAGCGCTTTGGATGATGCTACAGTCAATCAAGGTTTCCATCTTGTCAACAAGACAGTCATTTTTGAAAAAATGGCTTGGATTTAGGCAGATCGGCGGTTACTGAAACGATTACGGCTGGTGCGGCGAAACAATGTCTTGCATAAATCGTTATGCCGATTTGATAGCGCTTTGGAAGATGTCAGGCCCATGAACCTCAAACAACTCTCGCAAAAGCTGGGACTGAGCCAAACCACCGTCAGCCGCGCGCTCAACGGTTATCCCGAGGTGAACGAGGCCACGCGCCTGCGGGTCGAACGCGCGGCGGCGCAGTACCATTATCGCCCCAGCACCCGTGCCAAGGGGCTCGCGACCGGCAAGGCGCTGGCCATCGGCCATGTGATCCCGATTTCCAGCAAGCACGAGATGGTCAATCCTGTCTTTGGCGATTTCATCGCGGGCGCGGGCGAAACCTATGCGCGGCATGGGTATGAGATGATCCTGTGTACCGCCGACGACGCGCAGGAAGAACAGGTCTATCGTGGGCTGAAGGCGCGGCGCGCGGTCGACGGGGTGGTCGTGCATGGCCCGCGGCTCGATGACAGCCGGATCAGGCTGCTGCACGAAATCGGCCTGCCCTTCGTGGTGCATGGCCGGTCGACCGGCGCCACCCTGCCCTATGCTTGGCTTGACGTGAACAACCGACACGCGTTCCAGCGGGCGACCGATTTCCTGCTCGACCTTGGTCACCGCCGGATCGGGCTGATCAACGGCATGGAATGCATGGATTTCGCCCACAGGCGGCGCGACGGCTATACGATCGCGCTGCTGGGCAAAGGTGTTCCGGTCGATCCCGCAATCATGCGTTCGAGCGAGATGACCGAGGTTTTCGGCTATCAATCCACGCGCGACATGCTGGCGCTGGACAATCCGCCGACAGCCCTTCTTTGTGCGTCGCTGATTTCGGCGCTGGGCGCGCGGCGTGCCGTCGAAGAGGCGGGGCTGGTCATGGGGCGCGACGTGTCGATCATCACCCATGACGACGACCTGTCCTATCTCAAGAACGGCGATGACATCCCGATCTTTACCGCCACGCGGTCCTCGGTGCGGGCGGCGGGGGCAAGACTGGCGGAAATCCTGCTATCGGCGGTCGCGGACCCTGATCTGCCGCAGCAAAACGTGCTTCTCGAAGCTGAATTGATGGTGGGCCGCTCGACCGGCCCCGCCCCTAGAAAGGATTGACATGCATTTCAAACGCAGCGATTTTCCCGACGGTTTTCTGTTCGGGGCCGCCACGGCCGCCTACCAGATCGAAGGGCACCAGTTCGGCGGCGCAGGCCCGACCCATTGGGACACGTTCGCCGCGACCCCCGGCAATGTGGTGCGCGCCGAAGACGGTGCCGTCGCCTGCGACCATTACCACCGCTTTGCCGAGGATCTGGACCTGTTGCGCGATGCGGGCATGGATGCCTACCGCTTTTCGACATCCTGGGCACGGGTGATGCCCGACGGGCGGACGGTGAACCCCGAAGGTTTGGATTTCTACGACCGCCTTGTCGATGCCATGCTGGAGCGCGGGCTGAAACCGTTCCAGACGCTCTATCACTGGGAACTGCCCTCCGCGCTGGCCGATCAGGGCGGCTGGACCAACCGCGACACCTGTGCCGCCTTTGCCGATTTCACCGATGTCATCACCGACCGGATAGGCGACCGTGTGCATGCCATCGCGACAATCAACGAACCTTGGTGCGTGGCCTATCTGTCGCATTTTCTTGGCCATCACGCGCCCGGCCTGCGTGACATCCGCGCCACGGCGCGTGCGATGCACCACATCAACCTTGCGCATGGCATGGCAATGACACGGCTGCGCGCCAAGGGCATGAAAAACTGCGGCGTGGTGCTGAATTTCGACCATACCGAACCGCTTGACGACAGCGCGGATGCGGCAAAGGCCGTAGCCACATGGGACGCAATCATGAACCGCTGGTTCATCGAGGCCATCGCCAAAGGCACCTACCCCGCCGAGGCGCTGGAGGGATTCGCCGCCCATATGCCCGCCGGCTGGCAGGACGACATGGCCGAGATCAGCCAGACAATCGATTTTCTGGGCGTCAATTATTACACCCGCCATCAGGTCACGACAGATGAAAGCCAAGCCTGGCCGCATCTTGCGTCGCAAGAAGGCCCAGGCCCCAAGACCCAGATGGGCTGGGAGATCTATCCCGACGGGTTGCGGTCCTTTCTGAACCGGCTGGCGGATGACTATGTCGGCGACCTGCCGATGTTCGTAACCGAAAACGGGATGGCTTGGGACGATCACGTTGAAAACGGCGCGGTTTATGACCCCGAACGCACCCAGTTCATGGCCGACCATATTGACGCTGTCCGCCGTGCCATCGCGGCGGGGGCCAATGTGCAAGGCTTCTTTTACTGGTCATTGCTGGACAATTACGAATGGGCCTTTGGCTATGAAAAACGGTTCGGCATGATCCATGTCGACTTCGACACCTTGAAGCGGACGCCGAAAGCGTCCTATCACGCGTTCAAATCCGCCATCGCGCGCCAGGACCTTTCATGACCCATCCCGCCAACAGCTATGCCCTTGTCGCCGATATCGGTGGCACCAACACGCGTGTCGCCTTGGCCGACGGGCGCCGCATCATCGAACCGACGATCCGGCGCTATGCGAATGCCGAATTCCCCGGACTCGAATCGGTGCTGCGCCGCTATATCGCCGATGAAGGCGGGGTTGACCCAATCGCCGCCTGCGTGGCGGTGGCAGGTCCGGTGCGCGACGGGCGGGCGACGATGACCAACCTTGACTGGACCATCGACAAAACGACTCTGGCCCGCGCAACCAAAGCGGAAACGGTCGCTATCCTGAACGATCTGCAGGCGCAGGGCCATGCGCTTGGCCATCTGGACGCGGCCAATATCCGCACGATCCTGCCGGCCGCGGACGCCGCCCCGCAGGCGGCCAAGCTGGTGATCGGGGTTGGCACCGGCTTCAACGCCGCACCCGTGTTCGATCTGCCCGGCGGGCGGATCGTGACACCGTCCGAAAGCGGCCATGCGAACCTGCCGATCCGCAACGAGATGGAATTGCGCCTGTGCCAGTTCGTGTCCACCGCCCACGGTTTTCCCGCGGTCGAGGATGTGCTGTCGGGGCGCGGGCTGGAACGGGCCTATGCCTTTCTGGGCAACGAGGCGGGCGACCCGCGCGAGGCTGCGGCGCAGGACATCATGGCGGCCTGCGCCGATGGCAGCGATGCCCGCGCGGTCGAGGCGGCGCGCCTTTTCACCCGTATCCTTGGCACGGTCTGCGGCAATCTTTCCCTGATCCAGCTGCCCTTTGGCGGGGTCTATCTGGCCGGTGGTGTCGCGCGGGCCTTTGCGCCGCATCTGACGCGCTTCGGCTTTGCCGAGGCGTTCCGCGACAAGGGCCGTTTTGCAGGCTTCATGAGCAATTTTGCCGTGCATGTGATCGAGGATGATTACGCCGCGCTGACCGGATCGGCGGCCCATCTGGTCGCCTTGGGCGCGACGCATCCCGCGCCCTAGGCAGCGACCGTGACCTGCGCCAATTGGCTTTGGACGGTTTGCGTCAGCGCGTTCAGCGAAAAAGGCTTGGGCAGGAAAATCGCGTTGGGAATATGCGATTGGCCGTCGCTGAACGCGTCTTCGGCATAGCCCGAGATGAACACGACCTTGGTGTCGGGGCGCGCCAACAGCGCCTGACGCACCCAAGTGGGGCCGTCCAGCCCCGGCATGATGACATCGGTCACGAACAGATCGACTTGCAAGGCGGGATCTTCCAGCATGGCCAGCGCCGCCTCTGCGCAATCCGCCTCGAGCACGCTATAACCGCGCAGGCGCAAGGCGCGCGAGGCAAAGGCCCGCACAGGTGCTTCGTCCTCGACCAGCAGCACAACGCCCGTCGCAGGCACCGAAAGAGGTTCCCGCCGGGCTGGTTCGACTGGAACTGGCGCTGGCACTGGCCGGTCATGCCCCGGGAACAGCAGCGTGAATTCTGTGCCGCGCCCGACCTCGCTGTCGGCAAAGATATAGCCGCCGGTCTGTTTGACGATGCCATAGGCGGTCGACAGGCCAAGGCCTGTCCCCTCGCCCGGGCGTTTGGTGGTGTAGAACGGCTCGAAAATCTTGGGCAGTTTCTCGGGGCTGATGCCATGGCCATGGTCGATCACCTTGACCTGCACATAATCGCCCGACGGGACGACGGCGCGGTCCTTGACCATCGGCGCGGTCAGGCGCAGGTTCTGCGTGACCACGCGGATTTCCCCCGCCCCTTTCATCGCGTCCCGCGCGTTGACGATCAGATTCATCAGCACCTGTTCCAGCTGCCGTTTGTCCGCCCTGATCGGCAGCAGCGCAGGGTCGTGATCCAGCGTCAGAGACACCTTTTCGCCGACCAGACGGTTCAGCAGATGTGCAAGGTCCGACAAAGTCTCTCGCAGGTCGATCACCTCGGGTTGCAAGGTCTGCTTGCGCGAAAAGGCCAGCAGTTGCCCGACAAGGCTCGCCGCGCGGTTGGCGTTCTGATGGATCTGGATCAGGTCGCTGTAGTTCTGGTCGCCTTCGTCATGGCGCAGCAACAACAGGTCACAATGCCCTGAAATTGCTGTCAAAAGGTTGTTGAAATCATGCGCGACACCCCCTGCAAGCTGCCCGATGGCCTGCATCTTCTGGCTTTGCACGAACTGCGCCTCGAGCGTCTTGAGCTCTGTCACATCGTCCAGAACGGCGATCAGATGCGGGTCGGACGTGCCGCCCGCGGCGTTCAGTGTCACCTGAACAAACGTGTCCTGACTGGGTCCGCGTCCTTGCAGGAATTGCGGGCTGCGGCCGCTGCGCCCTTCGAAGGCTTCGCGCAGCCAGTCGTTGATCGGCCTGCCCAACCCTTCGAGCAGATCGGTCAGCTTCAACCCGTCGCGGTCGGCGATCCGCAGCAATTGTCGCGATTCGCGGTTGGTGCCAAGAATTTCCCCCGACGGCGCGATCTTGAGAAGCGGGATCGGCAGGTCTTCGATCGCGTGCCAGCCGGCAGTAAAGAAACGCGGGCCGTCGCCGCGCTGGTCCGCCAGAAGATAGACATCACGCGCGCCCGCCCAACCATCGGCCAGCGCCACGATCACCGGTTGCGTGCCCTTCGCGGTCTTGAGCATGTGGCGCTGCCCCGGCGCAAGCGGCAGGTCGTTGAACAGGTCGTCAAGCGTTGTCACCTTGTGGCCGAGGATCGCGCGCAAGGCCGCGTTGACATGCATGACGGCGTTGTCCGGGCCAAGCGTCAGCATCGGCAACGGCAGATTGTCCTGTTGTCGTGCAGCCGCCACGGCCTGATCACCCAGATCATCCATGCGCCAGAGCCGCAGCGCCGGACCGATCACGACGACACTCAACCGGAAATGGCCCCGTCGCGTGACGACATCTTCCTTGCTAGACCCGTGCAGATGCGCACCATGCGACAAACGCTGCAGGAACGGATGCGGATTGGCCAGCACGCTGCCAAAAAGATCGGGCAATCTGCGCCCGATGCAATCGCCGAAGCGGTGCACCGCCGCCTTGTTGGCATAGCGCACAAGCCCCGTGCCATCTGTCAGAAACGCACTGTCGGGGTCGTCCTGCACCAGCTTGACAGCCGTTGCGTCCAGCCGCCAGCCGCGCCACCGCCGCACCCCCGCCTGGAGCGAAAGCCCGACCGCCAGCAGCACCAAAAGACTGCCCGTGGTCAGCATACCGATATGTGCAGGCGGCGCGGTGACCATGTGCGCGCCAATCAGGCTTAACGCGCCCGCGACAAAGACCCAAGGCACCAGCGCCAGCCCGGCCGCCGAAGGATCAGCGCCACGCGCGATCATGGGATTGGCTTGCACTGATCACCTCGCTTACCGGATAACCGCCTTATCCCCCGAAAAACTTAACGGGTCGTTAAACGCTTTAGCACAGTTTCGGATTCAGCCAAAGGTTGTTTGACGCTGCAACAAACACAGGAAAAAGCCGTCGCCATCCGTCCCTGGCAGCGCCTGATCGCGCAGCGTCATGGCCCAGCCCGGATGATCCTGCAGAAAGCGGGCGATGATGGCGTCATTCTCGGCCCGCAGGACCGAACAGGTCGCATAGGCCAGCACGCCGTCGGGTGCGACCAGAGGTGCGGCCTTTGCGATGACCGCGGCCTGGATCTCGGTCAACGCGTCGAGCCGGTCTGGCGTCAGCCGCCATTTGGCGTCCGGTGTCCGCCGCCACGTGCCGCTGCCGCTGCAGGGCGCGTCGCAGAACACGACATCAAACGGTGCGTTTTCAACGACTTGCGCGGTGGGTAGGAGAGTGATCTTCACCCCCGCCCGTGCTGCCCGTGCCGGCAGGTCGGCCATGCGGGCGGGTGCGATGTCATGGGCGTAGACCCGCGCATCAAAGCCATCGGCGAAGGCCAGCGCCTTGCCGCCACCGCCTGCGCAATAATCCAGCACACGCGCGCCCTGCGGCACAGGCACAAGCCGCACCGCGCGTTGCGAGGCGGCATCCTGCAATTCGACCAGCCCTGTTTCATAGGCCTGCGCCGTCTTGATCCGGCGAGCGTTGTCCAGCACGCGCAGGCAGCCGTCGACCGATGCATGCGGCGCTGCCGTGATCCCGTCCTGCGCGAGCGAGGCGATGGCTGCGGCGGGTGTCGCGTGCCGCCGGTTCACGCGCAGGAACACATCGGCGCGCGCCTGTTGCGCCTGTGCGGCCTGCACGGCAACTGCGCCCAGACTGTCCTGCCAGAGGCCCCAGAGCCAGTCCGGCACGTCGTAGGCGGCGGCGTCGGACAGTGCCAGCGGTGTGGCGAGTGCTGTGGCTTCCTCTTCGGATAGCGCCTCAGGAGCGTGCCCTTCACCATTGAAAATATGAGAAACATCGATATCGTTTCGCTGCAAGAGCCGCAGCATCAGCGCCCGCCCGTCACCATCGCCCAGCGACCGCCGGCAGCGCAGCACGTCAAACACGTGGTCACGCACGGCGGCGCGGTCCTTGGCGCCGGCAAAGCGGCTGGCGCGCGCCCATGCGGTCAGCGCCTGTTCGGCAAAGGCCCCGCCACCGATCTGGTCGAGAACGGTAATGGCGGCCGCAACGCGCGCACCGGGGGTCATCAGCCGACCCGGTAGTTCGGGCTTTCGCGGGTGATCTGCACGTCATGGACATGGCTTTCCTTCAGCCCCGCCCCGGTGATTTTCACGAAAGTGCAGTTCTTGCGCATCTCCTCGACCGTCGCACAGCCGGTATAGCCCATCGCGGCGCGCAGACCGCCCACCAGCTGATGCACGACGGCATGGGCAGAGCCTTTGTAGGGCACCTGCCCTTCGATGCCTTCGGGAACCAGCTTGTCGCTGGCGGCCTCTTTCTGGAAATAGCGGTCAGCCGATCCGCTGGCCATCGCGCCAATAGACCCCATGCCGCGATAGGCCTTGAACGACCGGCCTTGGTACAGGATCACCTCGCCCGGGCTTTCGTCGGTGCCCGCGATCATCGAGCCGACCATCGCACAGGACGCGCCCGCCGCAATCGCCTTGGCGAAATCGCCGGAAAACTTGATGCCACCGTCGGCAATCACCGGCACGTCGCCTGCGGCCTGCGCGCAATCCATGATCGCGGTCAGTTGCGGCACGCCGACACCCGCGACCATGCGCGTGGTGCAGATCGACCCCGGCCCGATGCCGACCTTGACCGCGTCAGCGCCCACGCCGATCAGCGCGCGCGCGGCCTCGCCTGTGGCAATGTTGCCCGCGACGATCTGGACCTCGTTCGACAGGGCCTTGATGCGTTCCACGGCCTTCGCCACGCCTTCGGAATGGCCATGCGCCGTGTCGATGACGATCATGTCGACGCCCGCGTCGATGAGCGCTTGCGACCGCTCGAATCCCGCATCGCCCACGCCAGAGGCCGCAGCGACCCGCAGCCGCCCCAACTGGTCCTTGCAGGCCATCGGGTTCAGCACAGCCTGTTCGCTGTCTTTCAGCGTCAGAAGGCCGGTCAATTTGCCCGTATTGTCGGTGATCAGCAGCTTTTCGATGCGGCGGGCCTGCATCAGCGACCGTGCCTCGTCCAGATCGGCGGGTTCCTGCAGGATCGCGAGGTTTTCGGTCGTCATCATCACACTGACGGGGGTGTTGTCATCCTGCGCAAAACGCATGTCGCGGTTGGTGACAATCCCGATCACGCGGCCATCGGGGCCGACGACGGGAAAACCGGTGATCCGGTAGCGGTCCATCAGGTCCTTGGCATCGGCCAGCGTCTGGTCGGGGCGCAGGGTGATGGGGTTATAGACGGTGCCCGAGACAAAGCGTTTCACGCGCCGGATTTCATCGGCCTGCTGCGCGATGCCGAGGTTCTTGTGCACAACCCCGATGCCGCCCGCCTGTGCCATGGCGATGGCCATGCGCGCCTCGGTGACGGTGTCCATGGCGCTCGACAACAGAGGGATGTTCATGGCGATGGATTTGGTGACGCGGGTGCGCGTATCCGCCGTGGATGGCAGGACGCTTGATGCCGCAGGGACCAGCAACACGTCATCAAATGTCAGGGCTTCACGAATCTCCATCAACCTGTCTCCGTTCGAGGGCTGTTGGCGCGTCCCTATCGCATGGATAGACCACAGCCGAAAGGACAAATCACCGCTTGAAGCGGCAAAGACGCCCGCGCATGGTGCGGCATGGCGCACCACGACCCCTCTGACAGCATCAGCCCGCGCAACCGCCTTGTGTGGTTCGGGATCAGGTTTGCGCTGGTTCTGGTCTGCGTGGCGTTGGCCGCATGGGGGTTCGACTGGCTCAAGGCACAGATCGCACTTTTGGAAAGCGACGCCTCTGCGCGGGCGATGACGGGGCTGATCGTGGCGGTGCTGGTGGTCTATGCCCTGCTGCTGGCCATGCCTTTTGTGCCGGGGGTGGAGATCGGCGTGGCCTTGCTGATCATCCAGGGGCCAACAGCAGCCCCTCTTGTCTATGGCGCAACGCTCGGCGGGCTGGCCCTTGCGTTCATCGTGGGTCAAACGGTGTCGCTGCTCTGGCTGATCCGCCAGTTGCAGGACCTGCGGCTGCGCCGGATCGCGGGCTGGCTGGAACGGATCGACGCTGTGCCGCGCGGCGACAGGCTGGCCGCGATGCAGGCCAAACTGCCGCGCTGGCTGGCGCCGGTCGTGGTGAAATACCGCTATGCCACCCTCGCCATCGCGATCAACACGCCGGGCAATATCGCGGTGGGCGGTGGCGGGGGGATCATGCTGGTCGCGGGGCTGAGCCGGCTGTTCAGCACGCCCGCAACGCTTTTGGTGATCGCCCTTGCCACAACGCCGGTGCCGCTGGCGGTCTGGCTGTGGGGGGTGGATGTGGTGCGGTAAAGTCGGGGTGAACCCCGACCTACACGATGTCTCGTAGGGCGGGGTTCACCCCGCCACCCCGCCATGCCGCTCTTATCATACGGATTGACGGATACCGCCCTTCCCTGGGCTGCGGCGCGCGATATGTAGGGGCAAGGCAATAAAGGCACCCCCGATGACCACCGACCCTCTTGTGATTTTCACCCCCTCCGGCAAGCGGGGGCATTTCCCCGTTGGCACGCCCGTCCTGACGGCGGCGCGGCAATTGGGGGTGGACCTTGATTCCGTCTGTGGCGGGCGCGGCATCTGTTCGAAATGCCAGATCACCCCGTCCTATGGCGAGTTTTCCAAGCATGGCGTCACCGTCGCCCCCGACGCTTTGTCCGACTGGAACAGCGTCGAAGAACGTTACGACAGTATCCGTGGTCTGAAACAGGGGCGCCGTCTTGGCTGTCAGGCGCAGATCTTGCGCGATGTGGTGATCGACGTGCCTGCTGAAAGTCAGGTCCACAAACAGGTCGTGCGCAAACGGGCCGAAGTGCGCGAGATCACGATGAACCCGTCCACGCGGCTCTATTACGTCGAGGTCGCCGAACCCGACATGCACGACCCATCAGGCGATCTGGAACGGCTGGTGGCCGCACTGCGCCGCGACTGGGACCTGCCCGCGCTTGAGGCTGACTTGGGCGTGCTGCGGACCATGCAAAAGGCGCTGCGCAAAGGTGACTGGAAAGTCACCGTCGCCGTGCATCTGGGCGATGCGGTGTTTTCGCCGCGCATCATCGCGATCTGGCCGGGGTTCTATGACGGCACGATCTACGGCCTCGCCGTCGATCTGGGGTCCACCACCATCGCCGCGCACCTGTGCGATCTGCGCTCGGGCGAGGTTGTGGCGTCATCCGGCATCATGAACCCCCAGATCCGCTTTGGCGAGGATCTGATGAGCCGTGTCAGTTACGGCATGATGAACCCCACAGGGTCCGAGGAAATGACCCGCGCTGTGCGCGAAGGCATGAACGCGCTCTTCGTGCAGATCGCGTCAGAGGCGCAGATCGACCGTGACCTGATCGTCGATGCGGTCTTTGTCTGCAATCCGGTCATGCATCACTTGTTTCTGGGCATCGATGCCTATGAGCTGGGGCAAGCGCCTTTTGCGCTGGCCACGTCGGATGCTTTGTCGCTGCGCGCGCTGGAGCTGGATTTGAACCTGCATCCGGCGGCGCGGGTCTATATCCTGCCCTGCATCGCGGGGCATGTGGG
>DAISXL010000075.1:0-1156 GCA_036825855.1 Yoonia sp.
GCCTCGTCCAGCGGATCGCGGCGCAGGCGGTGGCGCAGGGCCATCGGCGCCATGTCTTTCACATGCGCACGGGTCAGCGCGGTGTCGTTGCGCCACGCGGCATAGGCGCGGGCGGCTTTCAGCAAGGTCAGTTCGCCGCGCAATCCGTCCGAGCCAAGTGCAAGACAAAGCTCGGCCACATCATGCAGCGTCTTTTCGGGCGTTTTGAGCCTTGTTAGTGTCTTTCTTGCCTTCAGGATGCGATCACGGATCGCCGCATCCTCGGCCTGCCAGCGCAGCATGAACGCGGCATTGTCGTTGTCATACGCATCGCGGCGTTTGATGACCTCGACCCGCGTGGCGATGTCCTTGGGCGATGCCACCTCGACCGACAGACCGAAGCGGTCCAGCAGCTGGGGGCGCAATTCGCCTTCTTCGGGGTTGCCCGAGCCGACAAGCACGAAACGTGCTGCGTGACGGATCGACAATCCTTCGCGTTCCACCACGTTTTCGCCCGATTGCGCCACGTCGAGCAGCAGATCGACGATGTGATCCTCCAGCAGGTTGACCTCGTCGATATAGAGGTATCCGCGATTTGCCCGCGCCAGCAGACCGGGTTGAAACGCCTTCTCGCCTTTGGTCAGCGCCTTTTCGATATCAAGCGCGCCTGTCACGCGATCCTCGGTTGCGCCAAGTGGCAGATCGACGACAGGGGTGGGCATTTCGACCAGCGTTTTTGTCTCTAACACAGCCCAATCGGGCACATCAGCAGCCTTGGCGCTGTTCACGGGGCAGCCCTGCACCGCCATGATCGGCGGCAGCAAGGCGGCCAGCGCACGCACGGCGGTCGATTTGCCGGTGCCACGGTCGCCGAACACCAGCACACCGCCGATGGACGGGTCGATGGCCGTCAGGATCATGGCCTGTTTCATCTCGTCCTGACCGACGATGGCGGAAAAGGGGAAGGGCTGTTTCATGCGGCCTCTGGTCTGGCAAGGGGGGAGGTGCCGTTCCACGTGCCGGCATCGGAATGCACGGCGAAACGGGCGTAGAGTTCTTCGCTGAACCAGCCTTCGTCACGCACGGCGCGGATGGCCTCGGCATGCGGGCCGGTGCGGGCGAAGGCGGCCATCGCGGTCTCTGACGGCCAGATCGAGAATGTGACCTGATGCAGCAT
>DAISXL010000075.1:1256-10712 GCA_036825855.1 Yoonia sp.
GCGCGGCCCATATAGCGGGCGAAAACGCCGGTGCTGGTGCGTGCCTTGGCGGTTGCGATGTCGGGCCACGTCGCAAGGATCGCATAGACGGCAGTGTTCGGAACAGGTGTGAACCCTTCGCCGGTGCCGGACCCGCACAGCTTCCAGAACCCGATGTCGGGCGTGCGCGACAATGGCAACCGTGCGCCGCCCATCATCGTCAGCGCCCAAGCCCGCGCCAAAGGCCCAGCAAAGCGGAAAAACGACAATGTCACGATCTGGGTCAAGGGCGGGCCTGCGTTTGTGTCAACTTAGTCTGACATAGCACCCATCTTTTTGAAAGGGTGCGCGAATAATATTTGTCAACTTTGGTTTACACATCTACTGTAGATTCATGTTTACATCTGACCACACCGATTCAAATGCTGCAATCGTGATTGGCGCGGGGCTTGGTGGCCTTGCTGCCGCGATGCGACTGGGCGCCAAGGGCTATGCCGTCACCGTTCTTGACCGGCTCGACAGCCCCGGTGGGCGGGGGTCGTCCGTCACGCAGGACGGGCACCGTTTCGATCTGGGGCCGACGATTATCACGGTGCCGCAAGTCTATGAAAACCTGTGGCGCGCCTGCGGGCGGGATTTCCACAAGGACATCAGCCTGCGCCCGATGGATCCGTTCTACGAGGTGCGCTGGCCCGACGGATCGACATTCACCGCACGGCAGGACACCGATGCGATGCTGGCCGAGGTTGCCCGCCTCAGCCCCAATGATGTGGCAGGCTACAAGCGGTTCCTGAAGGACAGCGAGGCCTGCTACAAGGTCGGTTTCGAAGGCATGGTCGCCCAGCCGATGAACAAGATCTGGGAAACCATAAAGGTCCTGCCGGAATTCGTGCGCCTGCGTGCGGACCGGTCGATCCTCGGGCTTGCCAAGGCGCGGGTCAAGGATGCCCGCCTGCGCATGGCGCTGTCGTTCCATCCGTTGTTCATCGGGGGCGATCCGCGCAAGGTCACGTCGATCTATGCGCTCGTCGCCTATCTCGAAAAGACTTATGGCGTGCATTACGCGATGGGTGGGGTGCAGGCGATCGCCCATGCCATGGTCAGGGTGATCCACGGGCAAGGCGGCAATGTCATCCAGAATGCCGAAGTCGACGAGGTGCTGATCGAAAACGGGGCCGCCAAAGGCGTGCGCCTGACCGATGGCACCGTGATCCATGCGCCGCTGGTCGTCAGCAATGCGGACGCGGGCCATACCTATCAGCGCCTGTTGCGCAACCATCCACGCAAACGCTGGACCGATGCCAAGCTGAAATCGCGCCGCTGGTCGATGGGTCTGTTCGTCTGGTATTTCGGGACCAAAGGCACGGCGCAGATGTGGCCCGACGTGGGCCATCACACGATCACCAACGCCCCCCGTTATGAAGGGTTGCTGCGCGATATTTTCATCAAGGGCAAACTGTCCGACGACATGAGCCTCTATATCCACCGCCCCGGTGTCACCGACCCCAGCGTCGCGCCCAAAGGGGATGATACGTTCTATGTCCTCTCGCCCGTGCCGCATCTGGGGTTCGACACGCCGGTCGATTGGCAAAAGGAACGCGACATCTACAAGGCCAAGGTCATGGCCGAAGTGGAGAAGACCATCCCCGGCTTTGCAGAGCGCATCAGCACCGAAATGATCCTGACGCCCGAGGATTTCCGCGACCGCTATCTGTCGCCCAACGGATCAGGGTTTTCGATCGAACCGCGCATCCTGCAATCCGCCTATTTCCGCCCCCATAACATCAGCGAAGAGGCCAAGGGCCTGTTTCTTGTCGGTGCAGGCACGCACCCGGGTGCCGGTGTGCCCGGCGTGATTTCCAGCGCCGAGGTGCTGGCGAAACTGGTCCCCGACGCCGCCCCGCGCGCCGCGTTGAAGGTAGCGGCAGAATGATCCGGCCCGACGATTTGGCGCATTGCGAAAACGCGATCCGCCACGGGTCACTGTCGTTTCACGCGGCCTCGCGCCTTCTGCCATCGTCTGTCCGCGATCCGGCGCTGGCGCTTTACGCCTTCTGCCGTCTGGCCGATGACGAGGTGGATGAAGGCACCCAGCAGGCCGGTGCCGTTCTGCGCCTGCAGGAACGGCTGGACCTTGCCTATGCCGGCCGCCCGCGCAACGCGCCCGAAGACCGCGCTTTTGCCGCGATCATCGAAGAATTCGACATGCCCCGCGCCTTGCCCGATGCTTTGCTGGAAGGGTTGGCATGGGACGCGGCCGAATACCGCTATGACACCTTGTCCGGCGTGCGTGCCTATTCCGCGCGTGTGGCGAGCACTGTGGGGGCCATGATGTGCGTGCTGATGCGCGTGCGCGACCCCGATGCGCTGGCGCGCGCCTGCGATCTGGGGGTGGCGATGCAGCTGACCAATATCGCGCGCGATGTGGGCGAAGATGCGCGGATGGGCCGGATCTATCTGCCGCTCGATTGGCTGGCCGCGGCGGGGATCGACCCGCTGAACTTTACCCGCGACCCGCTGCCCGACACGGCCTTGCGCTTGATGGTCAAACGGCTGCTGGCCGAGGCGGACAGGCTCTATCTGCGGTCCGAATCCGGCATCAATGCGCTGCCCGTCAAGGCGCGCACCGGCATCTGGGCTGCGCGGCTGATCTATGCGGGCATCGGCAGACAGGTCCGGCAGAACGGCTATGACAGCGTCACGATGCGTGCGCGGACGTCAGTGGTGCAGAAACTGGGCTGGGTCGGGCAATCTGCCCTGCGCACCGCTTTTTCGGTCGTGACGCCACGCTCGCCGATCGTTTATGCGCGTCCTTTGGACGAGGTGAGCTTTCTCGTCGATGCCGCCAGCCGCAGCAAACCCAGCCAAAGCCGGTCTTTGGCCGTGCTTGATGTGCTGGCCGATCTGCGCAACCGCGAAGCAGGGGTTGGAAATACCGGCCATCGCGCCTAGGTATCGGGGGTACCGCGAAAGGGCCCCTGATGGACTATCTTCTGTTCTTCCTGTTTCTGGCTGCGACTTTCGCCGCCGGATCGACGGGTGCGCTGTTTCCGACAGGCGCGTGGTACAAAAGCCTGAACAAGCCGACATGGGTGCCACCCGACTGGATGTTTCCGGTCGCATGGACCTCGATCTATCTGCTGATTTCCTTCGCTGGCGCGCGCGTGGCCGTCATCGATGGCAACGCCTATGCGATGGCGTTCTGGGCGATCCAGATCGCGTTAAACGCGCTGTGGACGCCGGTGTTTTTCGGCCTGCGCCGCCTGAAAGGGTCGCTTCCGATCATCGCGGGTCTGTGGCTGGCGGTGCTGGGCTGCACGGTCACCCATTTCCAGCTGGATTTCTGGGCGGGTCTGGCTTTCGTACCCTATCTGCTCTGGGTGACCGTCGCGACCGCGCTCAGCATTGCTATGGTGCGGCTTAACCCCAACGAAAAACCGCTCGACCTCAGCGCGATCTGACCCCCCTTGAACAGCGCCAGAATCGGTGTCAATTTTGGGGATGGAAAATTACATCAAATCATGGGCGGAGGTTGCTCCGCAATTGGTGGCAGTCGCGGCGGGGCGGATGCCTGCGGATTGCGTCATTCGTGGCGGCAAGCTGGTCAATGTCCAGACTCGCGAGGTGCTGGACTGGCAGGTCGCCATCGCCGCAGGGCGTTTCGCCTATATCGGCCCCGACGCCAGCCATTGTATCGGCCCTGACACTGAAATCATCGAGGCAGGCGGTCGTTACCTGATCCCCGGCCTCTGTGATGGGCATATGCACATCGAAAGCGGGATGCTGACGCCTGCCGAATTCGCCGCCGCCGTGATCCCGCACGGCACGACGACCATGTTCACCGACCCGCACGAGATTGCCAATGTCCTTGGCCTGCGCGGCGTGCGGATGATGCATGACGAGGCGCTGATGCAGCCCGTCAACATCTTTACCCAGATGCCGTCCTGCGCCCCTTCCGCCCCCGGTTTGGAAACCACGGGTTTCGAGATCAGTGCCGATGACGTGGCCGAGGCGATGGCTTGGCCCGGCATCATCGGTCTGGGCGAGATGATGAATTTCCCCGGTGTCGTGAACGGTGATCCGCAGATGCTGGCCGAAATGGCGGCAACGATGCGTGCAGGCAAGACTGTCGGCGGCCATTATGCCAGCCCCGATAAAGGCGTGGCCTTCAGCGCCTATGTCGCGGGCGGTGCCGCCGACGATCACGAAGGCACGGCAGAGGCCGATGCGCTGGCCCGCACCCGCAACGGCATGCGGTCGATGATGCGGCTGGGGTCGGCGTGGTATGATGTCGAAAGCCAGATCACGGCGGTGACGCAAAAGGGGTTGGATCCACGCAATTTCATCCTCTGCACCGATGATTGCCATTCCGGCACCTTGGTCAACGACGGCCATATGAACCGCGTTGTGCGCCATGCCATCGCCTGCGGCTGCGACCCGCTGATCGCCTTGCAGATGGCCACGATCAATACCGCCACCCATTTCGGGCTGGAACGCGAGCTTGGCTCAATCACGCCGGGACGCCGCGCCGATGTGATCCTGACATCCGATCTGGTGACGCTGCCCATCGAACAGGTGATCGCGCGTGGCAAGACCGTGGCGCTGAATGGCAAGATCATGGTCGATTGCCCGCATTACGACTGGCCCGATGACGCGCGCCAGACCGTGCGGATGGGCAAGGTGCTGGATCACGCTGATTTCGCCGTTCATGCGCCCAAAGGGGCCAACAGCGTCGTCGCCAAGGTGATCGGCGTCGTCGAAAACCAGGCCCCGACCGAGGCGCTGACCGCCGAACTGCCTGTCATGGATGGGATAGTCGAAGGGCAAGGCGACACCTACCAGATCGCGCTGGTCGAACGGCACCGCGCGACGGGCAAGGTGGTGAACGGCTTTGTCTCGGGTTTCGGCTATACGGGCCGGATGGCGATTGCCTCGACCGTGGCGCATGACAGCCACCATATGATCGTCGTCGGCACGGACCGCGCGTTGATGGCCAAGGCCGCAAACCGGCTGGGCGAAGTTGGCGGCGGCATCACGGTCTGGAAAGACGATGCCGAACTGGCGCTGGTCGAACTGCCCATCGCGGGCCTGATGTCCGACAGCCCTGCGGCCGAGGTCGCGGCCAAAGCCGACGCCATGGTCGCCGCGATGGCCGCCTGCGGTTGCACGCTCAACAATGCCTATATGCAGCATTCGCTGCTGGCGCTGGTTGTCATACCGGCGTTGCGGATCTCTGATCTGGGCTTGGTCGACGTGACAAAATTCGAAATTACCGATCTGTTCGAGGAAAATACATGAACGCTCCCCACAAGGTTGTCATCCGGACACCTGACCTGCCGCAGGCCAAGGCCTTTACCGATCCGAAAAAAGCCGTCGCGCGGCTGAAAGAACTCTACGCCGCCTCCGTGCGGTTCCTGTCCGAAAACTTTGTCACCGCCTTGCGTGATGGCCAGCCAGACGGGCGTTTCCGCGCCTTCTATCCTGAAATCCGGTTGACGACGACGACCCATGCCAAGATGGACAGCCGCCTGTCGTTTGGCCATGTCGCCGAACCCGGTACTTATGCAACGACCGTCACGCGCCCTGACCTGTTCCAAAGCTATCTGGAACAGCAGATCGACCTTTTGCTGAAAAGCCACGGTGTGCCCGTGGTGATCGGCACGTCCGACACCGTCATCCCCGTGCATTTCGCCGTGGCCAACGATGCGGGTGTGACCGTCCCGCAAGACGGGTCGATGGAATTCAACCTGCGCGACAATTTCGACGTGCCGGACCTGAGCACCACGCATGATGCCATCGTGAACGGGGCCGGTTTCACCTATCCCGACGGTGCCCGCCCGTTGGCGCCGTTTACCGCGCAGCGGATCGACTATTCGCTGGCGCGCCTCGCGCATTACACCGCCACCGCGCCCGAGCATTTCCAGAACCACGTTCTGTTCACCAACTACCAGTTCTATGTCGAGGAATTCGAAGCCTTCGCCCGCAATATGCTGGCCGATCCTGCCAGCGGCTACACCAGTTTCGTCAGCACCGGCAATGTCGAGATCACCGCGCACGATGCGCCGCTGGCAGTGCCTGCGAAACTGCCGCAGATGCCGACCTATCACCTGAAACGGGCGAATGGCGCGGGGATCACACTGGTCAATATCGGCGTGGGCCCGTCGAACGCGAAAACTGCGACCGACCATATCGCCGTGCTGCGCCCGCATGCCTGGCTGATGGTGGGCCATTGCGCGGGTCTGCGCAATTCGCAGCGGCTGGGCGATTTCGTGCTGGCCCATGCTTACCTGCGCGAAGATCACGTGCTGGACGATGATCTGCCCGTCTGGGTGCCGATCCCTGCGCTGGCGGAAATCCAGATCGCGCTGCAAACGGCGGTGGCGGATGTGACGCAGCTGGAAGGCTACGAGCTGAAGCGCATTATGCGCACCGGCACGGTCGCGACCATCGACAACCGCAACTGGGAACTGCGCGAACAGGCAGGGCCGGTGCAGCGCCTGTCGCAATCACGCGCCATTGCGCTGGATATGGAAAGTGCGACCATCGCCGCCAACGGGTTCAGGTTCCGCGTGCCTTATGGCACCCTGCTGTGCGTGTCCGACAAGCCGCTGCATGGCGAGTTGAAACTGCCCGGCATGGCGTCGGAATTCTATAAAACACAGGTCGCAGCGCATCTGATGATCGGCATCCGTGCCATGGAATTGCTGCGCGACATGCCGCTGGAACGCATCCACAGCCGCAAATTGCGCAGTTTCGAGGAGACAGCCTTCCTTTGACCCCATAAAAACGGCGGAAAAGTGCGTTTTTGCCTTGTCAGAGGCCGCTATTCGTTGTGGTGTGCCACAACATACCGTTATATGGGCGGGGAATAGGCCCTACAGATGGGGCGAATGAGGGAGACCAGTAAAATGGCGACGAAACCGATGACCAAAGCGCAGCTGGTTGCTGCAATTGCCGATCAGACAGGCATGGACAAAAAAGCGGCCGGTGCTGCGCTGGATGCCGTGACCGGCATCATCACATCCGAAGTGGCTGGCGGCGGTGCCGTCACCCTGCCCGGCGTTGGCAAGATCTATTGCCGCGAACGCCCAGAGCGCATGGTGCGCAACCCTGCCACCGGCGAGCAGATCAACAAAGAAGCCGACAAGGTCGTCAAAGTGACGATCGCCAAGGCTCTGAAAGACAGCGTCAACGGCTAAGCTATCGGGCCTTGTGCCGGATGCGAAATCTGGAAAGGGTCGCCCGAACAGGCGGCCCTTTTTCTCGTGAGGTGACATGGATATCAAAGCGGTTCTGATGGGCCTTGCCTTCGCGTTCATGTGGTCCTCGGCCTTTACCTCGGCGCGGGTGATCGTGGAATATGCACCACCCTTGTCGGCCCTGGCGTTGCGGTTCCTGATTTCCGGCCTGATCGGTGTGGGCATTGCGTGGCTGTTGGGTCAATCGGCGCGGCTGACACGGCGGCAATGGACCGGCGTCGTGATCTTCGGGCTATGCCAGAATGCCCTGTATCTGGGTCTGAATTTTGTGGCGATGCAGACGATCCCCGCATCTTTGGCCGCGATCATCGCATCAACCATGCCGTTGCTGGTGGCCTTGGTCGGCTGGGTTGTGTTCGGCACGCGCGTGCGCCCTTTGGGGATTGCGGGCCTGATGGCGGGTGTCGTGGGCGTCGTGCTGATCATGGGCGCGCGGATTCAAGGCGGCGTCGATCTGTTTGGCCTTGTGCTTTGCGTGATCGGGGTGATTTCGCTGACCATCGCGACACTGACGGTGCTGGGCGCGTCATCGGGCGGCAATGTGCTGATGATCGTAGGGTTGCAGATGCTGGTCGGTTCGGCCTTGCTGGCCATACCCGCGCTGGCGCTGGAAAGCTTTGTCGTCACATGGAACTGGCAGCTGATCGTGGCCTTTGCCTATACCGTGCTGGTGCCGGGGCTGGCGGCCACGCTGGTCTGGTTCCTGCTGGTGGGCCGGATCGGCGCGGTCAAGGCGTCAACCTTCCACTTTCTGAACCCGTTTCTGGGCGTCGCGGTCGCGGCGGTTCTGCTGGGCGAAAAGATCGGTCCGCTGGATGTGCTGGGCGTGGTGATTATCGCCGCCGGTATTCTGGCGGTGCAGTTGTCGCGTCAGCCTGCGCCGATCACGCCGCGCACGCCGCCCGTTTGACCGCGGTCCAGCAACAAGTGGTCAAGGATCACACAGGCCATCATCGCCTCGCCCACGGGCACGGCGCGGATGCCGACGCAGGGGTCGTGGCGGCCTTTGGTGATGACTTCGGTCGGGCTGCCGTCCATCATGATCGACTTTCGCGGGGACAGAATGGATGAGGTCGGTTTCACCGCGAACCTTACGACGATATCCTGCCCCGTGCTGATCCCGCCAAGGATGCCGCCGGCGTGGTTGGATGAATATTCCGGCCCGTTCGGCCCCCAGAAAATCTCGTCCGCATTATCTCGGCCTGTCAGTGCTGCGGCGGCCATGCCTTCGCCGATTTCGACACCTTTGACGGCGTTGATCGACATCATCGCAGCGGCCAGATCAGTGTCTAACTTGGCATAAACGGGCGCGCCGATGCCCGCAGGCACACCGCGCGCCACCACCTCGATGATCGCGCCGACGGAGTTATGATCGTCCTTGCGCAGCCATGTCAGATAGTCGTTCCATTCGGCAGCGGCCTGCGCATCGGGGCAAAAGAAATCGTTGCGGTCGATTTCATCCCAATCCATCCGCGCGCGGTCGATCTGTTTCGTGCCCATCTGGGTCATGTAGCCCTTGATCTGGACATTCGGCGCAATCAGCTTGATCGCCTCGCGCGCGACACCGCCCGCTGCCACACGTGACGCGGTTTCACGCGCAGAGGACCGCCCGCCGCCGCGCGGATCACGCAACCCGTATTTCTGGTGATAGGTGATATCGGCATGACCGGGGCGGAATGTGTTCAGGATATCGCCGTAATCCTTGGACCGCTGGTCGGTGTTGCGGATCATCAGCTGGATCGGCGTGCCGGTCGTGCGCCCTTCATAGACGCCCGACAGGATTTCCACCGCATCCGGTTCATTCCGCTGGGTGGTGTTCTTGTTCAGACCGGGGCGGCGTTTGTCCAGCCATTGCTGGATCATCGCAGGCTCCAGCGGCACACCCGGCGGGCAGCCATCGACCGTGGCACCAAGGGCGGGCCCATGGCTTTCGCCCCATGTGGTGAACCGGAACAAATGACCGAAACTGTTGATGGACATGGCAAACCCCTGTTTGGCAACGGTCTAGCGGGCGGGCGGGACAGGCTCAAGAGGTTTCCCTTGCACCTGCCCCCGTTCCACCCTAGCTTCCGCCCCACCTCGGGGTGCCTTTACTGGCTGAGATGCGCAAGCAGACCCGTTGAACCTGAACCGGTTAGGACCGGCGGAGGGAAGGTATGGCAATCCCGCTATCCCCCAATCCGCCCGTGCATTTGGAGGATAGAATGCAAAAATCCAT
>DAISXL010000076.1:0-10597 GCA_036825855.1 Yoonia sp.
GGCAGCACCTGCGGCACGATCCCGTAGCTGAGCACCTGCGCGCCGCTGGCACCTGTGGCGGTGATCGCCTCGATCTGCCGCGCGTCGGTTTCCTCGATCGCCTCATAGAGCAGCTTGCCGATAAACCCGATGGAGCGCAGCGCGATGGCGATGATCCCTGCCAAAAGGCCGGGACCGATGATCGCCACCAGCAAAAGCGCCCAGATCAGCGCGTTGATCGACCGCGAGGCCACGATGATGAACAGCGCGATGGGGCGCAGGACCAGCAAGGACGGCGAGGTGTTGCGCGCCGCCAGAAAGGCCACCGGCACGGCCATGATGACCCCGCCCAGCGTGCCCAGCGTGGCGATGTTGATCGTATCCCACAAAGGACCCATCAACTCGCCCAGATAGCCCCAGCGCGGCGGCAGCATCCGGCCCCCGATATCGGCGGCCTGCGTGGGCGCGTCCCAGACGAAGACCCACATGGTGTTTGCCGTCATCACCTGCCAGCAATAGACGAAGAGTGCGACCAGTGCGAACCAGCCCCCCCAGAGCAACAGCCGTGCACGCGGTGTGCGGTAGGTCCAGACTTGGGAATGATGCGTCACATCGGTCATTGCAGAAACTTTCGCAGATAGCTGGAGCTGTATTCCGCCACCATCACGATCCCGATGATGATGAGCAGGATTGCCCCCGCACTGTCGTATTCATAGCGGCTGATGGCCGTGTTCAGCGTCGCCCCGATCCCGCCCGCGCCGACGATGCCGATCACGGCGGATTCGCGGAAATTGATGTCGAGCCGGTAAAGCGACAGCCCGATCAGCCGCGGCATGACCTGCGGCTGCACGGCGTAATTGACGACTTGCCACCAAGATGCGCCAGTGGCGCGGATGGCTTCGGCCTGAGCTTCCTCGATCTCTTCGATATCGTCGGCGAGCAGTTTGGCGATGAACCCGATGGTCGCGAAGGACAGCGTCAGGAACCCTGCAAACGGGCCGAACCCGAACATCGCCACCAGAAAGATCGCGATGATGATTTCCTGCAGCGCGCGGCTGACCGCGATGATCGACCGACAGATGCGGTAGATCCAGACAGGCGCGATATTGCGCGCCGCCCCGATCCCGATAGGGATCGAAATCGCCACTCCGACCACGGTCGATGTCAGCGTCATCGTCAGGCTTTCCACCAATCCGTTGGAAATGTCGCGCCAGCGGCTGGTGAAATCGGGTTGCAGAAAGCCCATCACGAAACGCTGCCCGCGTTCCAGCCCTTCATAGACGCGGGTCCAGTTGACCTCGATCGTGCCAAGCGCCAGCACCAGATAGACGACGATGCCGATCTGCACAGCAAGCCGCAAGCGGCGGTCGCGGATAATCTGCGGTGGGCGCTTCCAGCGCGTGGGATAGGCCGCGCTCATTGCACCAGCGCCGCGATACGGTCGCGTGCGTCGGCTTCGGCGGCGGATTGTTCCTCGTCGCCCTTGCGCATCGCGTTCCAGTCTTCTTCGCCATAGATCGTGGTCAGCGCGTCCTGCGTCAAAAGCTCGGGCGGGCCGTCGAACACGACGCGGCCCGCGCGCAGGCCCACGATGCGCTGCATGAACTGCTGCGCAAGCGGCACGTCATGGATGTTGACGATGGCAGGCAGGCCGCGTTCGGCGCAGATCTCGATCAGCAGGCGCATGATCTGGCGTGATGTTTTCGGGTCAAGGCTCGCGGTCGGTTCATCGACCAGCAGCAATTCGGGGTCCTGCGCCAATGCCCGCGCGATGCCGACACGCTGCCGCTGTCCGCCCGACAACGCATCGGCGCGTTTGTCGGCATGTTCCAACAGGCCCACACGGTCCAAGAGCGCATAGGCGCGGGTGATATCCTCGGCCGGAAAGCGGCGCAGATAGCTGCGCCAGAACGGCACATAGCCCAGCCGCCCCGACAGGACGTTTTCCATCACTGTGAGACGTTCGACCAACGCATATTCCTGAAAGATCATCCCGATCCGGCGGCGTTGCTGGCGCAATTCACGCTTGCCAAGGCCGACAAGGTTCACGTCGTTCAGCAGCACCTTGCCAGCCGTGGGTTCGACCAGCCGGTTGATGCAGCGGATCAACGTGGATTTACCCGCACCGGACGGGCCGATCAGGCCTGTGATCTGCCCCTTGGGCACGGTCAGGGACACGTCGGACAAAGCGGTGTCGCCGGTCTTGTAGGTCTTGGAAAGCGATTGGAGGATCAGCATGGGAGGTCCTGAAAAAAGAACGCGGGCAGCGTTTGCCGCCCGCGTTGCAAGGGGAATATCGCGTTATTCGCAGGTGTATTGCACGTCCAGCGCCGCGTCGATCTGACGGATCACGGACCAGTTTTCCTGAAAGGTGATCGGAATGAACTGGGCTTCACCCGAGGCGCTGAATTCTTCTTCCATGCTGGTGCCGGCCCAGTCGAAGCTGAAGAAGGCTTCCTGTACAGCAGCCTGCAAGTCGGGGTGCAGGTTGTAGACGGTGCCATAGCCGGTCGTCGGGAACGTGTCCGAGGTGTAGATGATCTCGAACTGGTCGGCCTGAACAACATCGCGGGCTTCCATGCGGATCCGGACAGAGTTGGCGATGGCGGCGGCGTCGTAGTCGCGGTTGGCCACACCAAGGATCGAGTTGTCATGTGCGCCCGAAAACGCAGTTTGGAAATCGGAACCGGCCACCAGACCGAATTCGGATTCCAGCAGCGCGGACGGTGCCTTGAAGCCCGAGTTCGACGTCTCCGAGGTGAAAGCAAGCGTCCGGCCCGCCAGATCGGCGATTTCGGAGATGCCGCTGCCGGGGTAGGTGATGATTTCCATCTCGTAACCGAACGATCCGTCAGCGGCGGCCATCATGGCAAAAGGACGGAAACCGGCGCAGGCGACGGCCAAGGGGTTCGACCCGGTGTTGAAGCCCGCGACATGCAGACGACCTGCGCGCATTGCCTCGATCTGGGCGGCGTTGGACTGGACGGGGAAGAACTGCACGGTCTTGCCGGTCACCTCGGCCATGTGGTCAAGGAAGGGCTGCCAGACTTCGGCATAAACGGCCGGGTCTTCGACAGGCGTATAGGCAAAGACCAGCGTGTCCGGGTCGAGCCACTGGCTTTCGTCGGTGGGGATATCGGCGATCAGGTCGCCATCGGCATCCGTAAAGCGGTCAGAGATCGCGAATTCGGCAAAGCTCGGCGTGGCAAGCACGACGGTCATCGCTGTGAGTGTCGCAGTCATTTTCATGGCAGGGTTCCTTTGCATCGGCAGGGTGATGCCGCCGTACTGGAGACAGAAAGCAACGTTTACGTAAAATGCAGGTAATGTTTTTGTAAAAATGCAGCTGTGCCGCAGGGCCCCGTCCGGCCTACGTCAGCGCGAGGCAAAAGCGCGGATTGCAATAAAACAAGGACTTTTGCCCTGCTTGGTTGAAGCTCGGGACAGGATGCGTTAGGTGCAGCCCCTCATCTGCGTGACCGCTGTCAGGCGGAGCCATTTTAGAAAGGATCATAATGACCGACCATACCGCGCTGGCCAAGAGCCGCCGGACATCGAACCCATCCCCGAACCCGAAGGTGACACTGAAATTATCGAGACCGATTATGACATCGGTCAGGATAATTTCAGTGGTGCTGTCGCGCTGGAACTGGACCTGCACAAGATCGTGTTTTCCGTCTCGGCCATTGCGATCATGCTTTTCACCTTCCTCACGCTGGCCTTCCAGAACGAGGCCGAGCCGCTGTTCGTCGGCCTGCGCGACTGGCTGACCGCCAACCTTGACTGGTTCTTCCTGAGCGCGGGCAATATCTTTGTGCTGCTATGTCTGGGCCTGATCGTGTCGCCTTTGGGCAAGGTGCGCCTTGGCGGGCCGGATGCCACCCCCGATTACGGCTATGTCGGCTGGTTCTCGATGCTGTTTGCCGCCGGCACGGGCATCGGGCTGATGTTCTTCGGCGTCTCCGAACCGATGGGCCATTTCGATGCCGCATTGGGCGGGATCGTTGTGGGCGAAGACGGGCTGCGGACCGACTGGGCGCCGCTGGGCGGGGCCGAAGGCAATATCGCCGAAGCCAGCCGTCTGGGTATGGCCGCCACGATTTTTCACTGGGGAATGCATCCTTGGGCGATCTATGCGGTCGTCGCCCTCGCGCTGGCGCTGTTCAGCTACAACAAGGGCCTGCCACTGACGCTGCGGTCCTGCTTTTACCCGATCTTTGGCGAACGGGTCTGGGGCTGGCCGGGCCATGTCATCGACATTCTGGCGGTGCTGGCCACGGTCTTCGGTCTGGCGACATCACTGGGCATCGGCGCGCAGCAAGCCTCTGCGGGGTTGAATTTCCTGTTCGGTTTCGGCACCGGCAATTCGATGCTGATCCTGCTGATCATCGTGATCACGCTGATCGCCATCGGGTCCATCATCCGCGGTCTGGATGGCGGTGTGAAGGTCCTGTCCGAGGTCAACATGGGCCTTGCGATCCTTTTGTTGCTGTTCATGATCATCGCCGGACCAACCGCGGCGATCCTGACAGGGTTCTTCGACAATCTGCTGGCTTACGGGCAATACCTGCCCGCCTTGTCGATGCCCTTCGGGCGCGAGGATGCGAACTTTTCCCAAGGCTGGACCGCGTTCTATTGGGCGTGGTGGATCAGCTGGTCACCTTTCGTGGGCATGTTCATCGCCCGCGTCAGCCGCGGCCGGACAGTGCGTGAATTCCTGATCGGCGTGCTGATCGTGCCGACGCTGCTGTCGGTGCTGTGGATGACGGCGCTGGGTGGCACGGCCATCGGGCAGGTGGTGAATGACGGCTTTACCGCCGTGCAGGATGCCGCCCTTGAACTCAAACTGTTCGAGATGCTGACCCAGTTGCCGCTGACGGCGATCACATCCTTCATCGGGATCGTGCTGGTCGTTGTATTCTTCATCACCTCGTCGGATTCGGGCAGCCTCGTGATCGATACGATCGCCGCCGGTGGCAAGACCAACGCGCCGGTGATCCAGCGCGTGTTCTGGGCCAGTTTCGAGGGCGCGGTCGCCGTGTCGCTGCTTTTGGGCGGCGGTCTGGCGGCCTTGCAGGCGATGGCGGTGTCGGCGGGTCTGCCGTTTACCGTCGTGCTGCTGGCGGCCTGCTATGCGGTTGTGCGCGGATTGATGAACGAATCGCGCTGACAGGGCTTTCCCATCGCAAGATACCAAGAAGGGCCGGAGCCGATCCGGCCCTTTTTCTTTTGCCGTAGCGGCGCATTTGCGGTCTGGCCCCGCGTGCCCCGTATAGTGCCGTCTGAGCCATCGGCGGCGGCCGCGTTTGGCATGATGTGAAAGTACCCCATGACCACAGCACAAATCCTGATCATCGCGATTCTGACGGCTACGATGGCGCTTTTTCTATGGGGCAAGTTCCGACATGACGTTGTGGCGTTGGCCGCGCTGATGGCCTGTGTTGTCGCGGGGCTGGTCCCAAGCGATGCGGCCTTTGCCGGTTTCGGACATCCCGCCGTCATCACCGTGGCCTGTGTGCTGGTCCTCAGCCATGGGTTGCAACTGACCGGCGCGGTCGATTGGCTCGCGCGGACGATCCTGCCGCGATCGGCGGGGCGTGTCACGAGCCTTGGCGCGTTACTGGGGCTCGGCGCGTTTCTGTCGGGGTTCATGAACAATGTGGGTGCCATGGCGCTGCTGATGCCGGTGGCGGTGCAGCTGGCGGGCAGGCTCGACATGTCGCCGGGGCAGGTGCTGATGCCGCTCGCCTTTGCGACGATCCTTGGCGGGATGACCACGCTGATCGGCACGCCGCCCAACCTGATCGTGTCGGGGTTCCGCGCCGAGGCGGGGATGGGCCAGTTCGCCATGTTCGACTTTGCGCCGGTGGGCGTGGCTGTCGCACTCTGCGGGGTTGCGTTCATCACGCTGTTCGGCTGGCGGCTTGTCCCGAAACGCAAGGCCGTCGCGGACGGCGATTTCGCAACCGGCGCCTATATGACCGAGGTCCGCGTGCCCGACGAAAGCAAGGCCGCCGGACTGACCCTGCGCGCCTTTGAAAGCGAGATCGCGGACAGCGACGCGCAGGTCATCGCGATGGTGCGCAACGATGTGCGGATCACCGCGCCGCACGGCAGCCGGCGCATCCGCGGCGGCGATATCCTTGTGCTCGAAGCCGATGTCGAGGCGCTGGCCGAAACACTGTCGGTGTTCGGCATCACGCTTGAAGAGCAAAAGGCGTCATCCCCGCAGACCGACACGACTGGACAACCTGACGACGACACCGGCAAATCCAAACGTGACGCCGATATCGTGCTGCGCGAACTTGCGGTTCTGCCCGGGTCCAACATCGTCGGACGGTCGGCGCGCGATCTGCGGCTGCGCACGCGCTATGGCCTGAACCTGCTCGCCGTTGCCCGCGAAGGGCATGCGCCCCGCGCAAGGTTGCGCACGCTCAAGCTCAAGTCCGGCGATCTTTTGATGATGCAGGGGCCCGCCGAAGTGTTGACCGATTTCACAAACGACACCGGGTGCGTGCCACTTGGTGCGCGCGAATTGCGCATCCCCGACAAGCGCATGGCCCTGATCGCAGGGATGATCATGCTGGTCTCCGTGGGTCTTGTCACCGTCGGGTTGTTGCCCGCCGCCGCGGCCTTTACGCTGGGCGTGATCGCCACGATGGTCTTTCGCACGGTCCCGCCCCGCAGCGTCTATGCCGCAATCGACTGGCCCGTGATCGTGCTGCTGGGCGCGCTGATCCCTGTGGCCGAGGCACTGCAGACGACCGGAGCCGCCGACGTCGTGTCGCAGTTCCTTGTCGGCACGATTGCGCAGGGCAATGCGATTGCCGCTTTGGCCGTGGTGCTGATCACCACGATGTTCCTGTCGGATGTGATGAACAATGCCGCGACCGCTGCCGTTCTTTGCCCCATCGCCATCGGGATCGCGGCGACCTTGGGCGTCAATCCCGACAGCTTCCTGATGGCGGTCGCGATCGGCGCATCCTGTGCGTTCCTGACGCCGATCGGGCACCAGAACAACACGCTGATCCTTGGCCCCGGAGGCTTCGGTTTCGGCGATTACTGGCGCCTTGGCGTCCCGCTTGAACTGGTGGTGGTCGTGGTCAGCCTGCCGCTGTTGCTGGTGGTGTGGCCTCTTTGAGGTCGGGCATCAGCCGCTCTGGGGCGATCCCGCGCTTTTCGGCGCTGGCGCGCACGGCCTGTTGCAGACCTTCGCTGCGTTTGAGCAGCCGCCGGAAACGGTCCTCGTCCAGCACAAGCAGGGTCGATGGCGCGATGGCCCGCACCAGCGCCTTGCGCGGGCGTTGCATCAGGATCGACATCTGGCCGAACATCTCTCCGGGGCCAAGCCGCCATGTCTGGCCCGCAACCTGCAGTTCGACCGCGCCCGTCGCAATGAAATAGACGCGCTTGGCGGTGTTGTCCTTGCGGATCAGGATGTCGTCGGCATTGGCATAACGCGTCTGGAACGCGCGTCCCAGTTGTTTGAGCGTGGCATCGTCAAGATCGGCGAACAGCGGCAGCTGCCGGACAAGGTCCGACCTTTGCGGCGCGATATCCAGCGGGGGGCGCGTCTCTGCGGCGGTCCTGCGTTGGGCAAGGTCCTGTGCCAGCGTCGTATAGACCTCGGCCCCGATCAGCCCGTCGTCGCGCATCGCGGCATATTCGCGTTCTTCCAGCCGCAAGGCCGTGCGCCGGATAAAGCGGCGTTCCAGTTCCTCGGCATAGCCCGGATATTGCAGGCGCAGTCCTTCAAGCGCGGTTTCGACAAGCTCGATCCGGCGGGCCAGCAGTTCCTGCAACAGATCCGCCACGCGGCGGCCATGGATGCGGCGGATGCGCCCGTCGATGAACACGTCCAGATCGCGCAGGATCAGCCGTTGCGACAGCAGGTATTCGAACCTGTCGGCTGTCATCCGCGCCAGCGGCATCGACAGCTTCAGCCTGTTGTGCAGGAACACCGCCGCACGGAAGGACCGCCCGTAGGTGACCGACTGTTTCGCGGCACGCTGATAGCCACTGCGCCCGCCTTGGCGCGCGCTTTCGATCAGCCGTTCGGCATCGGCCAGCACCTGTTCGGCCATCCGCGCCGAAATCGTCCGGTCGCGCACCCGTTCAAGGATCGTGTCGCGTTCGTGACCCGCAACCGCGATCAGCCCCAGCGTGATCCGGTCACGGTCCAGCAGATCGGCGCTTTCTTCGGCCTGTTTGACGGCATCGTCCAAGCGTTCGCCGAACCGCTTAGCCTCGGACCGGACAATCTCGCGCGAGAGTTCGTAGTTCTCGGTGGTGCGCGCCACATCCTCGCGCACGGTCTGCAGCGCGACAGCCACGACCTGCCGCGACAGCGCGTCGTCGATGGGCGACAGTCGGTCAAGGCCCAGCTTGGCGATCACCCAGCGCAGGCTGGACCCTTGCACGATCAGCGTGAACAGCGTGAAACCCGTGGCAAGGATACCGACCACGCGCTTGACCTCCAGCGGGACACGCGCGCTTTCGGTAACGGCCAAGGCCAGCGCCAGCGTCACCGCCCCGCGCAACCCGCCCCACAGGATCGCGACACGATAAGGCCGGTCCACGGGCGGTGACAGGCGCAGCAGCATCAACATCGGCAGCAGCCCGAACAGCACCACCACACGCGCAGCGATGGCGGCCACGATCACCACCGCAATCAGGGCAAAATCGCTCAGGCGCGCTTCTTCCAGCAGGCGCGGGATGAACAGCGCCGCCAGCACGAAGATCAGCGCCCCCGCCCAATGCGCAAGCAAGCCCCAGACTTCGCGTAGATTTGCCCAGGATTGAGGCGGCAGGCGGCTGGGGCCGGACAGATTGAGCGTCAGCCCCGCCGCGACAACCGCGATCACGCCCGAGGCGCCGATGATCTGTTCGGCCCCGATATAGGCCAGATAAGGCAAAGCCACAGACACCGAGATCTGCGCCAGCTCGAACCGCGCAAACAGCGCCATCAGCCAGACTGCGACCCGAGCCGCCAGCCAGCCCGCCACCGCACCGCCAAGGATCAGCACCGGAAACTGCGCCACCGCATCGCTAAGGTTAGGGTCAGGCACGCCCAGCATCACAAAGCCCATGAACAGCCCGAACAGCGCGATGGCGGCGGCATCGTTCAGCAGGCTTTCACCTTCGATGATCCGCCCCAGACGCTGCGGCGCCGAAATCGACCGGAAATTCGACACAACCGCCGACGGATCGGTGGTCGAGACGATGGCGCCGACCAAAAGACAGGCCGCCAGCGGCAGCGCGCTGACGAACGACAGCGCATAGCCCACCGTCAGGGTCGCCACGACGACGGCCACGACCGCCAGCACAAGGATCGGCACCCAGTCGTCCAGCATCCGCCGCAGGTTCATCCCCAAGGTTGCCTGAAACAGCAGGGTCGGCAGAAAGACATAAAGAAACACGTTGGACCGGATCGGCAGGCCAAGGATCGCCTCGGCCATGGGGTTCAGCGCGTTGGTCAGGTCGGTGCGCAGGAAAAACAGTGCCGCCGTCGCGATGGCCACGCCAAGCAGCGCAAGGATCACCGTGAACGGCACGCGCAGCCGGTCGGCCAGCGGCTCTGCCACGCCGATCAGCAGGAACAGCGACGCAATGACCGTCGTGATGAGAATGATGTCCATGATCTTGAAATATCACACAGATCAGGAAACGCATGGGCAAACTTGGGTGATCGGGCTGATCGTTGCGGATTTGCGCCTTGTCTGGGCAGATTATTTGTACTTCGCTCGCCTGTCACCAAACTGGCGCACGCGCTTGCGCCACGCGCGATAGCTGCCGGGGGCCAGTTCGCGCCGCATCAGCGTCTTGACCTGATCCGGCGACAGCCCGTGCAAGGCGCGGATCTGGGCGAAACTGGTGTGATCGCTCAGCGCCATTTCGATGATCTCGCTGGTTGTGGCAGGGTCAAGATCGCGTGTCATGCGCCCTCCGGCTTGCGCGCGTGGCCCATGTACAGGATCGCCGTCAGGGGCAGGGGGCCAAATGTCAGGTCAAGCCGCCGGTTCACCCCGCGCGGCCCAAGCCCCGTGAAACGCGCAGGCACCAGCCCCGCTGCCACCATCGCCTTGCGCAATTCGGCGGGCTTGATGAACATGGCGGGGTCATGCGTGCCGCGCGGCAACAGGCGCAGGATATCCTCGGCGACGGTGATCGTGGCCAGCCGCGCCAGCGGGTTGCGGTTGATCGTGTCGAACAGGAACAGCCCGCCGGGGCGCAGCACGCGCGCGACCTCAAACATCACCTTTTGCAGGTCGGTGACATGTTCCAGCACATCGACGCAGACCACCGCATCGAAACCGGCTGTATCATAGGGCAGCGCCTCGCCCACGCCCACATCATAGCCGATCCGCAGCCCCTGTGCCTGCGCATGCTGGCGCGCGGCGGCGATGGCCTCGGCGGCGGGATCAATCCCGGTGACCTGCGCGCCGCGCTTGGCCAGCGCCTCGGCCATGAACCCGCCAGCGCAGCCCAGATCGAGCACATCCTTGCCCTTCCAGTCGATCAGTTTGTCAAAGTGTTTCAACCGTCCGGGCACAAGGTTTTTCAGTGTCCTGACCCAGCGGATGTCATCCGACCACCATTTGTCCGCATAGCTGTCATA
>DAISXL010000077.1:0-10585 GCA_036825855.1 Yoonia sp.
GAAATCGGCGGCAAGGGCCTGTTCACCCGCGAGATCGAAGAGGCGCTGCTGGACGGGTCCATCGACATCGCCGTCCATTCGATGAAGGATATGCCGGTTGAACAACCAGCTGGCTTGCTGCTCGACACCTATCTGCCGCGCGAGGATGTGCGCGATGCGTTTGTGTCGCTGACTGCCAAGGGGCTGGATGATCTGGACCAAGGCGCCACGGTCGGCACCTCGTCCTTGCGGCGGCGGTCGCAGCTTTTGGTGCGGCGGCCCGACCTGAACGTGGTGGAATTTCGCGGCAACGTGCAGACCCGCCTGATGAAGCTGGGCAATGGCGTGGCCGAAGCGACGTTTCTGGCCATGGCGGGGCTGAACCGGCTGAACATGACAGACGTGCCCCGCACCGCGATCGCGCCCGAGGATATGCTGCCCGCCATTGCCCAAGGCGCCATCGGAATCGAACGGCGTGCCGATGACAGCCGCGCCGCCGCGATGCTGGAGGCCATCCACCACGGCCCAACCGGCCAGCGCCTTGCGGCTGAACGCAGCTTTCTTGCGCATCTGGACGGGTCCTGCGAGACGCCGATCGGCGGGCTGGCGGAACTCGACGGTGGCAGCCTGCGCCTGCGCGGCGAAATCCTGCGCACCGACGGATCACAGGTGCTGGCCGATGACATGACCGGTGCGATTGCCGATGGCGCGGCGATGGGTCGCGAAATGGCGGTCAAGCTGCTGGAACGGGCAGGGCCGGGGTTCTTCGACCACTAAGGCTGGGCATGGCCCGCCATCCGTTGCAAGGCGTCGCGCAAGGCGCGCGCGACATCGGCACGCGCGCCGGGATCATGTTGCACGGCAATCGCCGACGCCGCCAAAAGCTGTGCCTGCCGCGCACAATCGGCGGTGATGTCCGGCTTTTCGGCAGCGACGGCAAGGTCGGCCAGCAGGTCCAGCCCGCGGAGCGTGACGCTGTGGTCGGTCGCCACATACTGGCGCATCCCGTCGAACGATTTGTCCAGCATGTCCTTGAATGTCATCCGCCGATAGATCACGGGGTCGGACGGGTCCGCCTGCCGCGCGGGCGGGCGCAGGGCAAAGGCGGTCAGCCCGGGTTTGAGCCAGTTCAGGCACAGCATCGCCGTCATCGGGTCGTTCACGCCGGGTGACAGTGCGCGGCCACAGACCTCGACCAGCTGGTCGGACAGGAACAGGATATCCTGATGTTCGGTCCGGTTCGCCCCGATGGTGAAACAGTTGCGCATATGGCCAATGACCTTGTCGGTGCACTGGCCCGGCGGCGTGGCGGACAGGACCCTGTTGCCGGGAACAAGAAAATCCCCCGGCGCATGGTGCAGCGTGACCTGAATGTCGTTGGCCTCGGCGATCTCGACCAGGCCCTTGTAGTTCACATGCTGCAGGAACCCTGCCTCTTGGGCGGCGATATGGCTACCCGTCGTGTGCGGCCTATCGGGAACCGGGGCAAGGTCGACAGGCTTGGTGTCCGTCTCTTGCTCGGCCTCCAGCATCGCGATAACGGCGCGTTCCAGTTTGCCGCCGATCTCGGACAGCAGGTTCATGATGTTGATCGATTCGGGGATGTGGTGGATGTAGAAGATCAGCGCCCCCACGGCGGCCAGCGTCAGCACCAGCGCGAACAGGATCGCGATCTGCGGCACGAAGGTGGTCAGTGTCAGGTCTGGCAGGGATGTGTCGTCGTTCACCGTGCTGAGCACGACCATGCTATAGGCGAAGGTCGCCACGAAGACGCCCAGAACCACCTGATTCTGGTGATTGGCCATGAAATTGCTGATCAGCCGTGGCCCGTAATTGGCGCTGGCAAAGGACACGGCGACCATCGTCACCGAAAAGGCCACACCCGCCACGCCCAGCGAGGACGCCGCAAGCGTCGTCAGCACCGCCCGTGCACCATCGACATCAGCGACGGGCAAGAAGCCAAGGCCGTCCAGCCAGGTCGCGCCGACCTGCCGGTCCAGCATCGGCATGAGCACCCCCAGCACAACCGCAACGCAGGTCATCATGCTGGGCCAGAACCAGTAGTTCTGCCGGACTTGCAGGATTTTCGACAGCGCGAGCTTGATCATCGGCGGCCCTGCCAGGGGTCAGGCGGGCGGGATCACCTTGCCGGGGTTCAGGATATTGTGCGGATCAAGGGCGGCCTTGACCGCGCGCATCGCGTCCAGCGCTACGGGGTCCTTGCGCCGCTTCATCGTGGCAAGTTTCGACACGCCGATCCCGTGTTCGGCGCTGAACGATCCGCCCAGTTCCTGCACGACATCTTCGACCGCCTCGACCAAGGCGGCCATCGCATCGGGATCGTTGCGGCTGACATAGCTGGTGTGGTGGATATTGCCGTCGCCCAGATGGGCGACCATCACCTCTTCCACATCCGCGTCGATGGCGCGCAGGCGGGGGGTGAGAATGGCAGCAAAATCCGCGACCTTGTCAAGCGGCAGGGCAATATCGGTATTCACGAAATGCCCGCCGAAGAAGGCGACATCGCCTGCATCCTCGCGGCGTTTCCAGATGTCACGGCGCTGGGTTTCATTCTGTGCGATCACCGCATCGATCAGCGTGCCGTCGTCCAGCATCTCGCCCAGCACATCCTCGAGCAGGGTGACGACGGGCAGTTGCCCGTCCGGCCCCGGCTGCGCATCGCGGGCGGTGGTGGCGGCGACTTCGATCATGATGTTGACGTCATGGTCCTGCGCGAAAGGCGGGGCCATGTCGGGGAACATCTGGCGGTGTTTGGCCATATAGCTGCGTGGCATGTATTCGAACGCCTCGACCCCGCCGCCCGTGGCGTCCTGCAGGCGGTGCAGCAAATGCAGCGCATCCGTCAGCGAGGGCAGGGCGACCATCGCCGTGGCATAGGCCTGCGGCTTGGGCAGCAGTTTCAACACGGCGGCGGTGATAATGCCCAGCGTGCCTTCGGCGCCGATCATCAGGTTGCGCAGGTCTAGGCCGGAATTGTCCTTGTGCAGCGCGCTCATCAGATTCATCACCCGCCCGTCGGCCATCACGACCTCGAGCCCCAGACACAGGCCGCGTGTGCTGCCGTAACGCACGACATTGGACCCGCCCGCATTGGTGGACAGCAAGCCGCCGATCATGGCCGATCCGCGCGCGCCCAAGGTCAGCGGGAAGATCAGGTCATGTGCTGCGGCAGCATCATGCAGGTTGGACAGGATCACACCTGCGCCGACAGTGGCGGTGCGTCCGGTGGCATTGATCTCGGTGATCTTGTTCAGCCGTTCGACCGACAGCATCAGCGCGCCATCGGCCAGCGTCGCCCCTGTCAGCCCTGTCCGGCCTGAACAGGGCACGACTGGCGTGCGCGTGGCATGGGCGATCCGCATGATTGCCGCGACTTCCGCGGTGGACGCAGGTCGCAGCACGGCGAGCGGGGTGGAGGTATAGGCGCCCGTCCAGTCCTTGCCATAGGGGGCGGCGTCTTTGCCGGTCAGAATACGGTCCGCGCCGATGGCAGCGGCGATCTGGTCGATGACGGACATGGGGCGGCCTTTCGTGCAGTCTTGGCCGCAGGCTAATGGGGTTTCAAGGCAGTGGAAAGGGTTGTGGTGGCGTGGGGGAGACTTGAACTCCCGACCTATCGATTATGAGTCGATCGCTCTAACCAACTGAGCTACCGCGCCGAACCTTGTGCGTCCGATTACGCAAAGGGCGGGGGGGTGTCAAACCGATTCTGCCCGATTTCACCCCCCGTCAGGTGGATCATGATCCACCCGTATCAGTCATAGCGCAGTTCCGTCGCCTTGCCGCGGAACACGGTATAGGCCAGCACCGTATAAGCCAGGATCGTGGGCAGCACGAAGAGCGTGCCGATCAGAATGATGAACAGGCTTTCAGGCGCGCTGGCGGCCTCGTAGATCGTCAACTGTTCGGGAACGACATAGGGATAAAAGCTGTAGGCCATCCCGATGAACGCCATCACCCAGAGCGAGGAAGCGGCGGCAAATGGCAGCCACGACAGCCGGTCATTGGTGAACGGCATCCGGCGCAGCATCCACCACAGCGCGAACACAAGCAGCGCCGAGATGATCGGCAGCGGCGCGAGGAACAGCGCTTCGGGCCAGCTGAACCATTTGTCGAAGATCCGCGTGCTGACCAGCGGTGTCGCCATCGACACCAGCGCAATGCCCAGCACCAGCCCCCAGATCCCTCCCTTGGCCCAGTCCACGGATTTGGCCTGCAAGGCCCCGTCGGTCTTGTGGATCACCCATGTCGCCCCGATGAAACTGTAGCCCACGGTCAGGAACACCGCCGTCAGCATCGCAAAGGCCGCATGGGGCACTGTCCATTCCAGCCCCATGATATACATGCCCAGCATGAAGCCCTGCGCCAGCGAGGTCATCAGCGAGCCTGCAAAGAACGTGTTGTTCCATAGCCCTTTGTGCGGGGCAGGGGCCTTGGCGCGGAATTCGAAGGCGACACCGCGCATGATCAGCCCCACCAGCATGATCGCGACCGGCAGGTATAGCGCGGTCAGGATATCCCCGTGCGCCGCCGGAAAGGCCACCAGAAGCAGCCCGACCGCCAGCACCAGCCATGTCTCGTTCGCATCCCAGAACGGTCCGATCGTGGCGATCATCGTATCTTTTTCTTCTTCGTTGGCGAAGGGGAACAGGACCCCCACGCCAAGGTCGAACCCGTCGAGCACGACGTAGATCAGGATCGACAGGCCCATCAGCCCTGCAAAGACGAAAGGCAGCCAGACGGTCGGATCACCAAAGGTATTCATCACATCACTCCGCCGGCATGGCTTTGGGGGCGGCCGCAGGCGCGGGGGCGATGCGGGTGCCGATGTCTTCGCCGCGCGACATTTTCCGCGCCAGATAGAAGATCACGTAGATATAGGCGACCAGCAGCAACCCATAGACCACGAGATAGGAAATCAGCGTGGACAGCACCATCGGGGCGGGCACATCGGCCACGGCCTCGGCCGTTGTCATCACACCCTGCACCAGCCACGGCTGGCGGCCGATCTCGGTGGTGTACCAGCCGGCAAGGGTCGCGATCCAGCCGCTGAAGCTCATTCCGACGAAGGCATAGAGCATCGGCTTGGGCAGTCCTTCCACCCCGCGCTTGCGGCGCAGCATCATCACGGCGGCGGTCCAGCTGAGCAGCAGCATCAGGATACCGGTGCCGATCATCACGCGGAACGACCAGAACACGGGGGCGACGCGCGGGTGCAGGATGGTGCCATCCTCGGCGACAAAGTCGTTCAAGCCCTGCACTTCACCGTCCCATGTATGGGTCAGGATGAAGGACGCGAGGTTCGGGATCCCGATCTCGAAGTGGTTTTCGCGCGCTTCCTGATCGGGCAGGGCGAACAGGATCAGAGGCACGTTGCCGCCGGTTTCCCAATGCCCTTCCATGGCCGCGACCTTGGCAGGCTGGAATTCCTTGGTGTTCAGACCGTGCAGGTCGCCCACAAAGATTTGCACAGGCATCAGCAGGGCAGCGGTAAAGACGGCAGTTTTCAATGCCACGCGCACGCCTTCGGTGCGACCGCCGATCAGCCAGCGGAAGGCGCTGACACCCGCGATCAGGAAGCTGACGGTCAGGAAGCTGGCCAGCACCATATGCGCAAAGCGGTAGGGCATCGACGGGTTGAAGATGATCGCGAACCAGTCGGTCGCATGGGCGACGCCGTCGCGCATCTCGAAGCCTTGGGGCGTGTGCATCCACGAATTCAGCACGATGATCCAGAAGGTCGACATCAACGTGCCGAAGGCCACAAGGAACGTCGCCCCCGTATGCACCCAGTTGGGCACACGGCGAAACCCGAACAGCATGATGCCAAGGAACACCGCCTCGAGGAAAAAGGCCGTCATGATTTCATAGGCCAGCAGCGGCCCTGCGATATTGCCGACCTTTTCCATGAAACCGGGCCAGTTGGTTCCGAACTGGAACGACATGGTGATGCCGGACACGACACCCATGGCAAAGGACAAGGCGAAAATCTTGACCCAGAAGCGGTAGGCTTCCATCCAGCGTTCTTGGCCCGTCTGGTTATAACGGATCTTGAAGAACAGCAGAAGCCAGCCCAGCGCGATAGTGATTGTAGGGAACAAAATGTGGAACGATATATTCGCCGCGAACTGGATGCGGGATAAAAGCAGTGTTTCCATCATTTCATTTCACCTTTACGCTGTCTGTGCACCTCATATAGCAAGGCAAAAGCCCATGTCAGCGGGGTGCGACAGCAAGGCGCGGAGCAGCCAAGCGGTTGATTTCATGGCGACATGAATGGTAACGCAGCGGCCTGTTGCGCGCAATTTTAGGTAACCCGAGGACCAAGATGACCGGATTTCTGACGACCCATGTGCTGGATACGGCAAACGGCGTGCCTGCGGCGGGGATGACGGTCGATCTTTATCGTCTGGTTGGCGATGCGCGGGAACATCTGGCCACAAAGATCACGAATGCCGACGGGCGCACGGACGGCCCGATTCTGCCTGCGGCGGAATTCGCTGTCGGTCGCTATGAACTGGTGTTTCAGGCAGGCGCCTATTTCGGCCGCAGCGATGATCCGCGGTTTCTGGACGACATCCCGATCCGGTTTGGCATCAACGACCCCGCATCGCATTACCACGTGCCGCTTCTGGTCTCGCCCTTCGGGTTTTCGACCTATCGGGGCAGTTGAGGCATAGCAGCGCCAGTGGTATCCAGCAGCATTCGACACATCGAACTTTCGTCGGTCAGAGGAGAGTCAAATGACGGGTATTTAGGTTATCAGTTCAAAACGTCCGCAAATGCATCTGGTCAAACGCCGCTTGGGGTATCGGGAGTACCCTTTGGATAGCAGTTTTGCCTATGCCCATGAGGTTAACGGTCCTGATGATCTTGGCGTGGTCAAGGGCGACGAGGTGAGCTTGTTGCCAAAACTGATCGAGGATGTCCGATCTGTATCCGATGATCCGGACGCAACCTTCTTTTACCTTGAAATGCAAAATCGCGAATCCGTAGAGGACGCGATCAAGCGCGGGCTGGCTCTTCCGGTTTCCAGACATCGGCAGATGTTTTTGCACGCAAACAAGGAACGCCGTTCTGCCAAGGCATTTTGTGGCGGGTAGCTGGCCGACCGCATGTTGCGCAGGAAATTGACCTGCAAGAGACGTTGACGGGCAGGTTAGTTTCCATCCTTTCGTCGCATCCAGTCCAGATAGGGCACCTTCTGTGCCGCCGGATCGATGCCGTGCCGCTGGCAGAGCCGGTCGAGATACGACCCCGCGCGCGGCAGGCTATGCAGTGTGCTGGCAAGATATTTCTTCTGATGGCCATAGATATGGACCGAATGCACGTCCGGTCCCTCGATCATCTCCGTCGGCACATGGGGCGCGTGCAGTTTCCACAGCTCGGTGATCGCCAGCGGGTAAAAAGCTGCGGGTGCCATCGCATGACGGTCCTCGCCGGTCTGGCGCAGGAAATGCGTCAATGCGCGTGGTCCCGAACATCCCCAGCCCAGCGTCTCGATCCCCCAGCTTTCGCCGCTGGCCACGCGGCGCGCGTTCTGCCTGTGCAGCCGCGGGCCGCGCCACGGCGGGGTCGGGTTCGGCGCTTGCAGGAAATCCAGCAAAGCGGCCAATGTCGCCGAGTCAGACGGCAACCCCAGAACCCCGTTCGGCACGCTGCCTGTTTCATCCCGCGCAAAGACCCATTTGCTGGCAAAATCAAAAGGCCGCAGGCAATAGGCATCCAGATCGACCCAGATGAACCCCGTCTGCCGGATCAGGTGCAGCCGGAAAATGTCCGAAAACACCGCAACCCGCAGCCGGTCGTTATCGGCAATCCCGAAGCGCGGCGGCCAGAGGATGTCAGAGGCGGGGCGACACTCGGCCCTCGCCGGAATGCCCGTCAGATCATCAACAGTATAAAGGACAAAGCGATGCCCACGGTCCAGAAACGAGGTGATGCACAGCGTTTCCAGCCACGACAGGTCGGAACCGAACCAGAAGCTCGCGATGGTCGGCAAAGGCGAGGCGCGCGTCATCTGCCCTCGTGGCCTAACCTGGCAAGGTCACGATGATCGGGCCTTTGCGTGTGGCGACAACCGTATGTTCGTATTGCACGACGGGCGCTTGGGGTGTGCTGTAAAGCGTCCAGTCGTCCTTGGGGCCGGTATCGGCCCAGTGCCCGCCGCGCGACAGGAACGGCTCGACCGTCAGGACCATTCCGTCATGGATGCGCCGCCGGTCGCCACGGGTGGGCCATGTCGGGATCTCTTCCGGCGCTTCATGCAGGCTGCGGCCGATGCCGTGGCTGGCAAGGTTGCGGATCAGCGTATAGCCGCGCTTTGCCGCAAACCCGCCGATGGCCTTGCCGATACCCGCGAGCGGCCGGCCGTGGCGGACCTGTGCGATACCGATCCGCATCGCCTGTTCGCCATCGCGGCACAGACGCGCCTGCGCGGGCGTCGCCGCACCCAGACAAAAGCTGGCACCCGTGTCGGCAAAATAGCCGTTCAACGAAGCAGAGACGTCGATATTCACCAGATCCCCCCGTGCCAGACGGCGGGACCCGGGAATGCCATGGGCGATTTCCTCGTTCACGCTGATGCAGGTGGCGCCTGGAAACCCATAGATCGCGCGCGGCGCAGGCGTGGCGCCGTGCTGTGCCAACAGGTCGGCCCCAAGCGCGTCGAGTTCAGACGTGGTCATGCCCGGCTCCATCGCGGCGGCCATCCGGTGCAGCGTGGTCGCCACGATCTTTCCGATGGTCTGCAGATGAGTAAGGTCGTCGTCGTGGGTGATGGTCATGTCATGCTTTCGCCGTTGGATCAGTGGCATCCTAACGGCGAAAGGCCGGTTTGTCCCGTCCTGTCAGCCGGTGAATGTCCAGCGCGTGACCTGCGCGTAGGTTGCCCCTGCCGCCAGTTTGAACTGCGGGAAATGCGCGTGGTTGGGCGCGTCAGGCCAGTGCTGCGCCTCGATGGCCAGTGCGTTATGCTGCGGGCGGCCGTCAAAGACCTGCAACCCGGGCATCGTGGTCGCGAGCGTCATGCTGACCCCGCTTTGCCCTGTCAGCGTCAGCACGTCGCGCAGCGGTTCGATCCCGTCCGACAGGCAGAAATTATGGTCCAGCGCGGGTGTCTGCGGCCCAAGGGCCGGTCCGTCGCGGAAATCCATGTCCGTACCGGTCACATCCGCCACATCGCCGGTCGGGCAGACGCTGTCATCGATCGGCAGGTAATGGTCCGCCGCGATCTGCAGCCGGTGCCCGTGCCATGTCGCGGACCCGTCAAGGTTCCAATAGCTGTGATTGGCGACATTCATCAGGGTCGTGCCATCGCTGGTCGCGCTGATCGTCAGCGTCAGTGTCGCAGGCGCGGTGAGTGCAAATGCCGCCGTCAGACGCCTGCGGCCGGGCAATCCGGCAAAACCGTCCGGCATGTCAAGCGCGAGAGTGGCAGAGGCGTCGGTCACTTCGACCACATCCCAGACCTGCGCATGCGCGCCTTCGGACCCCGAATGCAGATGCGCGGGACCATCGTTGCGTTCGAGTTCGTACATCATCCCGTCCAGCCGGACGCGCGCCGTGCTGATCCGGTTGGCCACAGGGCCGACGATGGCCCCGTGGTAAAGCATGGCACCTTCATAATCGGCCAGATCGTCCGACCCGACCGTCAGAGCGTGATCCACACCCGCCAGCCGCAGGTCCTGCACCCGTGCGCCATAGGTCAACAGCGTGACGGTCAGGTCGCCCGCGCGCAGCGTGATGGTATGTGCGGTTTCGCCCCGCGTGGTGGTGCCGAAGACCTGCATCACAATTGCTCCCAATGCACGCCCGCCGCTGGCACGATCACATCGCCCCAAGCCTGCGCCTCGGGTGCATAGTTGAAGACGAACCGGTGTGTAGCGGTATCCCTGATCCGCAACCCTTCGGGCAGGGTATAGCTGGGCAGGTCCAGCGTATCGCACAGCCCGCCGATGATCGCATCGAAGGTCGCATCATCCGGCCAGCCCGCGAGATAGCGCAAATGGTCGCCGCCCATGATCGCGGGCTGACCTGCCTTGGTGGACAGATGCACGGGCGCGGTTCCTTCCAGATGTTCGAACCAGTGCCGGAAACGGCCGCCGCCTTGCAGCTTGATCTTGGCGTCGGGCGGGATGCTTTCGGTCAGCACGACGGAGACATCGGTTTCGGGCAGGTCGGGGCCAAGTGGGGTGGGGATGCTCAATTCATCCGTCTTGGTGTCGCTGCGCGGCCCGATCAGGGCGATGCCGTCAAAGCGGGCAAGGGCGCGGCGCAACGGGTCGCTGATTTTCATCAGGCCGGGGGCCAGCACCAGTTTATAACCCGACAGATCGGCGCAATCGGGCGGCAGGATGTCGATGTTCAGCCCCGCCCGCCGCAGCGCGCGATAGGCGGCAAAGGCCAGACGGAAAGCCTCGAAATCGGCGCCCTGCGGCTGGGCGTCCCAGGCCCAGGCGCTGTCGTAATCGAACACGAGTGCCGCCTGCGCCTGTGCGGTGCCGACATCAGGCAGCTTTGCGATTTCATCCGCGACCTGACGGCATTCGGCAAGCGCAGGCGCAGGCGCGCTGTCGGGGCGCAA
>DAISXL010000078.1:0-10455 GCA_036825855.1 Yoonia sp.
ATCAGTCATTCTTAGCGATCCGAAGGCCAGTTCTCATCCCACTTCGCCGTCGCCAATGCGTCCGTACTCCATTTCGGTTGCCGCCTGAGGCCTGAACAGACGAGCGCTGGTTTCTAGGGGTTTCTGTATTCTACCTTGGCGGGCGCAGGCCGGTTTGCCGTGGCGTGCAGTGCTGCGACTCCCACGATGCGCACTCGAGAAGCGGCCGCAGGAGCCACTCAGGGCGACACGCACATTGCACAAGCCAAGACAGGGGGACGGTGAGGATCAGGCTGATCGCCACAGGAAGAAGCCAGAGCGTAAGCTGGCCCGTGGCGGCAAGAGCGATCAGACCGAAACCGAGCAAGGTCTCGGTCGCGTGGAACCGTAGCAAGGTGGGCAACGAAGGTCGACCAGCCGCATGCGGTATCCACCCACCGTCAAAGCCCGCCAATGTCCTGAGCACCGCGCGCACCTGATGGAACATGAGCGTGGGCGCGATCAGGATCGACAGGACAATCTCGATCAGGATCGACAGCGCAAAGCCCGGCGCGCGCGACAGGGTCAGCCCACGGTCGCGGATATGGGCCACGACGCCCAGGACCTTGGGCCCCAGCAGCATCAGGACAACAATGGCCACCAGCGATGCCTGCGACAGCGCGGGATATTGCGGCCAGTTGGGCATCAGCGGATTGCCGGAAAAGAAGTCGTGCATGGCCCCGCCCGGTCCGGTGAGCGCCCACAGCAGCAGCAACGTCATCCACCAGACCGAGGCAAGATAGGCCATTGCGCCCTGAAGCAGATGAAAGCGCGAAACCGGGTGCAGCCCGGGCGTGGCTAGCAGGCGCAGGTGTTGCATGTTGCCCTGGCACCAGCGGCGGTCGCGACGCAGGTAACCAGGCAACGTTTCGGGCGTCGCTTCATAGCTGCCGCTGGCCTCGGGCAGCATGCGCACGCCCCAACCGGCACGGCGCATCAGCGCCGCTTCGACAAAATCATGACTAAGGATGACACCCCCACGCGGCGCGCGCCCGCTCAAGTGCGGCAAGCCGGCCGAAGCCGCAAAGGCGCGCGTGCGCAGCAAGGCGTTGTGGCCCAGAAAATTCGCGTTGTCCCCCGCCCACAGGGCGAAGCCACGCGACAGGTTCAGGCCATAAACCTCGGACGCGAAGGATTGCAGGCGCTGCCATAGCGTCGCACCGGGCAGGACACACGGCGGCGACTGGACCAAGCCAAGGCCGGGCTCAGCCGCAATCAGGTCAGCCATGCGCAGAACGGTCTGGGGATCCATGACACTGTCAGCATCGAGGATCAGGATCGCCTCATACGCAGCCCCCTCGGTCGTAACCCAGTCGCGGATGTTGCCGGATTTGAAGTCGGTGTTTTCGGCACGGCGTCGGTAGCGGATCGCCAGTTCCGGATGGGCACGGCGCTGCGCAAGGATCACCGCCTCTTCGACAAGGGCGGCAGTGGGGTCACGGGTATCCGACAGCACATGCAGCGAAACGCGGTGCCGACCCGCCATCGCGAACGCCGCCAGAAGATCCGTGGCAGTCCCGATTGTCGCAGCCGCCGGTTCGCTGTACATCGGCAGCAAGATGGCAATGTCGATGTCGCCAGTCGGAGCCGTGGCACGGGCGGGGCGCCAAAGCAGCCCAAGTAGCGCCGAACAAAACGATAGCGCGACCCAATAGAATGCAAAGACCGTCACGCCGACGATGAGGGCCTCGACAGCGCCCGGAGGCCCGTTCAGCGCGAACCAGCCAAAGCTTGACCAGCCAAGAAGGCCCGCAAGACCGGCGGGCAGGGCCAGCACAAGGACCCGGATGGCGCGGGTAGACAGGCGGCTGTGAATGCCCGGCGCCGCAGGATCGGTGAAGGGCGCGCGCAGGTCCTGATCGGGCATCGGCAGCGGATTTGGCAGGCTTTCGCCCGGCAGCGGCAGAGGGAGGCGCAGCGTCAGGGTCATGGTCGCACCCAACGGTTCAGCCAGACTTCGGCGGCCCGTTGCCCATCGCGCCACAACTCGGCGCGCAGCTCTGCAAAGGGGACATCGCCCACAAGTGTCACATCAAGCCGCATACCGCCGGTCGCCGGGTTGCGCTGGAACACGGTCCCCGAGATCGCACCGGCGGAAGTCGTTGCCCGGACGTCAATCCGCGACGGATCGTCGCCCAGTGCCGGATTGGCACCGTAGTCGATTGAAAAGATGCGCCCCGCCTCGAAGACACGCGCGCCGGTGCTGGTTGCGATCACCGGTGCGACGGGTCCTTCGGCAGGGGCGGTGCTGCACCAGTGCAGCCGATAGTCGATCTGGTGTTCACGACCAGCGGCCAAGGGTTCGGCAGGACGCCAAAAGGCGACGATGTTGTCGTTCACCTCGCGGTCAGTGGGGATCTCGACCAGAATGACTGAACCTGCGCCCCAGTCCCCTTCGGGTTCCACCCACAGCGATGGGCGGCGTTCATAGCGTGCTTCCAGATCGTTGTAGTCGCGCAAATCGCGCGCCCGTTGCATCAGGCCAAAGCCGCGGGGATTGCGGTCGCCAAACGCGCTGATCTGCAGACGCGTCGGATTGTTCAGCGGCCGCCAAAGCACCTCGCCCGCGCCGTTCATCATCAACAGACCGTCGCTGTCATGAACCGCATTGCGAAAATCGTCGAAACGGCTTCGGTTGATGCCGTTGAACAGGAACATGGATGTGCCCGGCGCAATCCCGACCGTGGGCAGATCTACACGCGGGAACAGACGCGCACTGACCGCAATCTGGGTTGTATCACCCTTGGTGATGACGAACCGGTAGGCCCCCGCCACTGAACGGCTGTCCAGCAGGGCATGAACCGTAACCGTTGGGGCATCGGGCGGGGCGGCCTCGATCCAGAATTCGCGAAAGATCGGAAACTCTTCACCACCGCGTTCACCGGTATTGAGCGCCAGGCCACGCGCCGAGATGCCGTAGCCATGGTCCCGACCAATGGCGCGGAAATAGCTGGCCCCCTGAAAGACCGCATATTCCTGAAACAGGCCAGGTGCTGCGATCTCGCCGCGCAGGCGCAGCCCGGCAAAGCCGGTGCCCTGGGGCGGCAGATCGGGGAACCAGTCGGTGCGCGCAAAAGCATCGAGATCAAAGAGCACCGGGCGCGCGGTACCGTCCTGAACCGCGTTGATCTGAATCTTGTTGGTGAAATAGAGGCCAGCCACAAAGAAATCGGCCTCGACAGCGTCGCCGGCCCCGCGGAACAACGCATTGCGCGAGTCAAACCAGATGCCACGAAAGACATCATAGCTGAGGTCACGCCATTCCGGGCTGATTTCGGGCGGGGCGATGTAGCGGGCTGCGGCCCGTGCCCTGGCCCTGTCGATGACGGTCTCGGCATCAAAAGGCGTGCCATCGCCGAGCGCCATGCCGTGGGATTGCTGCGCAAGCGCTGGAAACGCCCCCAGCGCGGCCAACCCCCCCATGATGGACAGTGCCTTTCGGCGGTCAAGCACGGTCATTGGCGCACCCCGTCCAGGGCCTTGGCGTCTGACGTGGGACGGGCGCGGGATGGTGCCTGCTTCCACGGCTTAGCCTTGAAATAGGCGGTGAGCCGCGCGACTGCGATGATCAAGACCATACCCGCCACGTTCACGATCAGCGCCGCCAGCGCACCGCCGCCCGCAAGGCTGAGAAACGCGCCCAGAACGCGGGCCAGAACCATCGAGGCCGCGAAAACGGCCAGAGATTGCTGGCCGACCTGCGAGACGATGGCGATGACCGCGCCCGCGATGCCGTCGCGTCTCAGACGCGCACCACCCACGCCCGCTGCAACCCAAGCCAGATAGGCCAGCGCGAGGAAATGCACATAGCGCAGAATGCCGAAGTTGGTCTTGTTGAACAGAAACGACCATTCACGCCGCCAGTCGCGCACGAATTCGGACGCGCCGATGATCTTGTGCCAGGCAAAGGGCACCGACATCACGACCACGCAAATCGCCAGCGCAACCATCCAGCGGTTCACCGGCGGTGCGGGCAGCCAACCTGCCATCAGCGCAAAACCGGTAAAGAACACGAGCTGCCAGCCAAAGGGGTTGAAGAACCACTGGCGTTGCGATCCGTTGGAAAACCACAGCTCCGCCGGCAGGTTCAGACCGAACGACGCTGCAACCCACAGCAGGGCGCTGAACCCGAACGCCAGCCGGCGGTCGACCCGTGCCAAGGCAATCATCATCGGGATCAACGCCAGAATGACCAGATACATCGGCAGAATGTCGAAATAGTTCGGCACATAGGTCAGGGTCAGCAAGCCGATCAGGTTTGGACCCGTATTGTTCAGAAACGGATAGAGGTTCAGCCTGCCGACCTCGTCGCGCGGGAACATCCCAGTCGTGTTCAGAACCAGCATCAGGAAAACCGTCACAAAGAATACGCCCAGATGCACCCAGTAGACCTGCCAGACGCGATAGGCGATCTGCAGCGCCCCCATCAGCCAGCCTGCACGCGCGAACACCGCGCCAAAGGCCAATGCGGACGCCATGCCTGAGCAGAACACGAACATCTCGGTCGCGTCGGAAAACCCGAACCGTGCCGGGATCCAGAGTGTCCATGGGTTGGCGGTGATGTGGGCGATGAGGATGATGAACATCCCGACGCCCCGGAAAAAATCCAGCCGCGGGTCGCGCGGTCGGTTCGCTGGCATCATCTCAGACAACTTCCCTATGGGCCGCGTCTATGAAGCCGAGCCGGGTCTCGGCATAGCCATCTATCGCCCCGCCGCGCCGGGCCTGCCGGTCACGCAACAGATCGGCGGCTGTCTCCAGATAGCCGCTTCGCAAGGCCGCCTCGATGGTGATGCGGTCGAACACATCGCGCTGCGCGTGGCTGCCGCCAATAGCCTGAAGGTCGGACCTGCCCGCACGCAAATGCACCCAAGCAGCAGAATATTGCCTGCTGGCAAAGGCATGCAGTCCCTGGGCAACATGCAGTCCGGGATGCGCGATCACGCGCTGCGCTTCGTCCTGCACGGGGGGGATTGCCCGCATCCGCGCGATCATCCTGACCGCGGCCTCATCGCGGGCACCGCCGCAAAGCGCCAGCATGTAGTGCAGATCGGCAAATGCAAGACAGCCGTCCAGGCTGCGTGCATCGGCCAGCGCGGCCAGTTCCGACCACCGGTCCCCGACATTCATGCCCTCCAGTTCCAGCCGCGACAGCAGTGAAGCCGCATTCGAGATGTCGCGGTAATCATCCGTCTTGTCACAACGAATCTCAGCGTCGTACTGCGCCAGCGCGATGTCATGCTCGCCAAGGTCAAGGTGCATCAGCGCGCGGTGCCACCAGACATGGTATCTGAAGTTGTTGCAATGCGCCCAAGAGGAGTCCCTGCCAGTCAACCAGTTCAGCCCCTCACGGGCGCGGCCTGTGGTGTCGTAGACATGCGCCACAGCGTGCAGGCCCCAGGCATCGTCAGGTGCCAGTTCAACGCCCGCGCGCCCGACACGTTCGGCGTTTTCGTATTCCCCGGTTTCTTCAAGGGTGAAAGCGTAACAGCCCAGCAGGTAACCACGGGCGGGATGATCGTCCCACGCCGCCAGTACCCCTTCGACCGAAGCGCGCATCGCTTCAGGCCGACCCATGACGAAATGGATCGCCTGCACCATCTTCATGGCCAATGCGTCGCGCGGATCGGCATCCAGCACTGACTGCAATCGGGCCGCAGCACGGCTGGGATAGCCGTTCAACCACTCGCCCAGCGCATGGACAAACGCGTTTTCCCGCTGTGTGCCGGGCGCACCGGCAAGCGCTGCCGCGTGGGCCTCGCGCGCCGTGGCCATCATTTCGGACTTTGCAAGCAGCAGGCACGCCAACCCGCGCACCGCTTGTCCAAGGGCGAAATCGGGCGCTGCTTGAAGAACGGCGTTGAGGTCAGGCCCGGTCGAGGCCGCATGGGTCAGGATTCCCCGGATGACGCTGTTCCACCCGTCTATCTGCGCGCGTGACAATGACGTGGGCACCCCACTCAGATCATCGGAAACTGTCATTGCGGCGCCTTTCAGAAAAGGTTTCGGGCAGATCACTTCATTCGCCTTTCGCAGCAGTTCGTTCCGACGCTGCAGTTTGTTACGCCTCTTCACTCATTTGAAACCACCGATCCGCAGAATGCTGAAAACACGCGCACAATGGCTTCAGAACGCATCGTCATAGGCCCGCCGGGGGATGCGCGCGGCAATCAGTGTGAACCGGTCGCGACCGAGTGCGGCTGTCGCCTCGCGGGCCAAGGCATCGCTGTCGGTCACCTCGACACCATGACCACCGAAGGCGCGCGCCAGGGAAGCGAAATCGGTGCCCATGCCCGGCCCGCCGAAATCGACGCCAAGGTTGGGCCGCCCCGTGCCCCGCTGTTTCAACTCGATCAAGGCCAAGCTGTCATCGACCAGCACGCAGATCACGACAGGCAGTCCCAGGGCCGCCAGGGTGGCAAGCTCACCCGCGCCCATCTCCAGCCCGGCGTCGCCGACGACCGCAAGAACCGGGGTTGCGGGCCGTCCCAGTTTCGCCCCCGCAGCCAGCGGAACGGCGCAGGCCATCGTGCAAAGGCCTGAGGATTGCAAAATGCCGCGCGGCATTGGGCTTTGCCACATCTGGCTGAACAGGATCCGGTGCGCGCCGCTGTCTGCGGTGGCAATCGTGTCTTGTGGCATGACCCGGCGCAGCGTGGAAAAGACCTGATGCGGCCCCCAGTGCTCGCGCACGGCAAAGGTCTGCGCCAGCGCCGAGCGGGCCGTTTTGGGCGCGCCGTCGGGCCAGCGCAGCGGTGCGTCATGGGCCAGCGCCGACAGCGTCTCGGCCAGCCCCCCAAGCAGCAGATGATCGGCTAGGTGCATCCCGTGCAAGCGCGGCACCGGCGCAATTTCGATCACGGCTTGCCCATGGGTCCAAGGGTCGCGCCAGCCCGCACGCATCTCGATCGGGTCGTAACCCAAAAGCAGGATGCAATCGGCGCTTTTCAACAGCGGCATCAAAATCCCGTCAGCCTTTGGCGACAGCCCGGCCCCGCCCAGGCAAAGCGGATCGCTTTCGTCCATCAGGCCCTTGCCCTTGTAGGTCGTGATCAGCGGAATACCGTGCGCCCGGCAAAAGGCCGCCACGGCCGTGCCCGCGCCTTCGTTCACCGCATCTACGCCGGCGATTGCCACCGGGCGTTCGGCCCGCGCCAGCGCCGCAAGCGCGGCATTGACCGCATGGACCTGCGGCAAGCCGGGTGCAAAAACCTGCGGCGCAGGAGCCGGGCCTTCATGGGTCTGCGTCTCTGCCACTGAAATTGGCACATCGACATGCACGGGCCCGGGCTGACCCGAGGTGGCCAGCGCGATGGCCTTGGCCATGCCCGTACCGATTGCGCCCGGTGCCAGACGGAAACTGCCCTTGACGATGGGGCGCAGCATGGCCTGATGGTCAAAGACCTGATGGGTGTAGGTCTCGGCCAAATCAGCATCCACGCAGCCGGTCAGAAAGATCAGCGGCACCCGATCCTGCATCGCGTTCGCCACGGCATTCACCGCGTTTGCAACACCGGGCCCCAGTGTCGCGACCAGCACGGGTAACGCGCCGGTCATGTGCCACAGACCCTCGGCCATGAAGCCGCCACCGTTTTCATGCTTGACCAGAACGAAATCTATCCCGGCCGTGTCGAGGCTCTGCATCAGGGCCAGTACCTCGCCGCCCGGGATACCAAAGGCATGCGTCGCCCCGGCATGCGCCAGCGCCTCTCCGATGATGTCCGCACCTGTCCGCGCTGCCGCGTTACTCATGGCTTACATATCCCCGTCGATGATACCCGCCGCTTTTAGCGCCCGAAGATCGCTCGGCAGAATTCCCAGATGGCGCCTCAGGACTGCACCTGTATCCGCGCCCAGCACCGGCGGCGCCTTGGCATAGGTGACCGGGGTGCCAGACAGGTGCAACGGGTTCCCGATCAGATCGATCTTTCCGTCGGCGGCGACCGGATGCGGCAGGCTGATGCGCATGCCGCGCGCCGCGACCTGAGGGCTGTCAAACACCTGCGCCAGATCGTTGACCGGCCCCGCCGGCACGGTCTGGGCGGCGCAGATCACCAGCCAGTCGGCGGCGCAGCGCCCCGCGGTCAGTGCGGCAACAAGCGCGTTCAGGACGTCACGGTTGCGCACCCGCGCCGCGTTTGTAGCGAAACGCGCATCGGTCGCCAGACCAGGTGCGCCCGCCGCCGTCACGAAACGAGCAAATTGCGCATCATTGCCGATGGCCAGAATGAAACTGCCGTCGCTGGCCGGGAACGTCCCGTAGGGCACGATGGTGGGATGGTCGTTGCCCCGTCGCGGCGGCACGCGGCCGTCGGTCAGATAGCCCACGCCCTGATTGATCAGCATGGCCACCTGCGCATCCATCAAGGCGATATCGATCTGCTGCCCCGTGCCCGTGGTATGGCGCGCCTGGATCGCAGCAAGGATACCGACGGCGGCATACATGCCGCACAAGATGTCAGCGATGCCCACGCCCGCCTTCATCGGCGGGCCATCGGCCTCGCCCGTCAGGCTCATCAGCCCACCTTCGCCCTGAACCAGGAAATCATAGCCCGCTCGGTCGGCATTCGGCCCGGTCTGCCCAAAACCCGTGATCGAGCAATAGACCAACCGCGGATTGATGCGCGACAGCGTCGGATAGTCGAGCCCGTAGCGCGCCAGATCGCCGGGCTTGAAATTCTCGACCAGCACATCGGCCTGGGCGACCAGCGCCTTGACGATATCCTGCCCGCGCGGATCGGCGATGTTCACCGCGACCGAATGCTTGCCGCGGTTGGCTGATAGAAAATAGGCGCTCTCTCGGGTCTCGGCCCCTTGGTCATCGGTGACAAAGGGCGGCCCCCAACCTCGGGTATCGTCGCCCGTGCCAGGGCGTTCGATCTTGATCACCTCGGCCCCTAGATCGGCCAACAACTGGGTCGCCGTCGGCCCTGCAAGGATGCGCGACAGATCAATGATGCACAGGCCCGAAAGGGCCTGCGCTGTCATGCCAGCGGGTGTTGAGTGGGTCGGCACGTGCTTAGTTCACAACAGGTGCGGCTGATGTGAACTGCGGGATCGTCCTGTTCGAGGCGGGTTGGGGTTCCAGCGTGACCCAGTTCGCCTCAGAGGTCACCAAATGGCCGGGAATGTCGGCTTCCCAAAAGCCCACAACATTGTGCGAGACGTTCAGATAGAGACGTCCGTCAACGATGCGCCAGAGCGTCGGATTGCCCGGCGCCTTGCCACCCCGCGCCACGCCGTAAGCACAGTGCCCGTCATATTGCGGTGCATAACGCGCCGGATCGGCCAGAAACCGGTCGCGGTTCGCCACGGTCGCAAACGCAAATTGCGCCCCGTTGTAGTCTGCCGTGACAGTGGTCAGTCCGGCAAGTGGGCTTTGCTGCGGTTGGCCGATTGCCGATTGTGGCAGGTCGAAATACGACACCACATCATAGCCCGAAACCGCAAAGCCGGTTTCATCAAGGTACTGATCGCCAGCAAGGGCCATTCCGGCGGCGGTTGTCAGAGTGGCGAGGGCGAAGGCGAAGGCAATTTGACGAAACATTCGAAGGGTTTCCTTGAGCGCGCAAGACGTGAGTTGGCGATGAATTTGCCACATTCAGTTCGTTTGCCACTCGGTTTTCGTTACACACGGGCCGACTGATCTCGAACTCGTGATAGGCCTGCGCCCGGTCTCGCTGGCATCAGGGTCAGGGCGTGTTTGGCGCAATTTCAGCCGACACGTCCTGATTCCTCCGTCTCCGTCACGTCAGGAACAGATTGCCAAGCGCGCAAGGCAAAAGGAACTGGACGCGGTTCTGGGCGAAGCCGCGGTAGCGGGCATTTACATCGCCGAACTGGCGCGAAATCGCCCTGACAGGATGTCCCATCGTGGCCTGAGCATCGCGAATGCAGGTTGATCCGTTCGCCGTGGCGATGCAGCAGGCTGCACATGGGCACCTGGCGCATGCTACTTTACACTTTGCCCAGTGCCATGATCGCGGTCTCACTGGCGGCGACGATTGGCCCTTGCAAGCCCAGTCCAGGGCTTTCCCGCCATGCACCAGCGTGTTTAAGGCAGGGTCTCCTTGGATTCTGACGGTCGATGCCTCAGGGTCACGCGCCCTTGCCTCTTTGTTGAACGAATAGGGCACGTCCATCTCCGCGCATCTGCCAGTGTGCTCAAGCGCTGTGGGACCCATCGAAGGGCCTATGTCCGTACACCTCGGCGAAAATTGCAGCGATCCTCCCGTGTTCAGCGAAGACGCCAACAGTACCTCGCCACGCAACGAGCGGTGCAATCAGGTCGTTTCGGACGTTGGCCGGATTTGCAACTGGGTCTTTGCGAACTCCGCCCGCCGAGTGCCGCCGCAGGGTCAATTCTGGCGCTACCAATGGCAGCTTTCGTCATATGCCGCGAATGCAATGCCGCAACTCCACAGGCTGCTCTCCGCC
>DAISXL010000079.1:0-10389 GCA_036825855.1 Yoonia sp.
GTGCGCTGTCGGGAACCTATGACGACTATATCCAGACCGATGCCGCCATCAACCGTGGCAACTCTGGTGGGCCATTGTTCAACATGGACGGTGACGTCATCGGCGTGAACACAGCGATCCTGTCGCCAACCGGCGGGTCCATCGGGATCGGTTTTGCGATGTCGTCCGAGGTGGTGACCAATGTGGTCGACCAGCTGATCGAATTCGGCGAAACCCGCCGTGGCTGGCTTGGCGTGCGCATTCAGGACGTGACCCCCGACATGGTCGCCGCGATCGACGGGCTTGACGGTGCGCGCGGTGCGCTTGTCACCGATGTTCCTTCGGGACCTGCCGAAGACTCGGGCATGATGTCGGGTGACGTGATCTTGATGTTCGACAGGATCGAGATCGAGGATACCCGCGAACTGGTTCGGATCGTCGGAAATTCGCCCGTGGGCAAGGAAGTCCCCGTCGAAGTCCTGCGTGACGGCGAAATGGAACAACTGACCGTGGTGCTCGGCCGGCGTGAAACCTCGGAGGCCGTGGCCTTCCCCGCCGCCGCACCCGAAGCACCGGCGGACGAGCCGCAAGAGCTTTTGGGTCTGTCGGTGTCGCCCATCACCCCCGAACTGGCCGAGCAATTTTCGCTCAATGTCGAGGAAGGGCTTGTGATCACCGCCATCGCGCCTGACTCGGACGCCGCCTCCAAGGGCCTGATCGAAGGCGACGTGATCACCGAGGCCTCGCGCCAGTCGGTTGCGACCGTTGCGGACCTGCAGGAACAGATCGACCTTGCCACCGAGGCCGGGCGCACCTCGATCCTGATGCTGGTCCGGCGCGGGGGCGATCCGCGCTTTGTGGCGCTGGTGCTGGAACAGGAATAAGCCAGCATGGCTTGCATCAAAGGGCGGTCCGTAAGGGCCGCCCTTTGGCGTTGCAACGGTTTTGCGCTGGCACCGCCGCACACGGTCATTTAGGAATGTCTCGACCGATCAAACCTACAGGGGACCCAAGACAATGGCGAAAATCACTTATGTCGAACATGGCGGCAAGGAACATGTGGTCGACGTGGCCAATGGCCTGACCGTGATGGAAGGCGCGCGCGACAACGGCATTCCGGGGATCGAGGCCGATTGCGGCGGGGCCTGCGCCTGTTCGACCTGCCATGTCTATGTCGATGATGCCTGGGTGGACAAACTGCCCGCCAAGGACGCGATGGAAGACGACATGCTTGATTTCGCCTACAAGCCCGACCCTGTCAAATCGCGCCTGACCTGCCAGTTGAAGGTCAGCGATGCGCTGGACGGCCTGCGCGTGCAGATGCCCGAAAAGCAGATCTGATGCGCGCCTGCCTGCTGGCCTTGGCGGTGTTACCAGCCTTGGCGCAGGCGCAGACGATCACCGACGCACGGCTGACCGGCCCGACCGACCGCTATCCGCACGGCGTGCTGGGTGTGCCCAGCGAACATGACACGCTGGAGGTCACGCTGTCGGACGGCGCGCGACTGGCCAGTCGCTGGCCTGCGCCGATGGTGTTCGAGGACACCGGCCCCCGCATTGTCGATCTGAACGGCGATGGCGCGCCCGAGGTGATCGTGGTCCAAAGCCACGACACCCTTGGCGCGCAACTGGCCATATGGGGTCTGCGCGACGGCGCATTGCAGCCCCTTGTCACAGGTCCGCATATCGGCACGCGGTTCCGCTGGCTCGCCGTGGCAGGGGCTGCCGATCTGGACGGTGACGGGGCGATGGAGATTGCCTATGTCGACCGGCCGCATCTGGCGCGCGAACTGGTCGTGGTGCGAGTGATGCAGGAGGGCGAGGCGTGGTCCTTGCGTGAAATCGCCCGCAGTCCCGGCCTGACCAACCACCGCATCGGCGAGACCGACATCGCCGGGGGCATCCGCGATTGCGGGCAGGGGCCGGAAATCATCACCGCCAACAGCGACTGGTCGCGGATCATCGCCACGCGCTTGCAGGACGGCGCTTTGCAACAGACCGATATCTGGCGGCACGACGACAGTGCCAGTTTTGCCACGGCCCTGCGCTGCGACCCCTTGCCGGATTAATCCAGCGCCGAGACGACCGCGATCAGCAGCGCCACTTCGACCAGCTGCTGCGTCGCGCCAAGGATATCGCCCGTCTGCCCGCCGATCTTGGCCCGCGCGATCATCGCCCAAAGCACGGCGACAACCGTTGCCACGACGACCAGCCCCAGATAGCCCGTCACCAGCGCCAGACCCGCGCCGATGCCGGCAGCCACCCAAGCGACGCGGGCTGCAGGCCGCCCGACTGCACGGCTGAGCCCGCCATCGCGGGCATGGGGCAGGGCGGCCATGACGCCCACCATTCCCGCACGGCTGACCGCCGCGATGACCACCAGCACCAGCGCAAAGCCCCCCGCGCCCGCGATCATCGCCAGCGCCGTCCAGCGCAGCACCAGCGTCAGGACCAGCGCGATCACGCCGTAAGTCCCGATATGGCTGTCCTTCATGATCGCGAGCCTGCGCGCCTTGTCCCAGCCGCCCCAAAGCCCGTCGATACTGTCGGCCAGCCCGTCCTCGTGCATCGCGCCGGTAACCGTGACCGCAAGCGCCAGCACCAGCGCCGCCGTGATCGCGGCAGGCACGCCCAGCCAGAGCAGCCCCCCCATCGCCAGCGCCTGCAAACTGCCGATCACCATGCCCGCAACCGGATAGGCCCAGACCGCCGCCGCACCGCGCGCCGTCGCCGCTGCCCCGTCCACCGGCACGGGCAGTCGCGTCAAAAGCCCCAAAGCGGCGGGCAGGTCGATCGCGGCAAAAAGGCGATTGTCGGGATTGGTCAACGCTTTGCCCCTTGCGGCTCTTTTCATCTCTGGCGTGATCGTTAGACAGTCGGGACATGTTACGCAACGAGGACCTGATGACCGCCCCTTTCACCACCCTTGCCGACTTCCGCGCGATCTTTGCCGATCTGACCGCCCCCGACGCCAGTGCCATCGCCGGTGCGACCGACCGCAATGGCCAGTTGACCAAACCGCAGGGGGCCTTGGGGCGCCTAGAGGATCTGGCGATCTGGTATGCAGGCTGGCGCAATGACCCGCGCCCTGCAATCCGCGCACCCCAGGTCATTATCTTTGCGGGCAATCATGGCGTCTGCGCGCAGGGCGTGTCGGCCTTCCCGCCGGAAGTGACCGTGCAGATGGTCGCGAATTTCGAACACGGCGGGGCCGCAATCAACCAGCTGTCCAAGGCGGCGGGCGCGCGGATGGATGTGCATGCGCTGTCGCTCGACACACCGACCGCCGACTTCACGCAGGCCCCCGCGATGAGCGAGGCTGAACTGGTCAGCGCCTTGCAAACAGGCTGGGATGCGGTCGATCCCGCCACCGACCTGCTGGTCACAGGCGAAATGGGGATCGGCAACACCACATCGGCGGCCGCCCTTGCGGCGGCCCTGTTCGGCGGCACGGGGGCTGATTGGGCGGGGCGCGGCACCGGCGTCGATGATGCGGGCCTTGCGCGCAAGGTCGCGGCGGTCGATGCGGGGCTGGAATTGCATGACACCAGCGACCCGCTGGAGGCGTTGCGCTGCCTTGGCGGGCGCGAGATTGCGGCGATGGCGGGGGCAATGGCGGCAGCACGGGCGCACCGGATTCCGGTCATCCTTGACGGGTTCATCTGTTCGGCGGCGGCCGGCGTGCTGCACAAATTGCACCCCACGGCGTTGGACCATGCTGTCGCGGGGCACCTGAGCGTCGAAGGCGCGCACCAGAATTTGCTGAATGCCTTGGGCAAACAGCCGCTGTTGTCGCTCGGCCTGCGCTTGGGCGAAGGCTCGGGTGCGGCGCTGGCGATCACGATCCTGCAAGGGGCCGTGGCCTGCCATTCCGGCATGGCGACATTTGCCGAGGCCGGTGTCGCGGCAGGCTAAACCGGCAGGGGCGCGTCGGGTTTGATGCGCTCCATCACGATCTGGCTTTGCACACGGCTGACGGCGGGGTGCGGCAGCAACACCTGCTGCACCAGCGTATTCAGCGCGGCCAGATCGGCGCAATAGATGCGCAACAGATAATCCGCCTCGCCTGTCAAGGTCCATGCGCCGACGATTTCAGGGCGCGTGCGGGTCATGCGTACGAAATCCCGCGCGTTCTGTTCGGTATGGGTCGCCATGACGACCTGCATGAACGCCTCGACCGCGAGGCCCAGCTTTTCGGGGTTCAGCGTCGCGCGATACCCCGCGATATAGCCGTCCGCCTCCAGCCTTTGCCGCCTGCGTCCGGCCTGTGACGGGGACATGTTCAGCGCGTCGCCCAAGTCTTGCGCTGTCAGCGTTGAATCGCGTTGCAGCGCGGCCAGCAGTTTCAGGTCGGCAGGGTCGAGTGTCATGCGTGGTTCCCGCGTCAAGGTGGCAAAAGATGCGCTATATCCGCATGAAATCGGCCAAAAGTCCATGACCTTGGCGCAAACCTGCAGGTTTTTTGCGGTACACTTATCAAAACCAGCAAGGAGATACGCACATGGGCCCTTTCCCGCACGACGCCCCCAAGGCCACGATCAGCGCCGCAAACCCCGCAGGCACCGACGGTTTCGCCTTTGTCGAATTCGCGCATCCCGAACCGCAGGTACTGCGCGATCTCTTCGCCAAGATGGGCTATCAGCACACCGCCACGCACAAGACCAAGGCGGTCGAGCTGTGGCAGCAGGGCGACATCACCTATATCCTGAACATGGAACCCGGCAGCCATGCGGCGGCGTTCATCGAAGAACACGGCCCCTGCGCTCCGTCGATGGGCTGGCGGGTTGTCGATGCGCAGCATGCCTATGACCATGCGGTCAGCAAGGGGGCGACACCCTACACCGGCACCGGCAGAACGATGGATGTGCCCGCCATCGTCGGCATCGGCGGCAGCCTGATCTATTTCATCGACCAGTATTACGACACCAACCCCTATAACGCCGAATTCGACTGGGTCGCCGATGCGCATCCGGCGGGGGTGGGGTTCTACTACCTCGACCACCTGACGCATAATGTCCACAAGGGGAACATGGACAAATGGTTCGCCTTTTACGGCGATCTGTTCAATTTCCGTGAAATCCGGTTCTTTGACATCGCGGGCAAGTTCACGGGGCTGTTGTCGCGCGCGCTGACTTCCCCCTGCGGGCGTATCCGCATCCCGATCAACGAGGATCGCGGCGAGACAGGGCAGATCGTCGAATATCTGCGGCGCTACAACGGCGAAGGCATCCAGCATATCGCGGTCGGCGCGCAGGACCTTTACGACGCGACCGATGCGATTGCGGAACAGGGGATCACCTTCATGCCCAAGCCCCCCGCGACCTATTACGAGCTGAGCAAGTCCCGTGTCATCGGCCATGACGAACCGCTGGACCGGATGATGAAACACGGCATCCTGATCGACGGCGAAGGCGTCGTGGATGGCGGCGAAACCCGCATCCTGCTGCAGATCTTCAGCAAGACGGTGATTGGGCCGATCTTTTTCGAATTCATCCAGCGCAAGGGCGATGACGGCTTCGGCGAGGGCAATTTCAAGGCCCTGTTCGAAAGCATCGAGGCTGACCAGATCGCGCGTGGCGTGCTGAAAGCGAGTTAACCGCGCGGGATCTGCAAGGCATAGGTGGTGCCGCGCTTGACGTAGTTGAGCGCGTTCTCACCGATGGCCGTGACTTGCCCGCCGTCCAGCTCGCTGCCGACCTGCACGCGGATCAACTGCCCGTTGCCCATCCTGACCAGCGCGCGCCTTGCGCTTGGCTGGCCAAACACACCGATCAGGTTGATCTCGCGCAGACGGATCACGCTGTCTTGTGTCGCGGCGCGGGCCACGCCACCGGGTACGGGCTCGTAATTCTGCGGAGCGACAGGAGCAGCGGCCTGCACTTGCGGCTGTGGCTGGGGCGCGGGCGCAGGTGCGGCGGCGATAGCACCCGGTGTTAGTTCTGGCGCTGCCGCAGGCTGCTGGCGATTGCGCACCGCGGCGACAACCCGGTCAAAGTTGTTCGGCCTGCTGGTCGGACGCAAAGATGAGGCGACCGCAAGCGCCGAGCCTGTCGCGCGTGGGTCCGGCGTGGCCAAGGCGATGCCGCCCAGAGCCGCCTCGACGGCGTCGGTCGTATCGGCGGCGGCAGGCAGGGCAGGCCGGGGCTGCGGACGGATCGCACCGGGCGGCGGCGCAAGATCGGCGACGGTCTCTGCACTGGCGGTGCCATCCTGCAAACCGCCCAGCGACACGCCACCGGGTGTGGCGGCTTCGGTTTCGGCTGCTTCGGCAACCGTTTCAGGCCGCAGAGGCGGGATGACGGGCGGCGGACCTTCGATCACGGGAACCGCGACTTCCGCAACTTCTGCGTTCTCGGTCACTGTGGCAGCGGCGGGCCCAACCGCCGCAACTTCAGATCCGGGGCGCTCCTGGAAAGGCAGGTCCGGCAGTCCGGCAAAGACGACCGCGCCATCGGGTGTCAATGCGCCGTCCGAGGTGGCGCGGACAAAGCCGTCTTCGTCAAGATCGAACACCGTATCCGGCGCCGGGGGGTTCACCAGCGGCACAAAGGCAAGATCCGTTGCAAGTGCATCGATTGCAGGCAGCGCAGGTACATCCATGCGGTCTGGTGCGGCCAAGCTGACAGGCCAGACGACATCCTCGGCGACAGCGGCAGGGGGCAGATCGACAAACCGTGGCGGGCGCTGCCAGACGCCTGTTGCGGCATAGGCGGCCTCGGCCTCGTCCGCGCTCAGCACGCGACCGGCAGTTGCTGGCGCAGGCAAAGGCAGGTCTGCGTCAGGGGGAGCGGCAGGTCGCAGGTCCGCAATCAGCGTATCGGGAGTATCGGTCGACAGCGGCAGAGGCGCGGGGCTTGTCGCCACTGCGGTATCACGAGCAGGCAGGGTATCGGTCAAAGGTGCCGGCTGTGGTGCGGCAATTGCGATATCCACCAGCGCCGGGGTCGGGGCATCTTGGGCAGCATTCTGCGTGGCCACGGCAAGCGGCGCATCGCCATCGACGGGCGCAGACCCCAGCCACCACATCACGCCCAATGCTGCGATCCCCGCGGCAATCGCGCCGGGAATGGCAAAGGACGGCAGCGGCCTGCGCGCAATCGCGCGGGGCTCTGCCGCCATGACGCCGCCCAGCACCAAAGGCCGTGGCGATCCCGGTGTCGGCACCGCAATCAGCGGCACCTCGACTTGCGTGGCGGGCTGAAGGTGTTCCGCGATAATCCGGTCAAGGTGGGCAGGCGCGGTTGGCGCGATCGTCCCCAGCACCATCCGCGCGATGACAGGTGCCACCGGCTCCGGCGCGCGGGGCGCGTGGTATTCCGCGATGATCCGGTCGAAAAGGGGCGCTGGCGGCGCGGCGGGCGCTACGACTTCGGACGGGTCGGGCATCAGCAGTTGCGATTTGATCCGCGTACCGACCAGCGTGACCGGCAACACATCGCGTTCCAAGGTGACACCGGGACCAAGGATGCGCGCGGCCATGGTCGTCGGGCCAAAGAAAATCTCCTTGGCGAAAGTCACAGGTTCGGGCACGGCCACGAAAGCGACGGGATTGAACCCATGGGCATGGGCGAAATCCTCGGCCTCGCGCAGGGTTTCGCGGGCGACAGCGGCGACATGGGTGCGCCCGCCAGAACGTTCGAAATCAATCGCCAGTTCATCCAGCGCATAGGGCGTCGTGCCGTCCAGCGCTGTCGTGATATCGGCCAATGTGGTCTGCGTTGTGTCGATGGCCAGATATTTCACCTGCTCCATCGGGATCACAAGCTTGGTGTAAAAGCCATCAGGTGCCAGTGCCTGCCCTTTCAGGCGCAGGTCGGCCAGTTCCGCACCGATGTCCTTGGACAACAGCGAGGCCGTGCCGACACGGCGCCAGCCGCTGTCAGTGCGTTGCAGCAGATCGATGCCTGCAAGGGAAAGCGAAAGGGCAAAATTGATGGTCATATACCGCGTCTAGCAGGTTGAAGGCCGCATCTGAACGCCATTGCGACGATGTTCCAACCCTACAGCAAAATCCCGCCCAGGCCAAGGGCTTGGGCGGGACTCGGTGTCAACCGACGGCCTTGGCCAAAGCCTGATCCAGATCGGCGATCAGGTCCTTGGCGTCTTCGATCCCGATGGACAGGCGCACAATGTTCGGGCCTGCCCCTGCGGCCTTTTGCTGCTCTGGCGTCAACTGCCGGTGCGTCGTGCTGGCCGAATGGATCACGAGCGAACGTGTGTCACCAAGGTTCGCCACATGGCTGAATATCTCCAGACTATCGACGAGCTTCACACAGGCGTCATAGCCGCCTTTGACGGCGATGGTGAACAAAGCCCCCGCGCCTTTGGGGCAGATCTTGGGGACCAGATGCGCATAGGGCGAACTGTCCAGCCCTGCGTAGGTCACGTAATCCACACGCGGATCGGCCTCCAGCCACTTGGCGATGGTCTGCGCGTTCTGCACATGGCGGTCCATCCGCAAGGACAGCGTTTCAATCCCCATCAGCGTGTAATGCGCGGCTTGCGGGTTCATCGTCATGCCCAGATCGCGCAGGCCGATGGCGATCCCGTGGAACGTATAGGCAAGCGGGCCGAAAGTTTCGGCAAATGTCAGCCCGTGATAGGCGGGTTCGGGCTGCGACAGCGACGGGAATTTGTCATTGGCGCGCCAGTCGAACTTGCCGCTGTCCACGATGCAGCCGCCCGTCACGGTGCCATTGCCGGTCAGGTATTTCGTCGTGGAATGCACGACCAGTGTCGCGCCATGTTCTATCGGGCGGCACAGATAGGGCGTGGCCGTGGTGTTATCCACGATCAGCGGAATGCCCGCCGCATCCGAGATCGCGGAAATCGCGTCCAGATCGGTGATATGCCCGCCGGGGTTGGCGATGGCTTCGCAGAACACCGCGCGGGTGTCGTCGTCAATGGCGGCGGCGACAGCGGCATGGTCGTCGAAATCAACGAATTTGGCCGACCAGCCAAAGCGTTTGATCGTCTGGCTGAACTGCGTGACCGTGCCGCCATAAAGCCGGCTCGAGGCCACGATATTGCGCCCGGGCTGCATCAGCGGAAACAGCGCCATGATCTGGGCCGCATGCCCCGACGAACAGCACACGCCGCCGACACCGCCTTCGAGCGTGGCGATGCGTTCCTGCAAGGCGGCGACCGTCGGGTTGGTCAGGCGCGAATAGATATAGCCGACCTCCTGAAGGTTGAAGAGAGCGGCGGCATGTTCGGCATCGCGGAACACATAGGCGGTGGTCTGGTAGATCGGCACCTGCCGCGCGCCGGTCGCGGGATCGGGGCGCGCGCCCGCATGGACCTGCAACGTGTCGAAACCGTAGGTGGGTGTGTCTGTCATGGTCTCTCTCCCTGTGGATTGTTTGGCAAAGGTGTAGGGGCAAAGCGACAAGCCCACAACATCGCCCCTGACGAAAAGAACAGGCGCGCGGCAGGGTCAGGCGATCGGGGCGGTTTTCCCGCTGCCTGCCCCTGCGGCCGGACAGCTGTTCTAGCGGTCCGCCTGCCGCGTGGCCACAACGGCGCAGCCGCGCCTGAGAGGATGCCCGGCCCATTGGCGGGGTTGCATCAGCCTGCAAGCCAGCATCGCGGCCGCTGCGGCCTCATCGGGTGTTGCACCTGCGCCTTGTCCGGCGGCACCTTCGGGCGAGGTTGCGAAGGCCAGAAATCCGCCCGTCCGGTCGGCGGAATACGCGTCGAACAGGCTCTGCTGGCGGGCGTTCAGCGTGCCATCAAAGGTGCCGTTCCAGTCGCGCGGGATCAGCCAAGCCAGAATGATGCAGTCCCTTTCGGTTTGTGCACAGACGTTTAGCGCGTGGTTCCTCGCCTGCGCCAGTTCGCCGTAACCTTCGACCACATATTGCGACTCTGGAAAAGCGCGGGGGATGGCCACCGCGCCATAATACTCGGCCTGACCAAAGATTTGCCCCGCGAGGCGCATGGCGTCGTCGGCTTCTGTTGCGGACAGGCCTGCGGACGGGTCGTAGATCCAGACGCCGCCTGCCAAGGGGACAACAGGAGGTAGGGCCGGTTCAAGGACGACAGGGTCCTGCTCTGGCGCATCAGGCGGTTCAAGTGCGGCGGGCGCAGGTGTCACCGCTGGCGGTGGCAGGTCGGCAGGGCCGATTGCAGTGGTCTCTAGCTTGATCGTGCCAAGCCAGAGACCCGTTGCAATCAACCCGAGCGAGGCTGCGCCACCGATCCACGCCCAAGGCTGCCCCATGCCAGGTTGCTATGCCTTGTCCTTGGCTTTTGGCGTGGCCTCGCCCGCAGAGAGGTCGGGTTCCGCTTTGCCTGCGGGCGGCGTGGCGGCGCTGTCCAGCACGCCGGTCACGCTGTCCATGGAAATGCCCAGCTCCTCGCCGATCTTGCGCAGGGCGGGCAATTGCACGGCCATGCCCATGATGGAAT
>DAISXL010000080.1:0-1285 GCA_036825855.1 Yoonia sp.
AGGCGCGCGATCTGTGGGATACGATCATGCAATCGACCTATGATTACGCCGAACCGGGCGTGATCTTCATCGACCGCATCAACCAGATGAACAACCTGAATTATTGCGAAACCATTGCGGCGACGAACCCTTGCGGTGAACAGCCTCTGCCGCCCTATGGCGCCTGCCTGCTGGGGTCGATCAACATGGCGCGGCTGGTCAGCGCCCCGTTCAGCGACGGCGCGAAACTGGACGCGGACGCGCTGACCGATCTGGTCGCCACCGCCGTGAGGATGATGGATAATGTCGTCGATGCCTCGCGCTTTCCGCTGCCGGCCCAACAGCAGGAGGCGATGAACAAGCGCCGCATCGGGCTGGGTGTCACCGGTCTTGCCGATGCCTTGCTGATGGTCGGGCTGCGCTATGGCTCGGAAGAGGCGGCAGCGCAAACCGACGCATGGATGCATGCCATCGCACGCGCTGCTTATCTTGCCTCTGTCGAGCTTGCGAAAGAAAAAGGCGCGTTTCCGCTCTTTGACGCCGACCAATACCTCGCCAGCGGTGCCATGCAGCAGATGGACGCCGATGTGCGCGAGGCGATCCGCACCCACGGCATCCGCAACGCTTTGCTGACCTCCATCGCGCCCACCGGCACGATCAGCCTTTACGCGGGCAATGTCTCGTCCGGGATCGAACCCGTCTTTGCCTATGCCTATACCCGCAAGGTGCTGCAAAAGGACGGCACCAAGACCGAGGAAGAAGTCGTCGATTACGCCGTGCAGATGTGGCGCGATCTGAAAGGCGACGCGCCCCTGCCGGACTATTTCGTCAACGCGCAGACCCTCGCGCCGCTCGATCACGTCCGCATGCAGGCGGCCGCACAGAAATGGATCGACAGCAGCATTTCCAAAACCATCAACTGCCCCGAAGACATCAGTTTCGATGCCTTCAAAGAGGTCTACATGGCCGCCTGGGACCAGGGCTGCAAAGGCTGCACCACCTACCGGCCCAATGACGTGACCGGCTCGGTCCTGTCCGTCTCGGAAGAAAAACCGCAACTTCTTTTTTCCGAAAATACTCCCGCCGGAGGCGACCCGGCAGGGTCTGATGTCACCACGCCCGGCGGCGAAGTGATCTATATGTCGGAACCGCTGGACCGGCCGCAGGAGTTGGAAGGCGCGACCTACAAGCTCAAATGGCCCGACAGCGAACATGCGATCTATATCACGATCAATGACCTGATCGTGGCGGGCCACCGCCGCCCGTTCGAGATTTTCATCAATTCCAAGAACATGGAACATTTCGC
>DAISXL010000080.1:1385-7699 GCA_036825855.1 Yoonia sp.
GCCCGCTGTTGCAGGACGGGCAAAGCATCGCGCTGATCTGCCGGTCCGGCAACCGCACCTCGCGTGCGGCGCGGCAGATCGCCGCAATCAGTGATGTGCCGGTCATTGATATCGCGGGCGGGATGCTACGGGTTCTGGGTGAAGGCTACACGCCCGTTGCGCCGACAGCGGCGCAAGGCTGCACCATCTGCTGACGCAGCGCAGCCACGGGGTCGGCCAGTTGCCGCGTCCGTTGCTGTTTGGCCCTTGGCAAGACCCGCGCAAGCGGTCAAACGGCAGCGATGATGCACCGCTCTTTCCGATACGCCTGGAACCAGTTCCGTTACGTGCCGCTGTTGTCGGCGCTGACATGGTCGCGCGCGCGCCGGTTCGACAAACGCTCTCGTGCGCTGGGTGCGGCCATCGGTTTCGTGATGCGCTGGTTTCCGCCCGCCCGCTGGCGGTTCGACCGTCAGGTGCTGCGGGTCTTTCCCGCGATGGACCGCAAGGCACGGGCAGAGCTTGGCCAACAGATGGGCCATGCGATGGGCCAGACCCTGTTCGAGATCTACCACTGCGCCGAATTCCAGTCGCGTCAGGACAAGTTTCACCCCGAGGGGCCGGGCCTTGCGGCGCTTGTCGCGGCCCAAGCCGCAGGCAAGGGCGCGCTGATCGTCTCGGGCCATTTCGGGCAATGGGAAGCCGTGCGCGCGGTGTTGAAATCGCACGGGATGGAAACCGGCGCGATCTATCGCCGCCAGCCTAACCCGCATTACCAGCGCCGCCTGCGCGCAGGCATCGAGGCTGGCGGCATGCCGATCCTTGAAACCGGACGTACGGGCACGAAATCCCTGATCCGGCATCTGCGGACCGGCGGGTTCATGGCGATCCTGCTCGATGAGAAACATCCCGATGGCACGCCGCTGCCGTTTCTGGGGCATCCCGCGATGACCTCGCTTGCGGCGGCAGAGCTTGCGCTCAAATACGATCTGCCGATGGTGCCGGCTTACGGGCTGCGCCGCGCGGATGGCGAAAGCTTCGACGTGATCTTCGAAGAGCCGATCCCGCACAGCGATCCGGTGACGATGACACAGGCGTTCAACGACAGCCTGTCGGCGCGGATCCTCGCCCATCCTGCGCAATGGTACTGGATGCTGCGCCGGTGGGATGCGCCGCGCGGATAGCGCTGCTTTGGTCCGGCGCGACCGGTCATATGCGCATCTTCAAATTGATCATGGATTAAGCAGTATTTTTCATGCATCATCACCACAGCCAGACCGACCAGGAACTTAGAAAATGACGCTTGCCGTCCCGAACATGAAATCATGTAAGGATTGCCCGATCCGGTACAACGCGGTCTGTTCCAAATGCGAACCCGATGAAATCGACCTTCTGGAACAGAACAAGTATTATCGGTCCTATGCCGCGGGGCAGACCGTATTCTTTGCAGGCGATCCGCTCGAATTCGTCGGATCGATCGTGTCGGGTGTCGCCAGCCTGACGCGCACCATGCCCGACGGACGGGTGCAGATGGTGGGCCTCTTGCTGCCCGCCGATTTCATGGGGCGGCCCAACCGCGAGACGATCGACAACGACATCGTGGCCGAAACCGACCTGATGCTGTGCTGTTTCCGGCGCAAACCGTTCGAGAAACTAATCGAACAGACCCCCCATGTCGGCCAGCGCCTGCTGGAAATGACGCTGGACGAACTGGACGCCGCGCGCGAATGGATGCTGGTCTTGGGCCGCAAGACCGCGCGCGAGAAGATCGCGTCACTCCTTTACATGATCGCCACGCGGATGGTGAAGCTCAAGTCCGGCACATCCGCGCAAGTATCGTTCATCCTGCCCATCACGCGCGAGACGATGGCGAATTACCTTGGCCTGACCATCGAGACCGTCAGCCGCCAGATGACCGCGCTCAAGAAAGACGGCATCATCGCCTTTGACGACCGCCGCGATATCAAGGTGCCCGACCTCGACGCGCTGAAAGCCGAAACCGGCGAGGATGTGTACTCATAGCCCTTAGGTCGGGGTTCTCCCCGACCTTTTTGGCGCTAAAGGATGGCGCGGTGAACCCCGCCCTACCGTGACATCAGGATCGGGCGGTCTGCCTGTTCCAGCAGGCTGCGTGTCGCGCCGCCGAAGACCGCTTCGCGCAGGCGCGAGTGGCCGTAAGCGCCGCTGACGATCAGCTCTGCGCCGACCTCGCGCGCGCGGCGCAGCAGGATTTCACCCACATGCGGTTCGGTCTTGGCGAGCACGGCAACCTCGGACCGCGTACCGTGGCGCATCAGATATTGCGCCATCGCACCACCCGGATCGGAGCGGTCGGCGGCATGCATCGGCGGGTCGATGATGCAGATATCTGCGACATCCGCCTGTTGCAGCAAGGGCAGGGCGGCCCGCGCGGCGGCCAAAGCCTCGGCCCCGTCGTTCCAGCCCATCAGGATATGCCCGCCCGCATCGGGGGCCTTGCATCCTTTGGGGATCATCAGCACGGGGCGTTCGGCGGCGAAAAGGCAGGCTTCGACAAGAACAGCGGCATCGGGATTGTCCTGATAGGGACGCGGCAACACCACCAGATCGGAAAACCGCAGTTTGCGCGCCAGATAGGCCGTCAGTGCAGGCCCCTGCACCGTGGCTGATTGCAGCGCCCAGCGGACGGGCTCACCCTGCATCCGCTGATTGACCCAAGCATCCAGCTTTGTGCGTTCGGCCATGGCGTCGCGGGTCTGGCGTTCGATCGTCAGCGCCTCTGTGCCCATGTAATAGGTGTTCGTTTCGCTGTGGCAGATGGTGACGACGAAAATCTCCAGATGGGTGTCCATCCGCGCGGCCAGCGTGATCGCAGCGTCGAGCCCTTCGGTTGATGCGTCGCTATCCGTCAAAACGGTCGAAATGATCTTGTATGCCATTACTCTGGCCCTTCCCCGTCACAAGCATTGTCAGGGGGCGATCGTTCGCGCAAACCGCTCCTTGTCCCCGTTATGCCGCGCGGCGAGGCGCTTTGTATTGATCCATATCAAGCGACAGGTTGATCCACATCAACGACCGCATCGGCGGACAATCGCATAACCCCATCATCGACAAAGGATCGGGCCGTGTTGTGGCGCGATGGATAAGGGGAATTCCATGGGGAATTATTTCAAACTTGCGGCATTGGGGGTCACGACCCTTTTTGCGGCCATCGCGGCGAACTGGGGGCGGGACACCGCCTATATCGTCCATGCGATCATCATTCTGGGCGTGTCCGGGTTCATGTTCATTCGCGTCCTGCGCCAGATGGAACAACCGGCCATGGCCGCACCGACCGGTTACATGGACGATGTCGTCCGCGCCGGTGTGATTGCCACGACGATGTGGGGCATCGTGGGGTTCCTCGTCGGGGTGGTCATCGCCTTTCAGCTGGCCTTTCCGCAGCTCAATTTCGAAGTGCTGCAACCCTATGGGAATTTTGGACGCCTGCGCCCGCTGCACACCTCGGCGGTGATTTTTGCATTCGGCGGCAACGCGCTGATCATGTCGTCCTTCTATATCGTACAGCGGACCTGCGGTGCGCGGCTCTGGGGCGGGAACCTCGCGTGGTTCGTGTTCTGGGGCTACAACCTGTTCATCGTGCTGGCTGCAACCGGCTATTTGTTGGGGGCCACGCAGTCCAAGGAATACGCAGAGCCTGAATGGTACGTCGATATCTGGCTGACCGTGGTCTGGGTCGCGTTTCTGCTGGTGTTCCTTGGCACGTTGTTCAAGCGGCAGGAACGGCACATCTATGTCGCCAACTGGTTCCTGCTGGCCTTCATCGTCACCGTGGCGATGCTGCATATCGTCAACAACCTCAGCATCCCCGTCAGCATCTGGGGCAGCAAATCCGTGCAGGTCTTTTCGGGCGTGCAGGATGCGATGGTGCAGTGGTGGTATGGCCACAACGCCGTGGGCTTTTTCCTGACCGCCGGGTTTCTGGGGATGATGTATTATTTCATCCCCAAACAGGCCGGCCGTCCGGTCTACAGCTACAAGCTGTCGATCATCCACTTCTGGGCGCTGATCTTTCTGTATATCTGGGCCGGTCCGCACCACCTGCATTATACGGCTCTGCCCGACTGGGCCTCGACGCTGGGCATGGTGTTCTCGATCATCCTGTGGATGCCAAGCTGGGGCGGCATGATCAACGGTCTGATGACCCTGCAAGGGGCCTGGGACAAGCTGCGCACCGATCCGATCATCCGCATGATGGTCATTTCGCTGGCCTTCTACGGCATGTCCACATTCGAGGGGCCGATGATGTCGATCCGCGCGGTCAACAGCCTGTCGCACTACACGGACTGGACCATCGGTCACGTGCATTCGGGTGCCTTGGGCTGGAACGGCATGATCACCTTTGCCGCTCTCTACTTCCTGACACCGAAACTTTGGGGGCGTGCGCAGATGTATTCCATGTCCGCGATCAACTGGCACTTCTGGTTGGCCACGATCGGCATCATCCTCTACGCCGCCTCGATGTGGGTCACCGGCATCATGGAAGGCCTGATGTGGCGCGAAGTCGATGCCAACGGGTTCCTTGTGAACAGCTTTGCCGACACCGTGTCCGCCAAGTTCCCGATGTATGTGGTCCGCGGTCTGGGCGGGGTTCTGTACCTCGCAGGTGGGATCATCATGGCCTGGAACATCTTCATGACCATCCGGGGTGGCGTCAAAGTCACCGCCCCGGTCGGCGTGCCGGCTGAATAGGAGGCCAGAGAAATGACCGATACACCAAACACATCCGCACCGGCACCCGCCAAAGGGTTCCTGTCGAAACACGCGATCCTCGAACGCTCGCCGACGCTGCTGCTTGTCTCCTCCCTTGTGGTGGTGGCGATCGGTGGGCTGGTGGAAATCGTGCCCCTATTCTACCTCGAGAACACGATCGAAAAGGTAGAAGGGGTGCGGCCCTATTCACCGCTCGAACTGGCGGGGCGCGATGTCTACATCCGCGAAGGCTGCTATGTCTGCCACAGCCAGATGATCCGCCCGATGCGCGACGAGGTCGAGCGCTATGGCCATTATTCACTGGCTGCGGAATCGATGTACGACCATCCGTTCCAGTGGGGGTCCAAGCGCACAGGCCCCGATCTTGCCCGCGTCGGCGGCAAGTATTCGGACGCCTGGCATCTGGACCACCTGATCGCGCCGCGCAGCGTTGTCCCTGAATCGATTATGCCGGGCTATGCCTATCTGCTCGATACCTATGTCAACGCGGAATACACCGCTGATCTGGTGCGCACGCATAGCATCGTCGGCGTGCCCTACACCGAAGAGATGATCGCGGTCGCGGCCGCTGATGTGCTGGCGCAGGCGGACCCTGATACCGACGCCTATGACGATCTGCTGGAACGCTATCCGGGCGCACAAATCCGCAATTTCGACGGCCGCCCCGGCGTGTCAGAGATGGATGCGCTGATCGCCTATCTGCAGATGCTGGGCACGACGGTCGATTTCTCGACCTTCACCCCAGACGCCAGCCGGTAAGGAGCAGATGATGGAAATGCCAACACTCTTGCAGCAGATCGCCGACAACTGGCTTCTGGTCTGGATGGGCACGTTCTTTGTGGGCGTGATCCTCTGGGTCCTGCGGCCGGGCAGTCGCAAGCAATATGCCGACACCGCCAACATCCCCTTTCGTAACGAGGACCGGCCCGCCCCGCGCAAAGATGCAGATGGTGTGGCCCGCGACACAAAGGAGCTGCAATCATGAGCAGCCATGACCACAAAGACATCGACGACGTCACCGGCACCGACACGACGGGCCACACCTGGGACGGAATCAAGGAACTGAACAACCCGCTGCCGCGCTGGTGGCTGTGGACCTTCTACATCACCATCGTCTGGGGTGTCGGCTATACCATCGCCTTTCCGGCTTGGCCGCTGATCAGCTCGGCGACATCGGGGGTGCTGGGATATTCGACACGGGCCGAAGTGGCGCAGGATATCGCCCGCTTCGAGGAAGCCAACGGCGAAATCACGGCGCAACTGGCCAGCGCCGATCTGGACACATTGGACCAGAACCCCGAACTGATGCGCTTTGCAACATCGGCAGGGGCGGCGGTGTTCCGCAACAACTGTTCGCAGTGCCACGGCTCCGGTGCGGCAGGTGCGGTGGGCTATCCCAACCTTCTGGACGATGACTGGCTTTGGGGCGGCGATTTCGAAAACATCGCCTATACGATCCGCCACGGGATCCGGAACGAGGAAGACTGGGACGCCCGCTATTCCGTCATGACCGCCTATGACGAGATCCTGTCGGACGGCGAGATCGATGCCGTGGTCAACCATGTGCTGGCGATCTCGGGCCA
>DAISXL010000080.1:7799-10347 GCA_036825855.1 Yoonia sp.
GCCGTCACCGCCTATGTCCACCAGCTGGGCGGCGGCGAATAAGGTTCACCCGGGTTTCGCCACCTGTTCGCGCATCGGCGAAACCCACCGTGAAGGGAAGGGCGTCCGGGTATCCGGGCGCCTTTCTTTCATCTTGACCACAAGCGACACCCGCGCACATGGCACAAAATGTCGCGCTTTCCGTCAGGCCTGCTGGGCCAGTCGCGCTTCGAGCACATCGAACGGCACGCCCGGTTCATCCTTGGCACCACGGATGACCAGCGATGTCTTGACCGAGGCGACATTGTCGGCGCTGGTCAATTCCTCGGTCAGGAACCGTTGGAACGTGCGCAGGTCGGGGGCCACGCATTTGAGGATGAAATCCACCTCGCCGTTCAGCATGTGGCATTCGCGCACAAGCGGCCAGCTGATGCATTTGCGCTCGAACGCGGACAGGTCCGCCTCGGCCTGACTGACCAGCCCGACCATGGCGAAAACCTGCACCTCGAACCCCAGTTCGCGGGCGTTGACATCGGCATGGTAGCCCGTGATGAAGCCTTGTTCCTCCAACGTGCGCACGCGGCGCAGGCAGGGGGGCGCGGATATGCCGACGCGGCTGGCCAGTTCGACGTTGGTCATGCGCCCGTCGGCCTGCAATTCGGCCAGAATCATCCGGTCGATTTCGTCGAGTTTCGTGCCTGGCATCGGGTTCCCCATCTGATTTTGCCGAATACTACGTTTTCTGCAGTGGATACGCAATATTGTTTCACGTTTCCGCAACAATCTAACGTGGTGTCTTGCCCTTCCAACCGATGCCATCGGGGGTTATATCGGGGATGTATTCCTGATGAGGTCCGTTATGCCCGATACCCGCCACACCCGCGTTCTGATCATTGGTTCCGGCCCTGCGGGCTATACCGCTGGCGTCTATGCCGCGCGTGCCATGCTTGAACCGCTGCTGGTGCAGGGCATGGAACCAGGCGGGCAGTTGACCACCACGACCGAGGTCGAAAACTGGCCCGGCGATACGGAAGTGCAAGGCCCCGACCTGATGCTGCGCATGGAAGCCCATGCGCGCGCCATGGGCTGCGAGATCGTGCAGGACATCATCACCTCGCTTGATCTGCAGAAACGCCCGTTCACCGCCATGTCCGACAGCGGCACCGTCTATACCGCCGATGCGGTGATCCTGTCGACGGGCGCGCGCGCCAAATGGCTGGGCCTGCCGACCGAGGACAAGTTCAAGGGTTTCGGCGTCAGCGCCTGCGCGACCTGTGACGGGTTCTTCTATCGCGGGCAGGAAATCGTCGTCGTCGGCGGCGGCAATACCGCCGTGGAAGAGGCGCTGTTCCTGACCAATTTCGCCTCCAAGGTGACGCTGATCCACCGCCGCGATGAATTGCGCGCCGAAAAGATCCTGCAGCAGCGGCTGGCCAACAACCCCAAGATCGAAACGCTCTGGTTCCACGAGGTCGAGGAGGTGTTCGGCACCGACAGCCCGCTGGGTGTCGAAGGCATCCGCGTGCGCGATGTGCGCAATGGTGCCGTCACCGAAATTGCGGCCAAGGGTGTGTTCATCGCCATCGGCCATGCGCCTGCATCCGAACTGGTGCAGGGCCAGCTGGAGTTACACAACGGCGGCTATGTCGTGGTCGAACCCGGCACAACGCGCACAGCCATCCCCGGTGTCTTTGCGGCGGGCGATCTGACCGATCACGTCTACCGCCAGGCGGTCACAAGTGCGGGCATGGGCTGCATGGCGGCGCTGGACGCGGAACGCTATCTGGCCGCCCAGCATGACCAGCAGGTGGTCAAGGCGGCAGAATAGGACAGCGCGCGCGGTCAGCGCCCATTTCGGGAATACCTGTTCCACGATCGGGCAGCGCCTCAAGGCCCTGTTCTTTTTGCCGCACCATGCTGGACAAGCGCGCGGGCGGGGGGCTATGGCACTGCCAACGCAACCATAGATGTCAGTGAAAATCATGCCTCAGGACTTGGCCCCGATCCCGGAACTCTACGTCTCTTACGAGAGCGCCCAGAAACTGAAGGCAGAGGCGGGCGAACTTGTCAGCCATGACCTGACGCCGCGCCAGATCTGTGATCTGGAACTGTTGATGAATGGTGGCTTCAACCCGTTGAAAGGGTTCCTGTCCGAGGCCGATTACAACAGCGTCGTGGATAACATGCGCCTTGCCGATGGCGCGCTGTGGCCGATGCCGATCACTCTCGACGTCAGCGAAGGTTTTGCCGACAAGGTCACCGTCGGGCAGGACATCGCGCTGCGCGATCAGGAAGGCGTGATCCTTGCCACGATGACCGTCACCGACAAATGGGTGCCCAACAAGGCGCTCGAGGCCGAAAAGGTCTATGGTGCCGACGATAGCGCGCATCCGGCGTTGAACTATCTGCACAACACGGCAGGCAGCGTGTATCTGGGTGGCCCTGTCACGGGCATCCAGCAGCCCGTGCATTACGATTTCCGTGGTCGCCGCGATACGCCCAACGAATTGCGCGCACTCTTCCGCAAGCTGGGCTGGCGCAAGGTCGTGGCCTTCCAGACCCGCAACCC
>DAISXL010000081.1:0-10289 GCA_036825855.1 Yoonia sp.
AGCGCCACGATCCCCGCCGCCTTGGCCGCGAGCAGGCACATCTGCAAGGCCGTCATCAAGGCAGGCCGCCCGCGCGACCCCATATCCTTGGCCAGATCATTGGTGCCCATCACGAACCCTGCCATCCGCGGATGTGCGGCGATGCTTGCGGCGTTGAGCACGCCTTGCGGGGTTTCCATCATCGCCCAGATCGGCAGATCGGGGACAAGTGCCGCCAGCGCGTCAACATCGGCTGTGCTGTTCACCTTGGGCAGCAGGATCGCGTCGCAGTCCATCGCGGCGACCGCAGCGGCATCGGCGCGGCCCCATTCGGTATCAAGCGCGTTGATCCGCACGATCCGCTGGCGCGGGCCATAGCCGCCACCCGCCAGTGATGCAAACAGCGTATCGCGCGCGGCGATCTTGGCATCGGGGGTGACCGCATCTTCCAGATCGAACAGGATCACGTCGACCGGCAGACCGCGCGCCTTTTCAAGGGCGCGGTCCTTTGACCCCGGAATGTAAAGCGCGGACCGTGTGGGGCGGGTGTGCATCGAATCCTCCTCGCAAGATTATTGCGCGAACATGACCAGACCCGTGCCGATGATTCAACCCCGATCTTGCCGCGATGCAGCACGAGGGGCCGGTTACCGGATGTTAACCTCGTTCCTCTATGCGGGAGCGTGAGACCTGAAACGGCAGGTCATCCGGCAGAAGGCGGGCATCAGATTGCAGTATTTGTATTACGTCTGTTTTTGTTGCCTCGCGGTCGTTGTCGGGGCGACGCAGGCGCAGGCGCTGACCTGCGCGGATAATGCAATTGTCGCTCAGCGTCTGGCGCAGGTCTATGGCGAACGGCGGCAGTTCGTCACCGCCGGCCCCGACGGTACCGTGACCGAAGTGTTCGCCGCCACCGACACCGGCAGCTGGACCATCGCGATTACGCTGCCGGACGGGCTGACCTGCCTAGTCGCCTCGGGCGCGGCATTCGACTGGCAGGACGTGCTGTTCAGCCTCGGGCGCCACACATGATCAGGCCAGCGCCACCCAGATCAGCCGCAGGCCGGTTGCCATCAGCAGCACATAGGTCAGCGCAAAGAACGCGCGTTCCGGCACCAGCCGGTGCGCCCTGACCCCGATCCACGCGCCGATCAGCGCAAAGGGGGCCAGCGCAACACTGGCCTTCAGGCTTTCGAGCGAAAAGATGCCAAGATAGGCATAGGGCACCACCTTCATCCAGTTGATCGCCCAGAAGGTCAGGACGGTCGTCGCCTGAAAGGTGGTTTTGCTCAGCCCTTGGGACAGCAGGAAAATCGCTGTGGGCGGCCCGCCTGCATGGCTGACAAAACTGGTAAATCCCCCCACCAGCCCCGCAAGCCACGCCAGAGGCCGCGAAAACGGCATTTGCCGCACGGCAAGCCAGCCCAGATTGCGGGCCATCTGAAACGCGACGAATGCGATGCAGATCCCGCCGATCAGCAGACGGAACACATCGGCATCGACCAGCGAATACAGCAACGCTCCGATGATGATGCCCGGTACGGCGCCGATGATCATGCCCTTGGCCGACGGCCAATGCCATTGCCGCCAGAACGGGCGCAGGGTGGCCGCATCGACCAGCATCAACAGCGGCAGCGTGATCCCCAGGGCCAGCCCCGGCGGCACCACAAAGGCCAGAATCGCCCCGCCGACAAAAGCCGCACCAGAGCCGAACCCGCCCTTTGATATGCCCGCAAACAGGATCGCGGGGATACCCACCGCGAAGAAAACCCAATCGAACGTGATCACCGGACAGCCTCAATTGCCTTTGTTGTGACCTGATTAGCCAGTTCCTTGCGGGGTGACCATGACCCTTGGTGTCATGCCGCGATGCGGCACACTTGCCAGAGCGGCTGCAAAGGCTTACCCAATGCGCCAAATCAAAACCACCAAAGGACCTGTTTCCATGGCCAGACCCAAGATCGCCCTTATCGGCGCCGGACAGATCGGCGGCACGCTCGCGCACCTCGCGGCTGTCAAAGAGCTCGGCGATGTCGTTTTGTTCGACATTTCCGAAGGCATCCCGCAAGGCAAGGCGCTTGATATCGCTGAATCCGGCCCCGCCGCGAAATTCGATGGCAGCTTCAAGGGCACCAACGATTACGCCGATATCGCGGGCGCCGACGTCTGCATCGTGACCGCCGGTGTGCCGCGCAAGCCCGGCATGTCGCGCGACGATCTGTTGGGGATCAACCTCAAGGTCATGAAATCCGTGGGCGAAGGCATTGCCGCGCACGCGCCGAATGCGTTCGTGATCTGCATCACCAACCCGCTCGACGCGATGGTCTGGGCTTTGCGCGAATTCTCGGGCCTGCCGCACCACATGGTCTGCGGCATGGCCGGCGTGCTGGATTCGGCACGCTTCCGCCACTTCCTTGCCGAAGAATTCAACGTCTCGATGCGCGATGTCACCGCCTTCGTCCTGGGCGGCCACGGCGACACCATGGTGCCGCTGACGCGCTATTCCACCGTCGCAGGTATCCCCCTGCCCGATCTGGTCGAGATGGGCTGGACCACGCAGGACAAGCTGGACGCCATCGTGCAGCGCACCCGTGACGGCGGCGCCGAAATCGTGGGCCTGCTGAAAACCGGTTCGGCGTTCTACGCCCCCGCGACATCCGCCATCGAGATGGCCGAGGCATTCCTGAAAGACCAGAAACGCGTTCTGCCCTGTGCCGCCCATGTTGACGGTGCCTATGGCCTGAACGGGTTCTATGTCGGCGTGCCGACCGTGATCGGTGCCGGTGGCGTCGAGCGTGTGGTCGAAATCAAGATGAACAAGGACGAACAGGCGATGTTCGACAAATCGGTCAACGCTGTCAAAGGCCTGGTCGAGGCGTGCAAAGGGATCGACGGCACTCTCGCTTAAGCGATCTTGCCAAGGATGACGGGGGGTCGCCAGTGGCGGCCCCTTTTTGCTGCGCCGGTCAGGCAGTACGAATCTTTCGAAATTGTGCAAAATCTGCGGAAACGATGCAGGCGAGATTTTTGTGATCACACTTTTCAAACAAGTGATCACAAATGTCGGATTATCCGGACTGCTGCCACTTTTCAGTTAGAAAAGCGATTTTTTATGTGATTTAGGGAGTGCCAACCGAAGTCAAATTGGACATGCCTCATGAATATCCACGAATACCAGGCCAAAGCCTTGCTGCGCAGCTACGGCGCGCCCGTATCCGACGGCCGCCCGGTGATCCGCGCCGAAGACGCGAAAACCGCCGCGGGCGAGCTTGACGGCCCGCTCTGGGTGGTCAAGGCCCAGATCCACGCAGGTGGCCGTGGCAAAGGCAAGTTCAAAGAAGCCGATGCCGGTGACAAAGGCGGCGTGCGCCTGTGCCGGTCCGTGGAAGAAGCCGCCGAAGAGGCGAAAAAGATGCTGGGCCGCACGCTGGTCACGCATCAGACCGGCCCCGCCGGCAAGCAGGTCAACCGCATCTATATCGAGGACGGTTCGGGCATCGAGACCGAGATGTACCTTGCCCTGCTGGTGGACCGCCAGACCAGCCGCATCAGTTTCGTCGTCTCAACCGAAGGCGGCATGGACATCGAAGAGGTTGCAGAAGCGACCCCCGAAAAAATCCTGTCGTTCAGCGTCGATCCCGCGACCGGCTATCAGGCGTTCCACGGCCGCCGCGTCGCGTTCACGCTGGGACTGAGCGGCAACCAGATCAAGCAATGCGTCACGCTGATGGGCCAGCTTTACAAAGCCTTCACCGAAAAAGACATGGAGATGCTGGAGATCAACCCGCTGATCGTGACCGACAAGGGCGATCTGAAGGTGCTGGACGCCAAGGTATCGTTCGACGGCAACGCGATGTACCGCCATTCCGATATCGCGTCCCTGCGTGACGAAACCGAGGAAGATTCCAAGGAACTCGCCGCGTCCAAATACGACCTGAACTATATCGCGCTGGACGGTGAAATCGGCTGCATGGTCAACGGCGCCGGTCTGGCCATGGCGACGATGGACATCATCAAGCTTTACGGGGCCGAACCTGCCAACTTCCTCGACGTGGGCGGCGGTGCGACCAAGGAAAAGGTCACCGAGGCGTTCAAGATCATCACCTCTGACCCCAACGTCAAAGGCATCCTTGTCAACATCTTCGGCGGTATCATGCGCTGCGACGTCATCGCCGAAGGCGTGATCGCTGCCGTGAAAGAAGTCGGGCTGAAAGTGCCGCTTGTCGTCCGCCTTGAAGGCACGAATGTCGAGAAAGGCAAGGAAATCATCCGCAATTCCGGCCTTGACGTGATCGCCGCCGACGACCTGAAAGACGGCGCGCAGAAGATCGTGAAGGCGGTAAAGGGATGAGGTTGGCGTCAACGCTAGCAAAATCCGTCGCCCTTCTGGCAACGACACTCCTCGTGACGGCCTGCGAAAGCAGCTCAACGCCAACGCGGGCCGAAGTCATTCGTGGCCTGCCAGTAACGTCGCTGGATGCAGGTCTGCGAGAATTCGAAGATGTTTGCCTAGGCAGCAAGTCGGATAATCCTGACGATCCCTTCCTCTTCAGTTCCGACCGCACTGCACAAGGACAGACAATCTGCACCATGCGTGCCCGGGCACCGGAAAACGTTGATGTCTTCCAGACGCTTCGACAGCGTTACGGCCCGGCACAATCGGCGGGGATTGCGTCACGCCTTACAAACTACCCGCGTGGTGAACTGTTCTACCAGCCGGGCGTCGTAAACGGCGCAGGTGAAGGAACTTATCAACTGGGGATCATTCGCGGCTGACGCGATTTCAAATAACCGACCGCAATGACTCTTGCGGACCGCAATTAAGATGAAGGACCACACATGGCCATTCTCGTCAACGAAAACACCCGCGTGATCTGCCAGGGCCTGACCGGCTCTCAGGGCACGTTCCATTCCGAACAGGCCATCGCCTATGGCACCAAGATGGTCGGCGGCGTCACCCCCGGCAAAGGCGGCAGCACGCATCTGGACTTGCCCGTCTTCAACTCGGTCCACGAGGCGCGCCACGTCACGCAAGCCAATGCTTCTGTGATCTATGTGCCGCCGCCATTCGCCGCTGACTCGATCCTCGAGGCCATTGATGCGGAAATGGAGCTGATCATCTGCATCACCGAAGGCATCCCCGTGCTCGACATGATGAAGGTCAAGCGCGCGCTGGAAGGGTCCAAATCCCGCCTGATCGGGCCGAACTGCCCCGGTGTCATCACGCCCGACGCCTGCAAGATCGGCATCATGCCGGGCCATATCCACCGCCGCGGGTCGGTCGGTGTTGTGTCGCGGTCGGGCACGCTGACCTATGAAGCCGTGAAGCAGACTTCCGACTCCGGCCTTGGCCAGTCCACTGCTGTCGGCATTGGCGGCGATCCGATCAAAGGGTCCGAACATATCGACATCCTCGAGATGTTCCTCGCCGATGAAGAAACACATTCGATCATCATGATCGGCGAAATCGGCGGGTCCGCCGAAGAAGAAGCCGCACAATTCCTTGCCGACGAGCGCAAGAAAGGCCGCTGGAAACCCACCGCCGGTTTTATCGCAGGCCGCACCGCCCCTCCGGGCCGCCGCATGGGCCATGCCGGTGCGATCGTGGCTGGCGGCAAAGGCGACGCCGAAAGCAAGATCGAGGCGATGAAATCCGCAGGGATCATCGTGGCCGACAGCCCCGCGACGCTGGGCGAGGCCGTGCTGAAAGCCATCGGGTAAATCGGGGTTCACCCTGACATCCACTTTACGGCGGGGGCCATCCTCCGCCGGACGACATTCAACAAAGGTCCCCTGTCATGAACGACCACTCCCCCAACGACCTGTTCCACGCCTCGAGCTTTCTGCAGGGGCATAACGCGGGTTATGTCGAACAGCTTTACGCGCGCTACGCCGACAATCCGGGGGCGGTCGATGAAAGCTGGCAGGCTTTTTTCCGCAGCCTTGGCGATGCACCCGCCGACGCACAGGCCGAGGCCGCAGGCCCAAGCTGGGCGCGCCGCGACTGGCCGCCTGTGCCCAATGACGAGCTGACCGCCGCCCTTGACGGCCAGTGGCCAGCGGAACCCGCCGCTGCCGCCGAAAAGATCAAGGCGAAAGCCACTGAAAAAGGCGTCGGCCTGTCAGAGGCGCAGGTCCGCAATGCCGTGCTCGACAGCATCCGCGCGTTGATGATCATCCGCGCCTACCGCATCCGTGGCCACCTGATCGCCGACCTGGACCCGCTCGGCATGCGCGAAACCGTGCCGCATCCCGAACTTGACCCTGCAAATTACGGCTTTACCGCCAAGGACATGGACCGTCCGATTTTCATCGACAACGTGCTGGGCCTTGAAGTCGCGACAATGGCCGAGATCATCGCCATCGTGCAGCGCACCTATTGCGGCACATTCGCGCTGCAATACATGCACATCTCCAACCCCGAAGAAGCGGGCTGGCTTAAAGAACGCATCGAAGGCTACGGCAAGGAAATCAGCTTTACCCGCGAAGGGCGCAAGGCGATCCTGAACAGCCTCGTGCAGGCCGAAGGGTTCGAGAAATTCCTGCATGTCAAATACATGGGGACCAAGCGTTTCGGCCTTGATGGCGGCGAAAGCCTGATCCCCGCGATGGAACAGATCATCAAGCGCGGCGGCCAGCTGGGTCTTGAGGATATCGTCATCGGCATGCCGCACCGTGGCCGTTTGTCGGTGCTGGCGAACGTCATGCAGAAACCCTACCGCGCGATTTTCAACGAATTCCAGGGCGGGTCGTTCAAACCCGAGGATGTCGACGGCTCGGGTGACGTGAAATACCACCTTGGCGCCTCCAACGACCGCAGCTTTGACGGCAACACCGTGCATTTGTCGCTGACCGCCAACCCCAGCCACCTCGAGGCGGTGAACCCCGTCGTTCTGGGCAAGGTCCGCGCCAAGCAGGACCAGAAGAAAGACACCGACAAGACCAAGGTCATGGCGATCCTGCTGCACGGCGACGCCGCCTTCGCGGGTCAGGGTGTGGTTGCCGAAGGGTTCGGCCTGTCCGGTCTGCGCGGACACCGCACCGGCGGCACGATGCATATCGTGGTGAACAACCAGATCGGTTTCACCACCGCGCCGCATTTCAGCCGGTCCAGCCCCTATCCCACCGATATCGCGCTGATGGTCGAAGCCCCGATCTTCCACGTGAATGGTGATGATCCAGAGGCTGTGGTCCATGCCGCCCGTGTGGCGACCGAATTCCGCCAGAAGTTCCACAAGGATGTGGTGCTGGACATCATCTGCTACCGCCGCTTTGGTCACAACGAAGGCGACGAGCCGATGTTCACCAACCCGGTGATGTACACAAAGATCAAGAAACAAAAGACCACGCTGACGCTGTATACCGAGCGTCTGGTCAAGGACGGCCTGATCCCCGAAGGCGAGATCGAGGATATGAAAGCCGCGTTTCAGGCCCATCTGAACGAGGAATTCGAGGCTGGCAAAAACTATAAGCCCAACAAGGCCGACTGGCTGGACGGGCGCTGGTCGCATCTCGACCGGATGAAGGAAAAGAAATACCAGCGCGGCAAGACCGCCATTTCCGACGACGCTTTTGCCGCCGTCGGCAAGGCGCTGACCACCGTGCCGGATAATTTCCCGACGCACAAAACCATCGACCGCCTGCGCGACGCCAAGGCACAGATGTTCGATACCGGCACCGGCATCGACTGGGCCACCGGCGAGGCGCTGGCCTTTGGGTCCTTGCTGCTGGAAGGCTTCCCCGTCCGTCTGTCCGGTCAGGACAGCACACGCGGCACGTTCAGCCAGCGGCATTCGGCCTTCATCAATCAGGAAAACGAAGACCGCTATTACCCGCTGAACAACATCCGCGAAGGTCAGGCCCGGTACGAGGTCATCGATTCGATGCTGTCCGAATATGCGGTGCTTGGCTTTGAATACGGCTATTCGCTGGCCGAACCCAACGCGCTGACACTGTGGGAAGCCCAGTTCGGCGATTTCGCCAACGGCGCGCAGATCATGTTCGACCAGTTCATCTCCTCTGGGGAAAGCAAATGGTTGCGCATGTCGGGCCTCGTCTGCCTGCTGCCGCATGGCTATGAAGGGCAAGGGCCGGAACATTCCAGCGCGCGTCTGGAACGGTTCCTGACCATGTGCGGCGGTGACAACTGGATCGTGGCGAATTGCACCACGCCGGCCAACTATTTCCACCTGCTGCGCCGCCAGCTGCACCGGACCTATCGCAAGCCGCTGATCCTGATGACGCCGAAATCCTTGCTGCGGCACAAACTGGCCGTGTCCAAGAAAGAGGAATTTACAACAGGGTCCAGTTTCCACCGCGTGCTGTGGGACGATGCGCAATACGGCAATTCCGAAATCAAGCTGGTGGCAGACGACCAGATCAAACGCGTGATCGTGTGTTCGGGCAAGGTCTATTACGACCTGCTGGAAGAACGCGATGCGCGCGGGATCGACGATGTCTATATCCTGCGGTTCGAACAGTTCTACCCCTTCCCTGCCCAATCCGCGATGAAGGAACTGCAACGGTTCCAGAACGCGGAAATGGTCTGGTGTCAGGAAGAGCCCAAGAACCAGGGCGCATGGGCCTTTATGGAACCCAACCTTGAATGGGTGCTGACCCGCATCAAGGCCAAGCACACCCGCCCCGTCTATGCGGGCCGCGCCGCCGCGGCGAGCCCTGCGACGGGCCTCGCAAGCAAGCACAAAGCAGAACAAGTAGCGCTGGTTGACGATGCGCTGACCATCAAAGGAACAAAGAAATGAGCACCGAAGTCCGCGTCCCCACGCTTGGTGAATCCGTGACCGAGGCCACCGTCGCCACGTGGTTCAAGAAACCGGGCGACGCCGTCGCCGTCGACGAAATGCTGTGCGAACTGGAAACCGACAAGGTCACGGTCGAGGTGCCAAGCCCTGTCGCCGGCACCCTGTCGGAAATCGTCGCCGCCGAAGGTGAAACCGTTGGCGTCGATGCGCTTCTGGCGCAGATCGCCGAAGGTGCAGCCGCCGCTGCCCCGGTGAAAGAGGCCCCCAAAGCCGCACCCGCGCCAGAAGCTGCCGCCACCCAGACCAATGCAGGCCCCGAAGACACCAAGCCGCGCGATCCCGAAGACGCGCCATCCGCCAAAAAACTGATGGCCGACAACGATCTGTCGGATGTCAAAGGCACCGGCAAGGACGGCCGCGTCATGAAAGAGGATGTGCTGAAGGCGCTGACCGCGAAATCCGACGCCCCTGCCCCCGCCTCTGCCCCGCGTGCGCCTGTGGCCGCCAGCGACGAGGCCCGCGAAGAGCGCGTCAAGATGACCCGTCTGCGCCAGACCATCGCCAAGCGTCTGAAGGACAGCCAGAACACCGCCGCGATGCTGACCACCTATAACGAGGTCGACATGACCGAGGTGATGGCGCTGCGCGACGCCTACAAGGACCTGTTCTTCAAGAAACACGGCGTGAAACTGGGCTTCATGTCCTTCTTCACCAAGGCCTGTATCCACGCCCTGAACGAAGTCCCCGAAGTGAACGCCGAAATCGACGGCAATGACGTGGTCTATAAAAACTACGTCCATATGGGCATCGCCGCAGGCACGCCCACGGGTCTTGTGGTGCCGGTGATCCGCGACGCCGACCAGATGTCCTTTGCCGCCATCGAAAAGGCGATCGCCGAAATGGGCGCCAAGGCCCGCGACGGCAAGCTGTCGATGGCCGAGATGCAGGGCGGCACCTTCACCATCTCCAACGGCGGGGTCTACGGCTCGCTGATGTCCTCGCCCATCCTGAACCCCCCGCAGTCGGGTATCCTTGGCATGCACAAGATCCAGGACCGCCCGATGGCGATCAACGGGCAGGTCGTGATCCGGCCGATGATGTATCTGGCGCTGTCCTATGACCACCGGATCGTGGACGGCAAAGGGGCTGTGACCTTCCTTGTGCGCGTGAAAGAAGCGCTGGAAGATCCGCGCCGCTTGCTGATGGATTTGTAAACGGTACGGCGGGGTTAACCCCGCCCTACGGCGCAAAAGAGAACCGCCCCCGTAGGTCGGGGTTTTCCCCGACCACCCCAAACAAGGCTTTGCACCATGACCCCCGAACTGACCGTCCTTGCCCTCGCGGGCCTCTTGCAAGGAGTGCAATTCGTCCTGATGTCGGTGCCCGCCAATCTCGAGCTTGGGCCCGGCAAGACCGCAGGGCCGCGTGACCCCGGCCGCCTTGGCAAGCCCTTGATCGAGCAGGTCAGCCCCAAGACGGGCCGGCTGTTCCGCGCGCTGAATAACCATTTTGAAGGTTTGATCCTGTTCACACTCGCCGTGGTCGTCG
>DAISXL010000082.1:0-10180 GCA_036825855.1 Yoonia sp.
AGCAGGGGTTTGTATTTCACAACCCGCCCCGGCTCGATCCCGCAGGACCCCGCGATGATCGCCTTGGGCGTCGCGTCATTGATCCGCACCGCCAACTCATGCGCGGCGAACCCGCCGAAAACCACCGAATGCACCGCGCCCAGCCGCGCGCAGGCTAGCATCGCCTCCAGCGCTTCGGGCACCATCGGCATATAGATAATGACGCGGTCGCCCTTTTCGACACCCTTGGCGCGCAACGCGCCTGCCAGGCGTGACACGTTGTCGAGCAACGCCGCATAGGTGATGGTGCGTTTGGTATCGGTGACAGGACTGTCATAGATGATCGCCGCCTGATCGCCCCGGCCCGCCGCGACATGGCGGTCGACGGCGTTGTAACAGGTGTTGACCTGCGCCTCCGCGAACCAGCTATAGATCGGGGCCTTGCTGGCATCCAGCGCCTTGACCGGCGGCGTCACCCAGTCGATGGCCTTGGCCTGGTCCATCCAGAACCCTTCGGGGTCTTGTTGCCAACCAGCGTAAACCTCTGCGTAACCCATCCCGCGTTCCTCCCAAAACCGATGTCATGCTGTTGTTACGCGCGGGCAGGCGGTCAGGCAAGAATAGCCCGCCGCCACAACGCGATGGAGTCAATAAATTGACCGATCATCGTTGGAGCTCAAATATCCCCGCCGGAGGCAAGAATGTTCCTGCAAGATCAGCACCTAGCGATCCGTCGGGCGGGAATAGCGCGCCCAATACTCCTTGATCCAGCGGACCGGGAAGTAGCCGAATTTCTCGGGCGAGCCCCAGCGCTTGAACGGGGCTTGCGCCATGTCCTCGGGGTTCGGGACGCCGTGAAAGATCACGACAAAGGCCTCTGGCTGCCGGATTGGCCGGACCAGGTTCACTGGAAAATGAAAGGCAAGATCTTTTTTGAAGCTGACCATCCAGCCGATTGGCCAGCTTTGGCGGGAATGCGCGTGATAATGGATGAAGTTCTGATCGTTCCGGTGCTGCCGTATCTCGTCATAGATCTTGTCGCGGAACGCCTCGAACAGGTGATGCTGCTGGCCCGCGATAAAGCCCACGACAGAAGAATTCGACAAAAGCGGCTTGCCGAACAATCTCGGAAACCATCGCGGCAGCGTATCGGGAATCTCGCGGATGATGTGCAACCCGCCCTTTGCGCGCAGGTGGTCGAACAGCGGCGTCAGATCGCGCAGCACGATGACGTCCACATCCATCATGATCACAGGCGTGCCCGGCGTGAACAGGCCGGGCGCAAAGACCGACAGTTTCGGCCACATCCCCTTGTGCCAGTCGGCGCGGTCCATGGCAAAGACCGGCAGCGGCATGGTCTCGATCCCTTCGGCCAAACCGTCGGGATCATCGGTCAGACAGACAAAGCGGAACGACGTCTGCATCACATCTGTCAATGCGCGGAACAGGATATTGGTATAACGGCACGGATAGCCCTTGCCCCATTTGAAGCAGGCAAAAACCGGCGTCACGTCACCCATAATGCGCCACCGGCGTACCCGCGATGGCCGACATGTTCAGCAACCCGCGCGCCGTGATCGAGGGCGTGACGATATGGCAGCGGTTGCCCATGCCCATCAGGATCGGCCCGACCTCGAGCCCGCCGCCCTTCATCTTGAGGATGTTGCGCACGCCCGATGCCGCATCGGTATTGGCGAAGATCAGCGTATTGGCCGGCCCCGGCAGATGGGCGCCCGGAAAGATCCGGCTGCGCAACTCGACGTCGAGCGCAGAGTCGATATGCATCTCGCCTTCATAGGCGAAATCGCGGGGCGCGCTATCAAGGATCGCCATCGCCGCGCGCATCCGCCGGCCTGTGTCGCAATCCAGATTGCCGAACTGGCTGTGCGAACACAGCGCGATTTTCGGCTCCAGCCCGAAGCGGCGCACATGGCGCGCAGCCCCGATCACCGTTTCCGCGATCTGTTCGGGCGTGGGTTCGGGATGTACCTGCGTATCGGCGATGAACAAAGGCCCATCCTCAAGGATCATCAGCGACAGGGCCCCGACCGGATGCAGCGCGGAGGTGCCCAGAATCTCGGTCACATATTTCAGATGCCACAGGAACTGGCCGAAGGTGCCGCAGATCAGGCTGTCGGCCTCGTCGCGGTGGACCATGACCGCGCCGATGGCGGTCGTGTTGGTGCGCATGATCGCCTTGGCAAGGTCGGGCGTCACGCCGCGCCGCGCCATCAGGTGATGATATGTTTCCCAATAGTCGCGGTAGCGGGGGTCGTTTTCAGGGTTCACGACGTTGAAATCCACGCCGGGGCGGATCTTCAGGCCGGCGCGTTCACACCGGTTTTCGATCACATCGGGTCGCCCGATCAGGATCGGGGTGTCGGTGGTTTCCTCCATCATCGCCTGCGCCGCGCGCAGCACGCGTTCCTCCTCGCCCTCGGCAAAGACGATGCGGCGCGATGCCGTGCGCGCGGCTTCGAACACCGGTCGCATGATCATCGCGGATTTGAAAACCGATCCGTCAAGCTTTTCCTTATAGGCTTTCATATCCGCAATCGGACGTTTGGCGACACCCGTTTCCATCGCGGCCTTGGCCACGGCGCAGGCGACGACCCCCATCAGGCGCGGATCGAATGGTTTGGGGATCAGGTAATCCGCCCCGAAGGTCAGCTTTTCGCCGCTATAGGCCGCCGCAGCCTCGGCGCTGGTGGTGGCGCGGGCGAGGGCGGCGATGCCTTCGATACAGGCGATCTTCATTTCGTCGTTGATCTCGGTCGCGCCGGCATCCAGCGCGCCGCGAAAGATGAACGGAAAGCACAACACGTTGTTGACCTGATTGGGGTAATCGCTGCGCCCCGTCGCGATGATCGCGTCCGGCGTGACCGCGCGGGCGGCGTCCGGGTCGATCTCGGGGTTGGGGTTGGCCAATGCAAAGATGATCGGGCGCTGTGCCATCTGCGCCACCATCTCGGGCTTGAGCACGCCCGGACCGGACAGGCCCAGAAACAGGTCCGCCCCTTCGATCACATCGGCCAGCGTCGCGGGTGTCGTGCCTTGGGCATATTCCGCCTTCTGCGGGGTCATGTCCTTTTCGCGGCCGTGATGGACCAGTCCTTCGATGTCACATAACCACACATTTTCCCGCTTAACGCCCAGCTTTAGCAGCATATTGAGACAGGCGATCCCCGCCGCCCCGCCGCCGGTGCTGACGATCTTGATATCCTCGAACTTTTTGCCCGCGACATGCAGCGCGTTCAGCACGGCTGCACCGACGACAATTGCCGTGCCGTGCTGGTCGTCGTGGAATACGGGGATGTTCATCCGTTCGCGGCACAGCTTTTCGACGATGAAACAGTCGGGGGCCTTGATATCCTCCAGATTGATCGCGCCAAAGGTCGGTTCCAGCGCGCAAACAATATCGGCGAGCTTGTGGGGGTCAGCCTCGTTCAATTCGATGTCGAAACAGTCGATATTGGCGAATTTCTTGAACAGGACGGCCTTGCCTTCCATCACGGGCTTGGACGCGAGCGCGCCGATATTGCCCAGCCCCAGCACCGCCGTGCCGTTGGTGACGACCGCCACCAGATTGCCGCGCGCGGTATAATCGCGGGCGGTGTCGGGGTCTGCCTTGATCTCCAGACAGGCCTCTGCGACGCCTGGCGAATAGGCGCGAGCGAGGTCGCGGCCATTGGCCAGCGGCTTGGTCGCGCGGATTTCGAGTTTTCCGGGCTTGGGAAACTTGTGGTAATCAAGGGCAGCCTGACGTTGGCTGTTGGCTGTTTCATCGACCATCATCGTCTCCACTCAAACTGGTTTAATATTAAACCATTATCCTGCCGCAAGGGAAAGCCTGCCGCGCGGTTAATCACGCTTTGCGCAATCTTGCAAATCTTTCGCGCCGGGCACAATCTGCGATCCATGACACAGACATATGAAATCCGCGCCGAAATCCGCCTGCCGACAACGGACCTGCGTGCCGATCTGGCGTTCTTCGGCAAGGTGCTGGGGATGCGGCTGGACATGATCTATCCCGCCGATGACCCCAGTGTCGCGGTTTATTCCGGCCACGGGCTGCGGGTGCGGCTGGAACAGGGGGACGGGGTGAACCCCGGCCTGCGCATCCTGACGGACGATCCGGCCTTCGCGGACGGGCAGACCGCGATGACATCCCCCGGGGGCACGCCTGTCAGCGTGCATCCGCTGAACCCGCCACTGGTGCTGCCGCAGACCGATCACGCCTTTGTCGTGCGGCGTCTGGCGGATCAGGCGCCGTGGGTGATCGGGCGGGCGGGGATGCAGTATCGCGACCTGATCCCGACACGGCTGGGCGGGTCGATCATCGCGAGCCACATCCGTATCCCCGATGGCGGGCCTGTTCCCGACATGGTGCATTTCCATAAGGTCGGGTTCCAGCTGATCTTCTGCATCAAGGGCTGGGTCGATGTGGTCTACGAGGATCAAGGCGGCCCGATCCGCCTGACAGCAGGCGATTGTTTCATCCAGCCGCCTGAAATCCGCCACCGCGTGCTGGAAGCGTCCGACGGGATCGAGGTGATCGAGATCGGCGTGCCCGCCGAACATGTGACCGAGATCGACCACGACATGACCTTGCCGACACCGCATCTGCGCCCTGACCGCGAATGGCAGGGGCAACGGTTCGTCTATAACAAGGCGGCGGACGCTGATTGGCAGCCTGCGCGGCTGACGGGCTATATCGCGCGCGACACCACGATTGCCGCCAATACCAAAGGCGTCGCCGGTGTGCAGGTGATCCGGCGCGGGACGGGTGAACCGGAATGGGCGACGCATGACGCGGATATCCATTTCACCTTTGTCATAGCAGGCGAAATGCTGCTCGAAGGCGAGGGGAAGGAGCCGTTCATCCTGACCGCAGGCGATGCCTTCGTGATCCCGCCCGGGATGCGGACACGTTACACCAAGCCAAGCGATGATCTGGAGTTGCTCGAGGTCACGTTGCCGGGCTGACCCCCGGCCTACGGGTCTTGCAATGCGCCGCTGGCCGCACCAATCTGACCGGACCCAAACGGAGGTTTCCATGTCGCTGATCGACGATGCCCGCGCCGTGCGCGAAAACGCTTATGCCCCCTATTCGAAGTTCAAGGTGGGTGCCGCGATCCGGTCGGCCTCCGGCACGATCTACACTGGCTGCAACGTCGAAAACGTGGCCTATCCCGAAGGCACCTGCGCCGAGGCGGGGGCCATCGCCGCGATGATTGCAGGCGGGGACACCCGCATCGCCGAGGTTGCGGTGATCGCCGACAGCCCCAAGCCTGTCAGCCCCTGCGGTGGCTGCCGCCAGAAGATCGCGGAATTCGCGGATGGCGATGTGGCCGTCACGCTCGCCACGATGGACGGGATCGTGCAGCGCACCACGGTCGCCGATCTGCTGCCCGGCAGTTTCGACGCCGATTACATGAGCCGCGTCTGACCCTTGGATGCCCGCGCGATCATAGCCGCGATCCGCAACCGCCAGACGCCTGATCCGGCGGCGCTTGCATGGTTCGCGCAAGGTCTGGCCAGCGGTGCCGTCAGCGACGCGCAGGCGGGGGCCTTTGCGATGGCGGTCTGTCTGAACGGTTTGTCCGATCAAGGCCGCGTGGCACTGACCGAGGCGATGCGCGACAGCGGCGACGTTCTGGCATGGGACCTGCCGGGGCCGGTCTTGGACAAGCATTCCACAGGCGGTGTGGGCGATTGCGTGTCGCTGATCGCGGCACCCGTGCTCGCAGCTTGCGGGGCCTATGTGCCGATGATCTCGGGGCGGGGCTTGGGGCATACGGGGGGCACGCTCGACAAGCTCGAGGCGATCCCCGGCCTGTCCACGCAAGTCACGGAATCGCGCCTGCGCCAGATCACGCGCGAGGTGGGCTGCGCCATCGTCAGCGCGACAGGCCAGATTGCCCCCGCCGACCGCAGGCTGTATGCGATCCGCGATGTGACGGCGACGGTGGAATCCATCGACCTGATCACCGCGTCGATCCTGTCCAAGAAACTGGCAGCGGGTCTTGATGGTCTGATGCTTGATGTCAAATGCGGGTCGGGCGCTTTCATGAAAACGCCCGATGATGCGCGGGCATTGGCGCAGGCGCTGGTCAGTGCGGCCAATGGGGCAGGGTGCCGCACAGCGGCGCTGATCACCGATATGAACGCGCCCCTTGCGCCCGCGCTGGGCAATGCGGTCGAGGTTGCGGTCTGTATGGAAGTGCTGGAAGGCAACAGCGCTGCCGCCCCCCGCCTTGCGGATTTGTCCAAGGCGCTTTGCGTGCATCTGCTGACCTTGCAAGGCCGGACCGCGCCCGAGGCCAGTGCGCAGGTCGCCCTTGCCCTGTCCTCGGGCGAGGCGATGGAACGCTTTGGCAGCATGATCGCCGCGATGGGCGGACCACCCGACATGGCCGAGGACTGGCGCACCCATCTGCCCGCAGCCCCCGTCGTGGGCGAGGTCATGGCACCGGAAACCGGCCATATCGCTGCCATCGATGGCGAAGCGCTGGGGCTGGTCGTCGTGGGCTTGGGCGGCGGTCGGCGGGTCGAGACTGACCGGATCGACCCATCCGTGGGGCTGACCGATATGATCGGGCTGGGTGCCCCCGTGATGCGCGGCCAGCCGCTTTGCACGCTCCATGCCGCAACCGAAGAAGCCGCGGGCGAGGCCGCGCGCGCCGTGCGGGCGGCGATCACCATTGGCGATGCGGCCGTGCCCGGCCCGCTTGTTCTGGAAAGGATCGGCTGATGCCGCGCGCAATCCTGATCGTGATCGACAGTGTGGGTATCGGCGGTGCGCCGGATGCCGCGCAGTATTTCAACGGCGATCTGCCTGATACCGGCGCGAATACCGTGGGCCATATCGCGCAGGCCGTGCCGCTGCATCTGCCCTATCTGGATGCGCTGGGGCTGGGGGCGGCGGTGCAACTGGCCTCGGGGCTGGAGGCGCCGGGGCTGGGTGCCGTGCCGACCGGCGCATGGGGCGCCGCGACCGAAGTCTCGCGCGGCAAGGACACACCGTCGGGCCATTGGGAACTGGCCGGTGTGCCGGTGCCGTGGGATTGGCACCATTTCCCCGATAGGGTGCCTGCCTTTCCCGCCGATCTGACCGCTGCCATCTGCAAGGCGGCAGGCACGGACGGCATCTTGGGCAATTGCCACGCCTCGGGCACCGCGATCATCGACCGCGAGGGCGCGGCGCATATCCGCTCTGGCTGGCCCATCTGCTATACTTCTGCCGACAGCGTCTTGCAGATCGCAGCACACGAGGATCATTTCGGGCTGGACCGGCTTTACCAGCTTTGCGCCGATCTTGCGCCCATGCTGCACGCGATGAAGGTTGGGCGCGTGATCGCGCGGCCTTTCGTGGGCGAGGTGGGGGATTTTACCCGCACCGCCAACCGCAAGGATTACGCGATCCCGCTGCCCGGCCCGTCGATCTGCGACGACGTGCAGGCGGCGGGCGGCAGGGTGCATGCCGTGGGCAAGATCGGTGACATCTTTTCGATGCAGGGCATCGACAACTTGCGCAAAGGCAGAGATGCCGTGTTGATGGATCATCTGCGCGACCTTCTGGATGAAGCGCGTGATGGCGATTTCTTCTTCGTCAATCTGGTCGAGTTCGACAGCGACTATGGCCACCGGCGCGACGCCGCAGGCTATGCCGCGCATCTGGCGTGGTTCGATGCAGCACTTGGCGCGCTTTTGCCGCGTCTGGCCGAGGATGACCTGTTGATCGTCACCGCCGACCATGGCAATGACCCGACATGGCCCGGCACCGACCACACCCGCGAACGGGTGCCGGTGCTGGTGCATGGAATCGGGGACGGACCCTTGGGGCATCTCGCGTTTTCGGACGTTGCGGCTAGCATCGCGGATCATTTGTCAGTGCCCTATCGCGGCGCAGGAAAGAGCTTTCTATGAATTTCGGGTCACTTCCCAAGGTCGAACTGCACACCCATCTCGAAGGCTGCGCGCCGCCCGATTTCATCCGCATGCTTGCTGCCGAAAAAAAGATCGACATCAGCGGCATCTTCACGCCCGCAGGCGGCTATGATTTCCGCGATTTCGACCATTTCCTGAAGGTCTACGAGGCCGCCTGCACGACCCTGCAAACGCCCGATGATTTCCGTCGCCTGACGCTGGCGGTGCTGGAAGAAACCGCCACGCATGGCGTGGTCTATATGGAAACTTTCGTCTCGCCCGATTTTTGCGGCGGCGGTGATCTGGCGGCGTGGAAGGATTACCTTGCCGCCATGTCCGACGCCGCCGACGAAGGCGAGGCGCGGTTCGGGATCACCATGCGCGGGATTGTCACCGGCATCCGCCATTTCGGCCCCGAGGCCTGCAAACCGGCCGCGCGCTGTGCGGCGGAAACCTTTGGCGGCTTTGTCGTGGGCTACGGCATGGCGGGCGGCGAAATGGCGGGGCGGCCTGCCGATTACGCTTATTCCTTCGACATGGCGCGCGAGGCGGGTATCCCTTTGACCTGTCATGCCGGCGAATGGGGCGGGGCGGCGATGGTGGCCGAGACCATTCGCGATCTGAAGGTGTCCCGCATCGGCCACGGGATCGGGGCCATCGACGACCCCGACCTGCTGCGCGAGATCGTGGAAAAAGACATCGTGCTAGAGGTGTGCCCCGGCTCCAACGTCGTGCTGAAGGCGGTGAGTGACTGGCAAAGCCACCCCATCGCGCGCCTGCGCGACGCGGGCGTCAAGGTCACGGTATCCACCGATGATCCGCCGTTCTTTCACACCACGATGACCGCCGAATGCGACATGCTGCACAAGACCTTCGGCTGGGACGAGGCCGATTTCGCGGCGCTGAACCAGACCGCCCTTGCCGCCGCTTTCTGCGATGATGCCACCCGCGCCCGCGTGGCCAAACGACTGGAGCCTGCCCGATGAACGACCATGTCACACACGTCACCCATCCGCTGGTGCAGCACAAACTGACGCTGATGCGGCAGAAGGAAACGTCCACAGCCCTCTTCCGCCAGTTGCTGCGCGAGATCAGCCAGCTGCTCGCCTATGAGGTGACGCGCGGTCTGCCGATGACCACCCGCCGGATCGACACGCCGCTGGAACCGATGGATGCGCCGGTGATCGACGGCAAGAAACTCGCGCTGGTGTCGATCCTGCGCGCGGGCAATGGATTGCTGGACGGTGTGCTGGAACTGATCCCTTCGGCGCGCGTGGGCTTTGTCGGCCTTTACCGCGACGAGAAAACGCTGCAACCCGTGCAATACTATTTCAAGGTCCCGACCGAGCTGGAGGACCGGCTGGTCATCGCCGTTGATCCGATGCTCGCCACGGGCAATTCATCCGTCGCGGCGATTGATCTGCTGAAACAGGCAGGGGCGACGAATATCCGTTTCCTCTGCCTGCTCGCCGCGCCGGAAGGTATCGCGCGGATGAAGGACGCGCATCCCGATGTGCCGATCGTCACCGCCGCGATTGACAGCCACCTGAACGATCACGGCTATATCGTGCCGGGTCTGGGCGATGCGGGCGACCGGATGTTCGGCACCAAATAGCCGTCAGCGGTTGCAGATGTTCTGCAGACTGATCCATTCGCTGTCAGTCATGATCGGCGGGGTCGGCTGGCCGTCCAGCGGATCGCGCCCCAGATCAGGCATCGTGCCGGTGCGGGCATCGGCCAGCACCTGATAAGGCCGGTGCGGCAGGTTCGCCGTCGCAAAGGCGCGGCGCAGTTCGTCGTTGTTGGCCTGCGGTGCCGGTGCGGCAAGACGGTCGTCGGCATGGCGTTGCAAGACCTCGCGCGGGATATCGCCGGTCGTCAGCAGGCCAAAGGTCGCGGCGATCCCGGCCTCGCGCAGGACAGGTTCCAGCGGGTCCTTTCCGGAGCTGGCGACACGGCTGGCCAGTACAAAGCCCGCCACCGCGACCGGGTCATCCGCCGCCTGCAACAGCCTTGCATCCAGAATGATCAGGCCGCCGGGCATCGCCAGCGCCCCTTGGTCAAGCCGTGGCACGACGACGATGTTCAGTGGCGTTCCCGCCCCGAAAACCCGTGTGGCCAGCGTGCCCGCCGCGGCCTGTGCGGCTGCGTCACGACAGACCGTGCCAGTCTTGGTCTGCACATGGGCCAGAATGATCGCGCCGATCTCGATCCGTTTCGCCGTCGGCACCACCGCCAGTGTCTGCCGCATCAGCGCGCCGGGCAGCCAGAA
>DAISXL010000083.1:0-4151 GCA_036825855.1 Yoonia sp.
ACATGGCGCCGATGGCCCTGCGCCACCGCCTGCGCCGCGATCCGCTGGACGAGGCGGGCAGCGGCACGCGGGTTGCGCGGATCGTGGAAGAAACCCTTGGCTGAGGCCGTCTGGCACCGCGCCGTTCTGGCGATGCAATTGCTGGCGATTGACCCCGCGCTTGGCGGTATGGCGGTACGCGCACGGTCAGGGCCGGTACGCGACAGGCTGGTTGGCCTGCTCGACTGGTTGCCGCGGCCACAGCACCGCATCCATCCCGCGATTTCCGACGAAGCGCTGTTTGGCGGGCTGGACCTGTCGGCGACACTAGCAAAAGGTCGGTTCGTGCAGGAACAGGGTCTGTTATCGCGCCCCGGCACGGTGATCCTGACGATGGCGGAACGGGCGGCGACGCAGCTTGCCGCGCGGCTGGCGATGGTGCTGGATGCCGGCACCACGCACCGGCTGATCGCGCTGGATGAGGGTGCTGAACCGGACGAGGCGCTGAACCCCAAACTGGCCGAACGGCTCGCCTTTGCCACCGACCTGTCGGAGGTGAGCGTAACCGAAGCCACCCTGCCCGACCCGTTCGACCCCGCCGCCGCGATCACCCATCTGGCGCAGGTGGCCGTCCCAGATGATCTGTGTGAACAACTGACCCGCATCGCCGCGCAATTCGGCATCGACAGCCTGCGCGCGCCGTTGTTTGCCTTGCGCGCGGCAAAAGCGCATGCGTCCTTGCGCGGCAAGATGACCGTCGATGCCGATGATGTGGAAATCGCCTGCCTGCTGGTGTTCGCCCATCGCGCCACGCAGATGCCGGGCAGCGATGAAGAAGAACAGGACGCCCCCGAACCCGACCAGACCGACCGCGACGATCAGGATCAGACCGACACGCTGGACCTGCCCGACGATTTGCTGCTGGAGGCGATTAAGGCGCTGTTGCCCGACAACCTGCTCGACCGGATCGCCGCGCAAAAGGCGCGGCAAGGCAAAGGCAGCGGCTCTGGCGCCGCGCGCAAAGGCAATCGGCGCGGCAGGCCAATGCCGTCGCGTGCAGGGCGATTGGGCGATGGCGCGCGGATCGATATTGTCGCGACCTTGCGGGCCGCAGCACCCTGGCAGACGATCCGCAAACAGGCGACAGGGCGCGACGGGCTGCAAGTGCGCAGCGACGACATCCGCGTCAAACGGTTCGAGGAAAAATCAGACCGGCTGCTGGTGTTCACCGTCGATGCGTCGGGGTCTTCCGCGCTGTCGCGGTTGGCCGAGGCGAAAGGCGCGATCGAGCTGCTGCTGGCGCAGGCCTATGCGCGGCGCGACCACGTCGCACTGGTGTCGTTTCGCGGGACGCAGGCCGAGGTGCTGCTGCCGCCCACACGGTCGCTGGTGCAGACAAAACGCCGCCTTGCCGCTTTGCCGGGCGGCGGTGGCACGCCGCTGGCGTCGGGCATCGTGGCCGCGCTGGAACAAGCCATCGCCGCCACGCGCAAAGGGCTGACCCCGACGATCGTAATTCTGACCGACGGACGCGCCAACGTGGCGCTGGACGGTGCGGGTAACCGCGTGCAGGCCGCTGCTGATGCCCAGCGCATGGCCCAGGCGGTGCGCGCCCAGAAAATCGACGCGCTGGTGATCGACACCGGCAACCGGCCGGAACCCGCACTGGCGGCGCTCGCGCAGACATTGGGCGCGATCTATCTGCCCTTGCCGCGCGCTGATGCGGCCCGGCTGTCAGCCAGCGTCGCCACCGCCTTGGGCGACTGATGCGCTGGCCCCCGCGCGACTGGCCGCTGTCAGACCATTCCCGCCAGATCCTGCACCGCCCGCACCGCTGGCACGTGCAAGAGGCGGGCAGCGGCCCGCTGATCCTGCTGATCCATGGCGCTGGCGGGGCGACGCAAAGTTTCCGGCATCTGTTCCCGATCCTGATGCAGACGCATCATGTCGTGGCCATCGACCTGCCTGGTCAAGGCTTTACCCAGATGGGCGCGCGGCAGCGTTGCGGGCTTGATTTCATGGCCGAGGATATCCTGTCGCTGTGCCGCGCCCAAGGCTGGGACCCTGCGATCATCGTCGGCCATTCGGCTGGCGGCGCGATTGCCTTGCGGCTGTGGGAACTGGGGCTGCGACCCGCCGAGATCGTGCTGCTCAACGCGGCGCTCAGCAATTTCAAAGGTGTCGCCGGATTCCTGTTTCCTGTGTTGGCCAAGGCACTGGCCGCGACGCCGTTCAGTGCGAGCATCGTGACCGCGACAAGCAACCGCAACACGGTTGCCAGCCTGATCAAGGGCACGGGATCTGCCCTCGATGATGCGGGTGTGGATTTGTACTATCGCCTGATCACCGACCGTAGCCACATCGACGGCACGCTTGCGATGATGGCGCAATGGTCGCTGGACGGGCTGCTCGCGCGCCTGTCGCAGATCGGCGCGACGGTGCATCTGGTTACCGGATCAAACGACAAGGCGGTCCCGCCGTCGGTCAGCCGTGCTGCCGCGCAATACCTGCCCAAAGCACGGGTGACCGAATTGCCCGGTCTGGGGCATCTGGCCCATGAAGAAGACGCCGCATCCGTCGCGGCCCTGATCACCGCGGGATAGGGCCAACAAAAAAGGGCCGCCAGATTGCGCTGGCAGCCCCTTCATTAAATTCAGGTGTTCCGGCCTTAGCTGCCTTCTTCGTTGAAGGTCGCAAGATAGGCATAAAGGTCAAAGGCGTCCTGCTCTGCACGCACCTGATAGGCCATTTTGCCGCGCGCACGGCGGTCGTCCAGCTTTTCGCGCAGCCAGCCTGTCGGGTCTTGCACGTAGGCTACGAAATTTTCTTCGTTCCAGACTTCGCCTGCTTCACCGAGTTCGACCAGACCATCGCTGTAGTCGAAATCTTCAACCGAGCCGATAACGCGGCCGATCAGACCGTACTGGTTCGGACCTGTGCGCGAATTGCGCCCGGCAAGAACATTGCCGTCGGCATCGGCGACGATGTGGCATGCCACGCACTGACGGTTGAACTGTTCTTCCCCGTTGGCAGCATCGCCGATGGTTGGTGTAAGATCTTGTGCGAATGCCGGCACTGCCAAAACGGCGAACGCAGCGGCGATTGTGAACTTCTTCATGATCGTATTCCTTTCGATCTGATTCTGTGACCGTTGCCCCAGTCGAGCTTCAATGTAATGCATCCTATGGAGCGGTCCACCCCTGCATACAAAAGAAATCGTGTAGTTTTTATGCTACCGCATGCGCCAACGCACATTGTTTCCACAATACGCGCAGCGCATTGACCAGATGGTCGATATCCGCGTCCGAATGCAGCGGCGATGGGGTAAAACGCAGCCTTTCCGTGCCTTTGGGCACCGTGGGATAGTTGATCGGCTGCACATAGATGTCCCATTCGCGCATCAGGTAATCGGCCAGCATCCGCGTCTTGACCGGATCCTTGATCAGCACCGGCACGATATGGCTGTCGTTATGCATGTGCGGAATGCCTTCGCGGTCCAAAGCGGCACGCAACCGGGCGACCTGGCGGCGCTGGCGCGCGCGTTCCATCTCTGATTCCTTGAGATAGGCGATGGATGTGCGCGCGGCTGCGGCAACCGCTGGCGGCAGGGCCGTCGTAAAGATGAACCCCGAGGCAAAGCTGCGGATGAAATCGCACAGCGCGGCGGACCCCGTGATATAGCCGCCGACGACCCCGAACGCCTTGCCCAGGGTGCCTTCGATCAGGGTGATCCGGTCGGCCAGCCCTTCGCGTTCGCTGACGCCACCGCCGCGCGGGCCGTACATGCCGACGGCATGAACCTCGTCCAGATAGGTCATGGCGCCGTATTTCTCGGCCACTTCGACGATCTGGCGGATGGGGGCAATATCGCCGTCCATGGAATAGACGCTCTCGAAGGCGACGATCTTGGGCACATCGGCGGGCAGGGCGCGCAGCTTCATTTCCAGATCGTGATAGTCGTTGTGCTTCCAGATGACCTTGTGCGCGCGCGAATGGCGGATGCCTTCGATCATGGATGCATGGTTGCCTGCATCCGACAGGATCACGCAGTTTTCCAGCCGGCTGCCCAAGGTAGACAGCGCCGCCCAATTGGACACATAGCCCGAGGTGAACAGCAGCGCCGATTCCTTGCCATGCAGGTCGGCCAGCTCGCGTTCGAGAAGCAGATGGTC
>DAISXL010000083.1:4251-6229 GCA_036825855.1 Yoonia sp.
CGCCAGAGGCCAGAACCAGCCCCAACAAACCGACGGTCAACAGCAATTCATGATGGGCAACCGTCGCAAAGGCGCGAAAGAACCGGGGTTTTCCGGACAGGCCAGGCAGACAGTCGCGGCGCATCGGGCCGGTCACGACGCCGGCCAGAAATGCAAGCTCGATCCAGCCCCAGATCGCCAGCGCGCCCAGAAACCCCAGATAGACGCCCGCCACATCGGGGCGCATCAGCGACGCCGTGACCGCCCAGACACCGGCCACCAGAAGCGGCAGACCGGCGATCACCGTCTCCAGATGCCGCCCGCTGCGGTCCGCGCGGCGCACGGCCAGCAGGATCACCCCCGTGGAAAACCACCACAGAAAGATCGCCGCGATGACGGCTGTCACCGCGCCGGTCATGTTTCATCTTCCGAGCACAAATATCCCGGAGGTGTGGAGGCAGCGCCTCCACCGGTTTTCAGGATGAAAACCGCCCGCGCCATCAGTAGGCCGGTGCCATGCGCGGGCTGTCAGGCACATCGCTTTTGACGACAGGGATTGTCAGCAAGGACACAAAAGCGGTCGCCGCCTTGGCCGATCCCGCCATCCGCTTGACCCAGCCACCGACGCCGCCCTGCTTGCGCCCTTGTGCGATCTGCACATTGGCGTCCTGCATCCGGTTCAGCGCGGGTATCCAGCGGGGATGGTCGATGTCCAGCACCATCGGGAACACCTGCCGAGAGATGTCCGATGTCTTGCGGAACACTTCCTGCCCGTACCATGCCGGATCAACGCCCAGCGCCTTGTGGAATTCGGGGCGCTGGTGGTCGCGCACCCACATGGTCGAAAACACCGCCGTCAGGAAGAACTTGATCCAGAGCTTGTTCATCCGGCTGGTCGTCAGCGCGGGGTCGGTTTTCAGCAGCAGGGCGAAGGCCTCGCCATGCGAAAACTCGTCATTGCACCATTCGCGGAACCATTTGAAAATCGGGTGGAACCGGTGTTCCGGATGCGCCTCGAGGTGGCGATAGATCGTGATGTAGCGCGCATAGCCGATCTTTTCGGACAGATAGGTCGCGTAATAGATGAACTTGGGCCGGAAATAGGTGTATTTCTTGGCCTGCGTCAGAAAGCCAAGGTTCACGGCGATGCCGGCCTCGCGCAGGGCGTCGTTGATGAAACCGGCATGGCGGGCCTCGTCGCGGGCCATCAGCTGGAACAGCTCGGTGATGTCCTTGTTCGATCCGCGGCGTTTCATTTCCTTGTACAGCACACAGCCGGAAAACTCTGCCGTGCAGCTTGAGATCAGGAAATCGATGAATTCCTTCTTGAGCTTGGGCTCCATCCCGTCCCAATCGACATGGTCCCAGTCTTCGTTCTTGCGGAAATGGCCCTTGTTGGGGTCGGCCTTCATCTGCGCGATCAGCACGTCCCAATCTTCGCGCACAGGGGTCACGTCGATCGCGTCCATTTCGGCGAAATCGGTGGTGTAGAACCGCGGCGTCAGCAGCGTGTTCGACATAGCAACCTTTGTCGCTTCTTCATTCGTCAGCGGCGGCAAGGCTTCTTGCGCGGCAATCGCTTCTTCGGCGGTGGCGGCATTGGATGAATGCATGTTCATGACAGCACCTCGTCGCTGAAGGAGAATTCACACAGTTCCATGAATTCAAAATCACCCGTCGCGCGGGTCCAAAGCTGTTCGAGCTTGGACGCGCGGGTGATCACGGCGGTGCGCTTTTCCTCGATCAACTCACCAAAAGCGGCCATGATTTCCGGCCCCTGCACCTGCACGGTATCCCCCGGATAGATGACAGCGCCGTTGTCCAGCCGGACATGCGCCGACAGTTCCTCGAACCGGTGTGATACGGTCACCGTGCAAGGCGCGGTTTCCGTCTCTCTCAAAAATAGTCCCATGTGAGTTCCCTTTCACATCTTCGCACGCAGGGGGCTAGCCTGCCCGCAGTTTCAATCCAGCAGCTTGGCAAAGGCTGCCACGTTATC
>DAISXL010000083.1:6329-8653 GCA_036825855.1 Yoonia sp.
GCGACCAGCGGCTTGTCGGTGATCTTGGCATAAGCGACCAGACCGACCGCTGCGAACATCAGCGCGAACATCGCCCGCGCAACGAAGGGCGGCACCAGGATCGTTTCAGGATGCTTCATCGTATTGGGGGAATGGGCCATGCCAGTTACTCCGCTGCGACGGCAGATGCGCCGGTGTCTGTTGCGATACGGGTGACCTTGGGCGCGGAAATGCGGGTTTCCGCAGCTTCGGCAAACAGCTTGGCGACATTGGCGGCATCGGGGATGCAGCGCAATGCAGGCTGGGTGCGGGTCATATACCAGGGCCGGATATGCGGCCAGGTCATCAGATAGGACACGCGGCTGTCACCGATCAGCTCGAACGCCAGCGTGCCGGTGCCTTTGGGCCGCAGGTCCAGCTTGGCCGTGCCGATCCATGTGTAAGGCAGGTTCAGCGTCATGGTCAGCGCCGCACCAATCCGCATCGCGACGCGCTTGTTGGTCAGCGTGTAGATCGTGGCACGCGCCTGCACATAGGCAACCAGATACAGCAGGCCGCAGGCAATCAGGCCGCTGATGACGAATGGCAAGCCATGCATCACCGCGATCTGCATCGGAAAATCGGCGGAAGACGCGCCGATGCGCCACACCGTCAGCAGCGCGAAATAGCCTGCCACCCAGCGCACCGACAAGGCTTCGCGCGCCAGTGCTTTGTGGTCGGGCGATCCCTGCCAGATGATATATTCATCTGCGGGCAGTCTTTCAGGCAGGCCGGGGATCGGTTCTGCGGCGAAATCGTCGTGGCTCATTGTCGTGTTCCCTTGGGTTGGAGGGCCCCGGTGGCGAGCCGGGGCCGGTAGCGGTTCAGACTTGCGGCTCAAGACGCGCGGCAGACGCATAAAGCGTGCCACCGGCATAGTAGCCCATGATCTTTTCTTCCTCGAGAAGGGTGACGACATCCGGTGACTTGGTCACAGGAACGCCATCCCAGTTATGCGCGTAAAGCGACCGGACGACGACGCGATTGCCCTTGATCCGGGCCATGTTGATCGGGATCAGGCGGATCTTGCCGGTGCCCTCGGGGTTCAGATCGACGGTCAGGAAACGCACCAGCGATTCCGGCACATCGACCCACATGTCGGTCACACGGCCAACGACCTCGCCGTCACCGCCGACGACGACCTTGCCGCGCGGATCGGTGCCGGCGGACAGGCGGAATTCGGGCAGTTGCGACATCGGCTTGATCTTGACGTGGCCATGCGCGTCCAGTTCCGGAACGTCACGGCGTGGTGCCCAGGAAGCCGGACCAACGCCATCCATCATCGGATCGCCGGTCGGGATATAGGGCGATCCCGCCGCGCGCGACGATTGCACCAGCGCCAGATCGTCACGATCACCGCGCTGACCGCTTGGAAGGGCCAGTTCACCGCGCCCGTCGCGCAGGTGGAATGTCTTGTCGGCTGGCACAGGGTACGGGCCCTGGTTCGGGGTAGGCTTTCCTTCTTCATCGACCAGCGGATAGCCTTCGCGCATGTTTTCGGTCTGCAGGTAATAGATCAGACCGGCGAAAAAGATCCAGAAAAGCCAGATTGCTGCGCTCGCCAGATCGAAGTTGCCAAAGAATGTAGTTCCAACCATGTTGTGGTCCTTTCGGGATCAGGTCGGGAAGTCGGCCAATTCCAGCTTGGCAGACCCCCGTTGTGTTATCGGCCGCAACCGCACAAGCGGCCCCAGCACGATCAGTGTGATGAACAAAAGGGCGATTTCGGTGTGATAGACGACCGAATACCCCGTGGCAGGCGTGGCGAGCGCCTCTCCCAGTATGCCGTTCCCAGCGGCGTGGTTTACAAGGTCACGCGTGGTGCCCCCGATAAAGATGGACAGCCCCGCGCCGGTGGCTTGCGCAGCCCCCCATGCACCAAGAGCCAGACCGCGACCGGCGCGCCCGATCGTCGGCATGGTCATCGCGGCGGTCAGGGTGGACACCCCGAACAGGCCCGACCCCAGACCAATCAGGCCTGCGCCGACATAGAACATCAGATGCGAGTCCATCGGCGCGGCAAAAATCACGGCAGTAAAGGCAACGACGCCGATCAGAATGCCCCGCGCGCACATGCGGTAAGGGTCCAGCCCTTTCGCCAGCCAACGCGCTGCAAAGGCAAAGCCGACCAACGCACCGCAGGCCCACATCGCCGTAAGCATCGTGGTAGCGGAAACAGACAGCCCGAGGATTTCACCGCCATAAGGTTCCAGCAGCACATCCTGCATATTGAACGCCATCGTGCCGATGAACACGACCGCCAGCAGACGGCCCGCATCGCCACCCTTGGCCAGATCGGTCCAGGC
>DAISXL010000083.1:8753-10159 GCA_036825855.1 Yoonia sp.
AGCGCCATCGGCATGATCGCAAGCCCGCCGAACTGCCACATCGTCCCGAACCAGAGATACGGAATCCGCTTCCACCCGATGGCAGAGCGGTAATTGTCGGATTTGAACCCCACCAGCGCGCGGAACGGGGCTACCAGCACCGGAATAGCGATCATCATCGCCACAAGGGTCGCGGCGATGTTCAACTCAACGATCATCACGCGGTTCAGCGTGCCCAGCAGCATCACAGCCGCCATGCCCACCGACACCTGAAACAGCGACAGGCGCAACAGCTGGCCCAGCGGCAGGTCATCACTGACCGCATCGCTGAAAGGCAACATATTAACCGAAATCCGCTTGAGTGATGACGCCTTGAAAATCATTTGCGCGCCCTTTCAAAGACCAACGCGTTCGAGATGTAGAAACCCGATTTCACCCGCTCGACATCGCGCAGCGCCCCTTTGACGCCAGCCTTGCGCAAGGCATCGGCGACACCAGCTGTCGTGTGCGGGATCATGACAGGGCTGCGGTCGGCAGCGGGGAACAGCTTGCCCATGCGCCACATCAGCATCAGCGCGGGAGTGCGCGGGGCAAGGGTAAAGACGAATTTGCCGTTGATCCGTGGGGCGGCGCGGTCCAGCAGCGCAGCAATATCAGGCGCAGTGTAATAGATCAGCGAATCCATCGCCAAGGCGTGGTCGAACGCGCCGGTGGTCGCGTCCAGCATATCGCCCGCAACCCATGTGATCGTGCCAGGCAGACCGGCTGGCATCCGCTTGGCGCCGATCTCAACCAGCGCGGGCGAGATATCGACCGCCACCACATCAGCGCCGCGCTGCGCCAGTTCCACCGCCATCGCCCCCGTGCCGCAACCGGCATCAAGGATCCGCGCGCCGCGCAGATCGTCGGGCAGTTGCGCCAGCATCAGCGCGCGCATCCGGTCGCGGCCCGCACGCACGGTCGCCCGCACACCCGACACAGGCGCATCGGACGTCAACCGTTCCCAGACCTTGGTCGCGGTGCGGTCGAAATAATGTTCGACCCGGTCACGTGTGGCGGCGTAAGTGTTCATCAATCGAACCCGAGCAATTCAAAGATTTCACGATCAGGCAGCGGTGCGGGCGCCAGCGCCTCGGTCCCGTTCCAGAGCGTTTCGGCAAGGCGCATGTATTCCTTGCGGACCATGACGACGTCTTCGTCATCGGGCATTTCGAACAGGGTTTTCTTTTTCAGGCGGCTGCGGCGGATCGCATCCAGGTCGGGCATATGTGCGATGCGGTTGAACCCGACCGTGGCGCAATAGCGGTCCACCTCGTCCGTGGCTTTGGACCGGTTGGCGACGCAGCCCGCCAGACGGACCTTGTAATTGGCAGATTTCGCCTGCACGGCGGCAATGATCCGGTTCATCGCATAGATGCTGTCGAAAT
>DAISXL010000084.1:0-9989 GCA_036825855.1 Yoonia sp.
CGGGGGGTCATTTTTGGACGCCGATAGGGGGTCAAAATTGACTGCCGATTGACAAGAACTCGGCAGGATGACATCCGGAGAGGCCGCAGCCATGACAGGCCTTGCACCTGTCTCACACGACAGTGGTGCGATGCGAGGAAGGCGCGCAATCGCAGGAGGCAGGCGCTCACTTCGGCATGTCTTGTTCCAGGCCGCACTTGCCGCCGCCTGTCACAATCCGGTTCTGAAGCCAGTCGCCCAGCACCTCAAAATGCGCGGCAAGCCGCACAAACTCGTCATCGTCGCCATCGCCCGCAGGCTGGTCACCATCGCAAACGCGATCCTGAAAACGGGTGTCCCATGGCGACAAAACCCGGTCTAAACACAGTTGCTAGATCGAAAAGGTGCCGAAGGCGACAAACACAGTTTTCGCCAGGTTGAGGCCGACCGAGGCAACCCCCGACGCGGCCCATCACCTCGTTGGATCCCCGTAGACCCACCGTGCCACATCAATGCCGTCGGGCGGCGGTTACATCATCAAGGCCCAGCATCAGGTCGTCGGGCAGGATCGAGGCGGGCAGGTTCTGATAGCTGACGGGCCGCAGAAACCGGCGGATAGACAGAGTGCCGACCGATGTTGCGCCGAAATTGGTAGAGGCGGGATAGGGTCCGCTGTGGACCATGGCATCGCAGACCTCAACCCCAGTTGAAAACCCGTTCGCCAACACGCGTCCGGCTTTTCGTTCGAGCAACGGCAACAGCCTGCGCGCGAGTGGCACGTCCGCATCGTCCATATGCAGGGTTGCGGTCAACTGGCCCGCGAAACTTTGCGCAAGCGCGATCATCGCTTCGCTCCGCTCGACTCGTACGATCAATCCGAAAGGACCGAAAACCTCTTCGGCAAGATGTGGGTTGCGCAGGAATGCCTTGGCGGTTGTTTCAGACAGGTTTGGGCCGGCAGTTCGGCCCGGGCTGTCTGATTCAAAGACCGCAGTAACGTCAGCATGGTTGCGGATCTGGTCTCGACCCGTGCGATAGGCGTTGGCAATGCTTTCGCTCAGCATCATCTGTTGCCCGACACCCTCAAGTGCAGCCCTGGCGGCAGCAGTGAAACGCTCGGCATCAGGCCCTTCGGTCAGCACCATGATGCCCGGATTGGTGCAAAACTGGCCTACCCCCAGCGTCAGTGACCTGACCCAGCTCATCGCGATGCTGTCGCCCCGGCTGGCAAGTGCCTGCGGCAGGACAAAGTTGGGGTTGACGCTGCCCAGTTCGCCAAAGAAGGGGATGGGTTCGGGCCGTGCCGCGCAAAGGTCGAACAATGCCCGTCCCCCGCTCAGCGACCCGGTGAAACCCACCGCAACGATCAACGGGTTTTGCACCAGCGCCTCGCCGACCTGACGATTGCCGCCCTGAATAAGGCTGAACACCCCCGGCGGCATGCCCGTCGAGCGGATGGCAACCCTGATCGCCTCGGCCACGATTTCGGCGGTGCCGGGATGGGCCGAATGGCCCTTGACCACAACGGAGCATCCGGCTGCCAACGCCGCAGCGGTGTCCCCGCCCGCAGTCGAAAAGGCCAGCGGAAAGTTCGAAGCGCCAAAAACCGCTACCGGGCCGATGGGCCGCTGCATCAGTCGGATGTCGGGTCGGGGTGCCGGCTTGCGGTCGGGCAGCGCCAGATCGTGGCGCATGTCCAGATGGCTTCCGGACTGGATGTGCTGCGCGAAAAGCCGCAACTGACTGGTGGTGCGCGCCCGCTCACTCTCTATTCGTGCGACAGGGAGGCCTGTTTCAGCATGCCCGATCTGGGTGATGGCGTCCGCCCGCGCCTCGATCTCGTTGGCGATGGCGTTCAGAAATGTGGCCCGGTCAGCCCGGCTCCTGTGGCCATAGCTCTGGAACGCCTGTTCCGCCGCAGTGCAGGCCGCAGCCACATGGACCGGGGTGCCGATGCTGAAGTCATATGCACTACCGAAGGCGGGGCTGGATTGGAACTTGCGCTCGCCTGCAATCCATTCCCCTGCGATCAGGTGGCAACCATGCGGAACAAAAGTCATCGATCTGGTCCTTTCAAAGTCATTGGCTCATTTCACGACAAAGCCGTGCGCATAAGGGTCCCGGTCGTCGATGAAGATGGTGTTGATGCCGGTCTGTCGAGCCCAGCCGCCGATCGAGGGAATGATCGCCGGAATGCCCACCAACTCGGTCGCCGCTTCGACCCTGCCCTTGAAGATCGATCCGATGATGGATTCATGTACGAAGCTGTCGCCCACCCGCAGCTTTCCCTTAGCGGCAAGCTGGGCCATGCGGGCCGAAGTGCCGGTCCCGCAGGGGCTACGGTCAATCGCCTTGTCGCCATAAAACACCGCATTGCGGGCATCAGCGCCTGCCATGGTTGGCACCCCGGTCCAAAGGATATGGCTTAGCCCGGTGATGGCGGTGTGTTCGGGATGGACGAATTGATACTTCGCGTTCAGTGCCGCGCGTAGGCGGGGGGACAGGCCGATCAACTCGCCCGCCGAGAAATCGGCCATGTCGCGGTAGGTTTTCTGCGGCTCGACGATGGCATAGAAATTGCCACCATAGGCAACGTCGACGACAACCTCGCCGATGTCGTCAAGCATAACCGACAACCCTTCCGCGTGCAGATAGCTCGGCACGTTCGTGAGACGAACCTCTTCGACGTAGCGCCCTTCCTGCACATAGCTCACATCCACCTTGCCCGCCGGTGTGTCGATGGACAGTCGGCCTGGGCTGCGCGGCTGGATCAGACCATTCTCAATCGCCATAGTGATGGTGCCGATGGTGCCGTGCCCGCACATCGGCAGGCAGCCCGAGGTTTCGATGAACAGCACCGCCACCTCGCAGTCGGGCCGCGTCGGTGGGTAAAGGATGGTGCCCGACATCATGTCATGGCCGCGCGGCTCGAACATCAGGCCTTGGCGGATCCAGTCGAACTCGGCCAGGAAATGCGCGCGCTTTTCCAGCATCGTGGCCCCGGTCAGCATCGGCCCGCCGCCTGAGACCAGCCGCACAGGGTTGCCGCAGGTGTGGCCGTCGATGCAAAAGAACGTATGGCTGGCCATGGGGTCAGAACCTTTGGGCTGAGAAGGGGGTCAGGTCAATCGCGGCGGCGGCACCCGTCAGCAGGTCAGCCACCAGCCGGGCGGTTCCGGCAGACTGGGTCAGGCCAAGGTGGCCATGGCCAAAGGCATGAATCACATGGGGCGACCGGCGCGAGGGGCCGATGGCGGGCAGGCTGTCGGGCAGGGACGGGCGAAAGCCCATCCATTGCACGCCGCCTTCGGGGTTCAGGCCGGGCAGAAACGCCTGCGCGCGCCTCAGCATCGCGTCGGCCCGCTTGAAGTTCGGCGGCAGCTTCAGCCCGCCCAGTTCCACCGCGCCGCCGATCCGGACGCCGGTGGACAAGGGGCTGGCCACAAAGCCGTGACCGCCGAATGTGACCTGCACCCGCAGATCGAAGGCGCTGGTCGGCAGGGTGGTGTTGTAGCCTCTCTCCGTCTCCAGCGGGATGGTGTCGCCCACGCCGCGCGCCAGAAGGTGCGAGAACGCGCCCGCCGCAAGAACTACCTTGCCCGCGGTCAGCGTCTGGCCGGCTTTTAGCCGGACAGTCACGCCGTTGTCAGACGGGTCAAGCCCGGTGACTTCGGCGACGCAAACCTTACCGCCCTTGGCGCAAAAACGGTCGGCAAGGGCCAAAGTGTAAAGCTTGGGGTCGGCAATCGAATACCATTCGGGGGTAAAGGTGCCATGGGTGAACCGCGCCGCGAGGCCGGGTTGCAAGACAGCCATCTCGGCGGCGTCCAGATGGTCAAAGGCAATGCCGTGGTCGGTACGCGCCTGCCAGCCGGGCAACGAGGCGGTAAACTCGGCGCGGCCCTCATAGACCTGCAGGTTGCCCGCACGGCGCAGCATTGCGGTGGCGCCAGACAGCCCCAGAAACGGCGTCAGGGCTGCCTTGGACAGGTCCATCAACGCCGTCTGCGCCCGGGTCGAGGCTGCCACGCGGTCCGGCGCGCAGGCGCGCCAGAAGCGATACATCCACGGTGCTATCCGCAGCGCATAGGCTGGTGGAACCGACAGCGGCCCGAGCGGGTCAAGCAACCACTTCGGCGCCTTGCGCACGATGCCGGGCGAGGCAAGGGGCAGGATATCACTGAACGCAAACGCCCCGGCGTTGCCCGCCGATGCGCCCGCCGCTGGGCCGGTCCGGTCAACCACCATGACCGACAGCCCCCGCGCCTGTGCGGCAAGGGCCACCGAAAGGCCGATCACCCCGGCACCGACCACGACGAGGTCAGGCCGCGCGGTCGCGGTCGCTTGGTCAGGCAAGGCAGCGTGCCACGGCGCCGCCCTGCTTGCTCCAGGTCGCAAACCAGGTGTTGAACAGCGCAAACTGCGCCTCGACATAGCCACGCTGGCTCGGGCTGAGCGCATCTGTTTCAATGAAGTGCAGCGCGTACTCCGTCTCGCCCTGCAAGAGCAGCATGTATTTGAAATACAGAACGAGGTCCGGGCCTTCATCATACGACGACAGCACATGGAACGCCGCCTCAAGCTCAAGCGCTCTCTGGCGCGCCTCGACATCGCCCGTGGCGGCGGACCGGCAGAGGTTGCACAAGGTTAGAACTTCGCGCGGCATTACGACGCCAATGCCGGTTATCGCGCCCACGGCCCCGCAGTTGACAAAGCCGTTCACCACCCCGGTATCAACCCCGACCATCAGCGTGACATCTCGGGCCGAGGTGATGAATTCCCCTGCATAGCGCATGTCATCCTGGCTGCCGAATTCCTTGAAACCGACAAGGTTCGGGTGTTCGGCCCGCAAGGAGGAGAAGAGGTCGGCCTTGGTCTGAAATCCGTAATAGGGGCTGTTGTAGATGATGGCCGGCAGGTCAGGCGCTGCTGCCAGGATCGCCTTGAAATGCGCGCGCTGTGCGGCGGGTGACGGGCCGCGCGACAAGACGCGCGGAATGACCATCAGGCCATGCGCGCCGACCTGTGCCGCATGCCGGGTAATGGCCACGGCCGAGGCGGTGTTAACTGCACCAGTGCCGACCACCACCTTGACGCCAGCCTTTACCAGCCGTTCGACCCCTTCCATACGCTGCGCGTCGGTCAGAAGCGGCCAGTCACCCATCGACCCGCAATACACCACCGCAGACATTCCGGTCGCGATCATCGCCTGGCCCTTGCGGACGAGGGCATCAAAGTCGGGCGTACGGTCGGACTTGCAGGGGGTCATCAGCGCCGGAATAACGCCAGAGAAGATTTCGGCCGTCATGGGAACCTCGTGTTGAAACAGCGACAGGCTGCACGTCCGGAACTTGAGCTCATACCCGGATTCGCGTTCGAATCAACAATACAGCTTGTATATTGAATGTCGACAAAAAAATCGGATGCTTAGAGAGCGATGTGTTGCCGCTTGTCGCGCGACAGCAGTTGCTGGATGTGCAGCACGATCTGATCGGCATGGGCCTTGGCCAGCCGGTCCGACATCTCGACATCCCGTGCGGCAATGGCCGCAACCATGTCTTCGTGTTCCGTGATCGCCGTGATCGGCGGGTGATCATTGAACGACTGGTAGTACAGCCGCAACAGCCGCCGCCCGTCATCCAGAAGCCGCACGAACAGCCCCAGATAATAGGGGTTGCGCCCGGCCTCGGCGACGGCGGCGTGAAACTCGCGGTTGGTGGCGATCATGCCGAGGGCGTCATGGCGTTGGAAGGCCGCGGCAAAATCCTGCTGGCGGGTGCGGATGATTTCAAGATCCCCCGGCTGCCAGTTCTGGGCAGCAAGACGGGTGGTGACCCGGTACATCAGGGTGATGGCGTCAAAGAACGTGTGCAGGTTCACAAAGTCGATGTTCGACACCATGGTCGACCGGTTGGGCAGCGTGTCGATCAGGCCTTCGCTGGCCAGCCGCGCCAGCGCTTCGCGGATCGGGGTGCGCGACAGTTCCAGCCGTTCGGCCAGTTGAACCTCGTCGATCGGGCTGCCCGGGGGCAAGGTCAGATCAAGGATTTCAGAGCGCAGAAGGTCATAGACCTTCTTGACCCCGGACCCACGTTTACGCTCGGGTATGGCAGTGGCGGTATTATCCATGGCGTGTTCCCTTGATCTAGGCTGCATTCATAGGCGTCTGAGGACGGTGGATCAACTGCCCCCTGCTGTTTCTGCCACCGCCGTGCCCGAGGCACCGTTTCTAAGCCGGTCCAGCATGGCGCGTTCGTCCGCGGTCAGCGAAATGCCCTTGGTGTCAGAGATTGCCCGCGCGCCATAGCGGCGCTGCGAGGGCAGTCGCGCACCCTGGCCCAGCACCGCGTCAAACAGGGTTTCGGCGCGCGACAGATCCAACCCCCCGCGCGCGGCGGCAAAGCGGTGCGGACAGAAAGCGAGGATCAACTCGCCGTGGCGAGTAGCAACGGCGGTAGTGCCGATGAAGGCCAGCGCCTCAGGGCTGGTCAGATCGCCGATCATCACTCCGGCCAGAAGCTCGATCATCAACCAGATGGCCGATCCCTTGTGCCCGCCGAACGGCAGCATCGCACCTTGCAGGGCAGCGATGGGGTCACGGGTCGGGGCACCATCGGCCTCTAGCGCCCAGCCTTCGGGCAAAGGGGTGCCCGCGATGCGGTGCAACTCTACCTCGCCCCGCGCGGCGACGCTGGTAGCAAAGTCAAAGACGAAAGGCGAAGCTTTCGCGCGCGGCCAGCCAAAGGCGAAAGGGTTGGTGCCCATCAGTGGCCTGGCCCCCCCCGGCGGGGGCAACGGTGGAGTAGCTAGGGCACATGGCGATGGCCGCAAGGCCCGCGTTGGTCAGCGCCTCGACCTCGGGCCAGAGGGCGGAAAAGTGAGTGCAGTCGTTGATCACCAGGGCGGCCAGCCCCAGCACCTTTGCCCGCTGGACCAAGGCGGGTGCGCCCAGATCAAACGCTGCATTGGCAAAGCCGCCCTGCGCGTCCACCCGGACGATGGCGCTGTCGTCCTCGATCAACTGCGGCACGGCGACCGGGTTCACCTTGCCCAGCCGAACCGTGCGAAGGCAGCCCTCGATCCGGTAGATGCCGTGCGATTTGCAGCCATCGCGTTCGCCCGCCACGATCACCTGCGCCAAAGGGGTGGCCTGCACGGGTGACAGCCCGTTGGCCAGAAAGTTCGCCTCGACTTCCTGCATCAGGGCCTCGGGGGAAAGCGTGGTTGCGGCGGGCATCGGACATTCCTTTCGTTGGGCGTGAGTGCTTGGCGCGGCCGACCACCTTGCGTTCGCGCCATGGGATTCTGGCGTGGGATTGGGTCAGAAGACCGGTGAACTGGCAAGACAGGCACCACGTCTGCAAGGGTATGATTATACAAAACGTATACTTTATATATTTTTTTTGTGCCATACTTGTTCGCGGAACATAGTTCGGGACGGCGGCCGTCCGGTCGAATCGAAGAACAACTGCAACGACGGGAGAGTTACAGGTGAACAGATCCATCCTTCTTGGCGGCTTGCTCGCGGCGACCTGCTTGGGAACAGCTGCGAGCGCCGACAAGCTTGACGACATCATGGCGTCGGGAACGCTGCGCTGCGCGGTTGTCCTTGATTTTCCGCCCATGGGGTCGCGCGATGCCGACAACAACCCCATCGGCTTCGACGTGGACTATTGCAACGACCTTGCCGCTGCCTTGGGTGTGTCCGCCGAAATCGTCGAAACCCCCTTCCCCGACCGCATTCCGGCGCTGGTGTCCGGCCGGGTCGACGTAGGGGTGGCATCGACCTCCGATACGCTTGAACGGGCAAAGACCGTCGGTTTCACCATTCCCTACTTCGCGTTTACCAACGTGGTCCTGACCCGAGAAGGCGCGGGCATCGAGAAGTTCGAGGATATGGCCGGCAAGACCGTAGGCTCGGTCAGCGGCACGTTCGAGGGCATCAAGCTTGAGGAAAACATCAAGGAATGGGGCGCGGGCGAATTCCGTCCCTATCAAAGCCAGGCCGATGTGTTCCTTGCCCTGTCGCAGGGCCAGATCGATGCGACAGTCGTGACCTCGACCGTGGCATCCGCGATTGTCGCAAGCGGCCAGTATGAGGGCTTGGTGATCAAAGGCGATGCGCCCTACCCAGTCGACTACGTCGGCCTGATTGCACTTCGCCAGGAATACGGCATGCTGAACTACCTTGACCTGTTCATCAACCAGCAGGTCCGCTCTGGCCGCTACCAGGAACTTTACGACAAGTGGGTTGGCGGCGCGGCCCCAAGCCTGACGATCGACGGCGTCTATCGCTGACAGCCCGGCGCGACACCGGAATGGAGGGCATGGCGCCCTCCATTTTCCTCTTGCGCACTCTGTGATAGGGAGCTGCCAGAATGTTCGACTATACCTTCCAGTGGCGGCAGGCCTTTCAAAAGCTGCCTCTGCTTCTGGACGGCGCTCTTGTCACCTTGCAGATCGCCCTTCTGTCGATGGCCATGGGCATTGCCATTGCGGTCATTCTGGCCGTAGCCCGAAACTCGCGGTCACTTTGGGTGTCCGCCCCGGCCACGGCCTGGGTCGAGGTGTCGCGCAACACGCCCGCGCTCTTTCAGATCTACATGGCGCATTTCGGCCTTGGGTCGTTCGGCATCTACCTGAGCCCGTATGCGGCCTTGCTGGTCGGGATCACCTTCAACAACGCAGGCTATCTGGCCGAGACGTTCCGTGGCGCCCTGCGTGCCATTCCGGGAACGCAGCTGCGCGCCGCACGCTCGCTGGGCATGCCAGCGGCGCAGGCGTTCCGGCTGATCATTATGCCGCAGATGTTCCGCATCGCCTTTCTGCCGACGACCAACCAGATGGTCTGGGCCATCCTGATGACGTCGCTTGGTGTGACCGTGGGGATGAACACCGACCTTGCGGGCGTCACGCAAGATATCAACGTGCGCAGCTTCCGGACCTTTGAAATCTTCGCGATCGCGGCGGTAATCTACTACCTGATCGCCAAGGCCGTCACGCTGGGCGCCCGGCTTCTGGCCGCGCGTCTCTTCCGGTATTGAAGGGGAGGCGCGCCATGTTTGACACCGCACTGACCCTGAACGACCTGATGTTCCTGCTGCAGGGTGCCGCCATGACCCTGGCGGTCACCTTCTTTGCGGTCACCGGCGGCACGCTTCTGGGCCTGATCTTCGGCGTCTTCCGGGCGCATGTGAGTGTCTGGGCCGCCTTGCCGCTGATCTTCGTGCTGGACGTATTCCGGTCTGTGCCCTTGCTGATCCAGCTGGTGCTGGCCAACGCCTTCCAGGCGATCGCGGGGCTGAACATGCCGCCTTTCGCGACGTCCTGCATCGTGCTGGCGCTCTATACCTCGGCCTACTGCAGCGAAATCGTGCGGGGTGCGATTGACGCCGTGCCAAGCGTCACCCGCCGCGCCGCGAGGTCGCTGGGGCTGACCTGGGGGCAGGACATGCGCTATGTGGTCTTCCCGATGGCGCTGCGCGTGGGCCTGCCCAACTGGATCGGCCTGACGCTGGGGGTGATGAAGGATTCCGCACTGATCCTGTGGTTGGGCCTGATCGAGCTGCTGCGGTCCGGCCAGATCCTGGTCACCCGCCTGCAGGAACCGATGTTCATCCTGCTGGTCGTCGGCGCGATCTACTTTCTGATGAGCTTTCCGATTGCCCGTCTGGGTGGCCAACTGGAAAAAAGGTGGCGTGAGAATGATTGAAGTCAAAGGCGTCCATAAGTCCTTTGGCGCCCCTGAGGTGCTGAAGGGCGTCAACCTGACGGTGGAAAAGGGCGAGGTGATGTCGGTCATCGGCGGCTCGGGGTCGGGCAAATCCACGCTCCTGACCTGCATCAACGGGCTGGAACAGATCAGCGCGGGCGCAGTTCTGGTGGATGGGGTCGAGGTGCACGCCAAGACTACCGACCTGAACAAGCTGCGGCGCAAGATCGGTATCGTGTTCCAGCAGTTCAATGCCTTCCCGCATCTGACGGTTCTGGAAAACGTCACCCTTGCCCCG
>DAISXL010000085.1:0-9793 GCA_036825855.1 Yoonia sp.
GCACGCGGACATATGAAGCGGCCGTGCTGAAAACGCTGGGCGCGTCGCGGCGCAGCATCCTGGCCAGTTTCGCACTGCGGTCTGCCTTGCTGGGGCTGGCGGCAGGGGTGGTCGCACTTGGAGCGGGTATTCTGGGTGGCTGGGCCGTGGCCACCTTTATCATGGACACGAGCTATACCGTGATCTGGGCCAATGCCCTGCTGATCATTGGGGGCGGGATCATGGCGTCGCTGCTGGCGGGGCTGGCTTTTGCCCTGCGCCCCCTTGCGGCGAAACCCGCACGCGTGCTGCGCGCGCGGGAATAGCGTCAGAGCTTGGGCTTGACCTGCAACAAGGGCATCACGTCGGCCATTTCCGGCCCGCGTTCCAGCCCTGTGACCGCCTTGCGCAAAGGCATGAACAGGCCCTTGCCCTTGCGGCCGGTCTCGTCCTTGACGAGCGTGGTCCAGTTCGCCCAAGTGTCGGGCGTGTAGGGCGGGTTATCGAGCAGGAACAAGGCTTTGGCGATGAAATCGCGGTCTTCGTCCGCCACCAGCGGGGTCGCCCCGTCACGGAACATCGCCCACCAACCCGCCACATCGTCGAGCGTCGCGATATTGTCGCGCACCAGCGTCCAGAACGGCACGCGCAGGTTGGACGGCACGCCCGCCGATGTCAGCACATCGGCCACATCATCCGCCGACAGCGTGGCCAGATGGCGCGCGGTCAGCGGGCCAAGATCGTCGGCGTCGAATTTTGTCGGTGCCGATCCGAATTTCGACAGATCGAACCCCGCCACAACCTCGGCCACGTTCGCGCGCAATTCGACAGGGTCGGCAGAACCAAGCCGCGCCATCAGCGACAGGATCGCCTGCGGTGCGATGCCTTTGGCGCGCAGATCGCGCAGCGACAGGGTGCCAAGGCGTTTGGACAAAGCCTCGCCTTGCGGGCCGGTGAGCAGCGAATGATGCGCGAAACGCGGCACGGTGCCGCCCAGCGCCTGAATGATCTGGATCTGCGTTGCGGTATTGGTCACATGGTCCGACCCGCGTACGATATCGGTGATCCCCATATCCACATCGTCGACTGGCGATGCAAATGTGTACAGGATCTGACCGTCTTCCTTGATCAGGATCGGATCACTGACCGACGCGGCATCAATCGAGATATCCCCGATAATCCCGTCGGGCCATTCGATCCGTTCCAGATCCAGCTTGAAACGCCAGTGCCCCCGCCGCCCTTCGGCGCGATAGGCGTCTTTCTGGGCTTCGGTCAGGTCCAGCGCCGCGCGGTCATAGACCGGCGGTTTGCCCATGTTCAGCTGCTTTTTGCGCTTGAGGTCAAGTTCGACGGGTGTTTCGAAACATTCGTAAAGCCGGCCCATGTCGATCAGCTGCTGCTTGGCTTCGGCATAACGCTCAAGGCGGCGCGACTGGTATTCCATCCGGTCCCATGTCAGGCCCAGCCATGTCAGATCGGCCTTGATGCCTTCGACATATTCGTCCTTGGACCGTTCCGGATCGGTATCGTCGATGCGCAAGATGAACGTGCCGCCGTTCTGTCGTGCAATCGCATAGTTGAACAAAGCCGCGCGCAGGTTGCCGATATGCAGCCAGCCGGTGGGGGATGGGGCGAATCTTGTCGTGGTCATGCGAAATACTCCTGTTGCCGTCCGCTTTGTCATGCGGGGGGCATTTTGTCCATGCAGCCAACGTGTTCACGAAAGCGTGGGTTGGCGGAGAGGCTTGCTGGGCTAACTCTGCGTCATCTTCACCAATGAAGGATATCGTCATGCTGATTTCCCGTCGTCAGGCCCTGCTGTCAGGGGCCGCTTTGCCGCTTGCCGCCTCTGCTCCGTCGCTGCTGCAGGCACAGGCCGCCACCACCGCCACCCTGCCCACGCACCGCGATTTCACCCTGGGCGATTTCCGGGTGACGACGCTTTTGTCCGGCAGCCGCCGCGTGGAGAACCCGCAAGAGATTTTCGGCATGAACGTCGATGCCGATACCTTTGCCGAAGTCAGCGCGGAAAACTTCATCCCGACCGATGCGGCGCAGTTCTTTTTCACCCCGACCGTGCTGAACACCGGGTCCGAAGTCATCCTGTTCGACACTGGCAACGATGCCGCCGGGATCACCGCAGCGCTGGCTGGTGCCGGCTACACCCCCGACCAGATCACCCATGTTGTCCTGACCCACATGCATGGCGACCATATCGGCGGCCTGACCGATGAGGCCGGTGCCGAAACCTTTGCCAATGCCGCCTATGTGACGGGTCAGGCCGAGTTCGACCACTGGGCCGCTGCCGAAAACGAAGGCTTCGAATCCAAGGTCCGCCCGCTGGCCGAAAAGATGTCGTTCCTTGGTGACGGCGATGCGGTGCGCGGTGGCGTGACCGCGATGGCGGCCTTTGGCCATACGCCCGGCCACATGGGCTATATGCTGGAAAGTGGCGGATCGCAGTTGTTCCTGATGGCCGATACCGCCAACCATTATGTCTGGTCCGTCGCCTATCCCGATTGGGAAGTCCGGTTCGACATGGACAAGGCCGCTGCCGCCGCCACCCGCCGCACCATCATGGGCATGGCCGCCGCCGACCGCATCCCGCTGATCGGCTATCACATGCCGTTCCCCGGCCTTGGCTTTATCGACACCCGCGCGGACGACACGTTCCACTTTGTGCCGCATTCCTATCAGCTGATCTGATCAGCTTGGATCGCGCCAGCGGTTGACGATCGGGTAACGCCGGTCCAGCCAGAAGGCGCGATCCGACAGCCGCACGCCGGGCGCGGCCTGAAAGCGTTTGTATTCGCTGATATAGACGAGATGTTCGATCTTTTTGACCGTGTCGCGGTCATAGCCCGCCGCGACACAGTCGGCGACCGACGCATCACGATCCACCAGCATCGCAAGGATACCGTCCAGCACGTCATAGGGCGGCAGGCTGTCCTCGTCCTTCTGATCGGGGCGCAGTTCGGCTGACGGCGGTTTGTCGATGATCGCGACAGGGATCACTTCGCCCGCAGGCCCCTGCATCCAGTCGCGGTGATTGGCGTTGCGCCAGCGGCAGGTGGCAAAGACGCGGGTTTTATACATGTCCTTGATCGGGTTATAGCCGCCAGCCATGTCGCCATAGATCGTGGCATAGCCGACCGCGACCTCGGATTTGTTGCCGGTCGTCAGCAGCATTTCCCCGAACTTGTTGGATTGCGCCATCAGCAGCAGGCCACGGATGCGCGACTGGATATTTTCCTCGGTCAGATCCGCGGGCCGGTCACCGAACAGCGGCGCCAGCGCCTCGGTCACGGCCGCACGCGGGCCTGCGATGCTGACCGTGTCATAGTGGCAGCCCAGCGCACGCGCGGCGGCAGCCGCATCATCCAGCGATGCCTGCGACGTATATTCCGACGGCAGCATCACGCAGCGCACGTTCTCCGCGCCCAGCGCATCGACCGCGATCGTGGCGACGATGGCGGAATCGATCCCCCCTGACAGGCCCAGCAGCACCTTCTTGAAACCCGTCTTGCGCATGTAGTCGCGCAGGGCCTCGACCATGGCGCGGTAATCCTGTTCCAGACTGTCGGGCAGCAGCGCCTTGGGGCCTTCAAGGGCGACCCAGCCGTCACCGGTGTCCTCGAAATCTACATGGGTGATCGCGGCGTCATAGACCGGCAGTTGCACAGCGAGCTTGCCCCCGCGGTTCAGCACGAAGGACCCGCCGTCGAACATCTGGTCGTCCTGCCCGCCGATCATGTTGAGATAGACCAGTGGCACGTCGTTTTCGACCACGCGCGCAATCATGGTCTGCAACCGGATCGGGTATTTGTCGCGGAAATAGGGCGACCCGTTCGGGACCACCAGTATCTGCGCCCCGCTCTCGACCATGGTCTCGCAGACATCGGGATACCACGCATCCTCGCAGATGGGCGTGCCGATGCGCGGGCCGCCCGCCAGCGTGACAGGGCCAGAGATATCGGCGCTTTTGAACAGGCGGACTTCGTCAAAGACGTTGAAGTTGGGCAGGAAATGCTTGCGGAACCGCGCGCCAATCTTGCCGTCGGCCAGATAGACATAGCAGTTGTAAAGCCTGTCATCATCGATCATCGGCAACCCGATGCCCAGCACAGGCCCATCCGCACAGGCCAGTGCCAACGCCTCAAGATGGCGCGCGGCATCGGCCACAAAGGCCGGTTTGCGGACCAGATCCTGTGTCTGATAGCCGGTCAGGAACATTTCCGGCAGCACCACCAGATCAGCACCCGCCGCCTTGCCTGTCGCCCAAGCCTCGGCCGCAAGGGCCGCATTGCCCGCCAGATCGCCCACCGTGGGATTGAGCTGTGCCATGGTCAGGCGAAAGGTGCGTGTCATAGTTTTGTCCCAATAAGCTGACAGTCATGTAGCAGAACAGAGCGCGGGGGAAAGAACAATGGCGACATTTGCCGCCTTGGCTTTCTTAACCGTTGTCAGGTGGCGGTGCCTCTTTTAAGCTGTGCCAACCTCAGGGATCGGAGTTGAGAATGAAGACGTTTGGTTTACCACAAGGGATGGTCATGACCCTGCTGGTGGCAGGGTTTGCTGCCAGCGCGCAGGCGCAGGATATCCAGACCAAGCAATATGATGACGGCGGCATCTATGAGGGCACCTTCGTCGACGGCTTGCAGGACGGGACCGGCACCTACCGGTTGCCCAACGGGTATGAATACACCGGCGAATGGGTCGCAGGCGAAATCCGCGGCCAGGGCATCGCGCGTTTCCCCAACGGGTCTGTCTATGAAGGCAGCTTTGTCGCGGGCAAGCCCGAAGGTCAGGGCAAGATCACCTTTGCCGATGGCGGCACGTTCGAAGGTGACTGGGTCGATGGCAACATCACCGGCAACGGCGTGGCCGAATATGCCAATGGGGTCGTCTATCAGGGTGAATTCCGCAATGCGATGCACCATGGCATCGGCATCATGACCAGCCCCGGCGGCTATTCCTACGAAGGGGAATGGGTCAATGGCGTCAAGGAAGGCGAAGGCCGGGTCACCTATCCCGACGGTGCGCTTTATCAGGGCATGCTGCGCGCGGGTGAACGCGACGGGATCGGCACGCTGACCATGGCGGACGGGCTTGTCTATTCGGGCGAATGGGTCAACGGCCAGATCGAAGGCATCGGCACGCTGACCCAGCCCAATGGGGACGTCTATGAAGGCCAGCTTGTGGCTGGCCGCCGCGAAGGTCAGGGCCGCGTCACCTATGGCAATGGCGATATCTATGAAGGCGCCTTCGTCAACGACCGCCGCGAAGGCACGGGCACCTTCACGGGTGCTGACGACTATGGCTATGTCGGTGAATGGGTCGCCGGCCAGATTTCCGGCACCGGCGAGGTCACCTATCCCGACGGATCGGTCTATGTCGGCACCTTCGCCAATGACCTGGCAGACGGCACCGGCAAGATCACCTATCCTGACGGATCCACCTATGAAGGCGAATGGGTCGCCGGTGTCATCAGCGGCACGGGCATCGCGACCTATGCCAACGGGCTGGTCTATGAAGGCGAATTCCTGAACGCCAAGAACCATGGCCAGGGCAAGATGACCTATGCCGACGGCTATATCTACGAAGGCGAATGGGCCGACGGGCAGCGCAACGGCCAGGGCCGCGCGACCTATGCCGACGGCACGGTCTATGTCGGCGAATTCGTCAACGGCCAGCGCAGCGGCCAAGGCGAGATCACCCTGCCCGACGGGTTCATCTATGCCGGCGCATGGCAGGACGGCGAGATCAGCGGCTACGGCATCGCGACCTATGCCAATGGCGACGTCTACGAAGGCAACTTCGTGCGCGGCCGCCGCGAAGGCGAAGGCACGATGCGCTATGCGACAGGGCAGGAAGCCACCGGCATGTGGTCGGACGGGGCGTTTGTATCGGAAACGACAGAGTAAACCTGCCACAAGACACGCAAAAGGCCCGGTCGTTGACCGGGCCTTTTGTCACTGTGGTGCAGATGCTTTTTGTGATGGTTGGGACGGCAACGGAGTCTTTGGAGCCAATGCTGTTTATCGCGCGTCTGTTCCGTCGTTGCTGCCGACATCTCGCTCTGTGTATCCTTTGAAAGACGAGTCAAGACTGAGAGATGCTTCGCGATGATACGTCTTTTTAAAGCGATGCTCGCTTGGGAAAGGAGGGTCGGCATAAGGGGAAGTTCCCCGACGTATGCGATTTTCTGTATCTTCCTTCCTACGATTTTTGTCTTATCCATCGGATCGATCTATGAAGCCGAATTAGCAGCTATTCACCCAGAAGCTCTTGTGTGGCTGCTTCCCGGATCATGGGCAGTATTCTTTATCGTCTTCATATACATAGATTTCACCGTAGATGATTAGCCCTCAAACGCGCTCACCCGCGTCCATACGCGACAGGAAATCCGCGGCCTCTGACAGCACCTGATCGCGGCGGGCGGGGTCCATCTTGTCCCAGACGCTGTACATGTTGCCCATCCGCGGATTGCCTTTGAAACGGTCGCGGTGCCGGTCAAGGAAATGCCAGTAGAGCAGGTTGAACGGACAGGCATCCGCACCGGTCTTGTCCTGCACGCGATAGGCACAGGTGCCGCAGTAATCGGACATCTTGTGGATGTAATTGCCCGACGAAATATAGGGTTTGGATGCAATGATCCCGTCATCGGCGAACAGGCTCATCCCGATGACATTGGGCGCCTCGACCCATTCATAGGCGTCGGCATAGACCGCCAGATACCATTCATGCACCTCTGCGGGGTCGATCCCCGCCAGCAGCGCGAAATTGCCGGTGACCATCAGGCGCTGGATGTGGTGGGCATAGGCCTCGGTCTTGGTCTGGTCCACGGCCTTCGCAATGCAGTTCATCTTGGTCGGCGCGCCCCAGTACATCGCAGGCAGTTTGCGGCTGTGGCCCAGCGCGTTGCGGCTGACGTAATCGGGCCCTTCGCGGAAATAGATGCCGCGCACATATTCGCGCCAACCGATGATCTGGCGGATGAAGCCTTCCACCGCGTTCAGCGGCGCGTGGCCGTCGCGATAGGCAGCCTCGGCAGCCTGACAGACCTCCAGCGGGTCCAGGAGGCCCGCGTTAAGATAGAGCCCGACAATCCCGTGATACAGAAACTTGTGATCGTTCAGCATCGCATCCTGATAGTCGCCGAACTTGGGTAGGCCGCCCTTGATCCAATGCGCCAGATGCTGGCGGGCCTGGCCTGTATCGGTGGCAAACCAGAACGGGCGCAGGTCGCCGAAATTGTTGCCAAAACGGCGCGCCACCAGATCGAGCACCTCCTCGACCGTCTCATCGGGGGTGAACTGCATTGGCCCTACGTAATCCACGCTATCGGGGGCCGGTTTGCGGTTGTCGTGGTCGTAATTCCACTTGCCGCCCGCGGGCTGGTCGCCATCCATCAAAAGGCCGGTCTTGCGGCGCATGTCGCGGTAGAAATATTCCATCCGCAGCTGTTTGCGCCCCTCGGCCCAAGCGTCGAAATCGGCGTGGGACGCGATGAAGCGGTCATCAGGCAAGCTATGGGATTTGAGCGGCATATCCCCCAGCGCCGCGATCAACCGCCATTCGCCGGGTTCGGTATAGACGACACCCGCCGCCTTGTATTCGCTGGCGCGGCGGATCAGCTCGCCCGTGATTGATCCTGTGTTGTCGGGATCATCCAGCCGCGTATAGGCGACCTGCCAGCCATCGCGGCGCAGATGCTCCGCGAATTTGCGCATCGCGGCGAAGAGAAAGGCGATCTTCTTGGGGTGGTGCGGGACGTAAGACGCCTCGTCCCCGACCTCGGCCATGACGACGACATCGCTGGCCTTTTCGCATTTGCGCAAAGCCGACAGGTTGGGCGACAGCTGGTCGCCTAGAACAAGAACCAGCCTCACCACTGCACCTCGTTGCCGGCGTAATCGTAAAAACGGCCTGTCTGCGCGGGTGTCAGCCCGTCGATCACCGCCAGCAGATGCGCCGCCGCTTCGGGTGCAGGCATGGTTTTGTGCCGGCCTGCGTAACTGGCGGTAAAGGGCGTTTCGACCGTGCCGGGGTGCAGCGCCACGCAAGCGGCCTGTTTATGCGTCCGACCCAATTCAATCGCGGCACCGCGGATGATCTGGTTCAATGCTGCCTTGGACGCGCGGTAGCTGTGCCAGCCGCCGATCTGGTTGTCCCCGATGGACCCGACGCGCGCGGACAGGTTAGCGACGACAGCAGGACCGTCCTTCGCCAGCAAGCGCGGCACATGCCGCAAGATCAGCGCGGGGCCGATCGTATTCACCGCCAGAACCTGCGCCATTGTCCCTGCGTCAATCCCCGCCAGCGCCTTTTCCGGCCCGCTGCCCACGGGCGCCAGAATACCGACTGCCACGAAGATCAGATCGAACGGCCCGTCCAGCGCGCCCAGATGCGCATCGACCGAGGCCGGATCGGTCACGTCGAACCCGTCCTTGCGGCGCGACAGCCGCGTCACCGCGACCCCGCGCGCGTCCAGTTCCTGCGCGACAGCCGCGCCTATCCCGCCCGAGGCGCCGATGATCAATGCATTTTCCATATCAAGCAGGATAGGACGCGGCCCCCGCGCGACCAGCCCTGACCTGAACAAATCGCTTTTCATCGCGGATCAGATTTGTATATTCCATCCCATGATCACGATGGCACAGACATCCGGCACTGCCCCCGCCCTGCTAATTCTTAGCAGCGCCTGAGCGTGCCTGTCGGCGCGACCGCTCGGATGGGACAGCGCCGATACCTGCCAAAGATCAAAGGAATAGTGACATGACCAAAGACAAAGTGTTGATCTTCGACACGACCTTGCGCGACGGCGAACAAAGCCCCGGTGCGACGATGACCCATGCCGAAAAGCTGGAAATCGCGGAACTGCTCGACGATATGGGCGTCGATATCATCGAGGCCGGTTTCCCCATCGCCTCCGAAGGTGATTTCAATGCGGTCAGCGAGATTGCCAAGCGCAGCAAACGCGCCACGATCTGCGGGCTGGCGCGCGCGAATTACAAGGATATCGACCGCTGCTGGGACGCGGTGAAACACGCCTCATCCCCGCGCATCCATACGTTCATCGGCACCTCGCCGCTGCACCGCGCGATCCCGAACCTTGACCGCGACCAGATGGCCGAACGCATCCACGACACCGTGACCCATGCGCGCAACCTGTGCGACAACGTGCAATGGTCGCCGATGGATGCGACGCGCACCGAATGGGATTACCTGTGCCGTGTCGTGGAAATCGCGATCAAGGCGGGAGCGACGACGATCAACATCCCCGACACCGTGGGCTATACCGCCCCTGCGGAAAGCGCGGACCTGATCAAGCGGCTGATCGAGACCGTTCCGGGTGCGGATGACGTGATCTTCGCCACGCATTGCCACAATGACCTTGGCATGGCGACGGCCAATTCGCTGGCCGCTGTCATCGGCGGCGCGCGCCAGATCGAATGCACGATCAACGGTCTGGGCGAACGCGCGGGCAACACGGCCTTGGAAGAGGTCGTGATGGCCCTGAAAATCCGGGGCGACATCATGCCGTTTGAAACCGGCATCGACACGCGCAAGATCATGAACATCTCGCGCCGGGTTGCCACCGTGTCCGGCTTTGCCGTGCAGTTCAACAAGGCCATCGTCGGCAAGAACGCCTTTGCGCATGAAAGCGGCATCCATCAGGACGGGATGCTCAAGAACGCCGAGACGTTCGAGATCATGCGCCCAGAGGATGTGGGCCTGTCCGGCACCAGCCTGCCTTTGGGCAAACATTCGGGCCGTGCCGCCCTGCGCGCGAAACTGGCGGCACTCGGGT
>DAISXL010000086.1:0-9766 GCA_036825855.1 Yoonia sp.
CCGCTCTCTGGGCCCTGGCCGAGGAGGCGAAGGCCGATGTCCGCCAGACCTGTGCCGATCACATCCCCGAGGCGCAGTACAAGCCCGGTGTGGCGCATGGCTATTACTCGGCCTCTGAAGCCCGCGATTATGACGCCGATGCCGATTATCTGGCGCAGACCTATGGCTATGACCAGATCGAAAAACTGAGCCCCGACGCGATGCGCGATCTGGTGAAATCACCGCTGTACCAAGGTGGCTTGCTCGACGTGGGTGCCGGCCATCTGCACCCTTTGCGCTATGCCCTGGGGCTCGCGCGCCTGGCCGAGGGCGCGGGCGCGCGGATCTATGACCGCTCTGAAGTGACGGGCATTATCAATGGTGATCCGGCGGTTGTGCAGACGGGCCAAGGTCGCGTCCGCGCGCGGCATGTTATCATGGCGGGCAATGGCTATATGCCCAATATCAACCGCGCTGTGGCGGCCAAGGTGATGCCGATCAATTCTTTCATCTGCGCGACCGAACCTTTGGGGGATCGTGCGCGCGACGTGCTGGCGCGCGATATCGCCGTCGCGGACAGCAAGTTCGTGGTGAATTACTATCGCATGTCCGAGGATAACCGCTTTCTGTTCGGCGGGCGCGAAAGCTATTCCATCGGCTTTCCGCGCGACATCAGCACGGCGCTGATCCAGCGGATGACGACCCTGTTTCCGCAGCTTGAGGGCGTGAAGGTGGATTATGTCTGGGGTGGAACATTGGGGATCACCATGACCCGCCTGCCCGCGATCCAGCGGGTCGCACCCAATGTGCTGTCAGGCGCGGGGTTTTCGGGGCATGGCGTCGCTTTGTCAGGGCTCGCAGGCAAGGTCATGGCCGAGGCCGTGGCCGGTCAAGTGGGCCGTTTCGACACGCTGGCAGGGCTGAAAGTGCCCAGCTTTCCGGGCGGCCGCGCGTTTCGGGCACCCCTGCTGACGCTGGCGATGACATGGTATGCCTTGCGCGACCGGCTGGGCGTCTGACCCCTATTTACCCATCTTCGACAGCTTGTCTTGCAAGGCTGCCAGCTGCGTCTTGATGTCGTCCAGATCGTCGCCGTCCTTGGCGGGGCCGGAACTGCCGCCCACAAGCCCGCCTGTCATCGCCTTGAAGAACGCGGCCTGCTGGGCGCGCATCGCCTCGAACCCGGGCATTGCGGTCATCGGATTGGCCTTGGTCATGTTTTCCATCGCCTTGGACTGGCCTTCGCGCAGCATCTCGAAACTGGCGGCAAGGAATTGCGGCACGACGGATGCGGCCTGCGTCGTATAGCTGCGCACCAGATCGGTCAGCACGTCGACAGGCAGCACGCTTTCGCCGCGGCTTTCGTGTTCGGCGATGATCTGGAGAAGGTATTGCCGCGTCAGGTCGTCGCCGGATTTCAGATCGACGATCTGCACCTCGCGGCCTTCGCGGATGAACAGCGCGATGTCTTCGAGTGTGACGTAATCGCTGGTTTCGGTGTTATACAGCCGCCGGCTCGCGTAGCGCTTGATAAGCAGTGGTTTGTTGGTGTCAGCCAAGACGCGCCCTCCCCCGGAGTTGTTGCACTGCAGAGAAGCCTAGGCTGCATGTGCAAAAAAGGAAAGCGTTACCTCGAATGAAAAACGGCCCGCGCGATGCGGACCGTTTCCAGAACAAACCCCGAGGGAGGGCGGGGCAGTTCGCTTACTTCGCGGCTGTCGCTTTTTTGGCGGCGGCGGTGACTTCGTTCGTCGCTTTCTTGGCAGCGGCGGTCATTTCTTCGGACATGTCCTTGCCGGCGGCCAGAACCAGTTCCATCGTCTGGGTCTGGACCTTTTTCGCGATCTCGGCGAAAGCGGCCATATGCTCGGCGGCGGATTCAGCGGAAGCCGATGCAAAATCGGTCATCGCTTTAGCGTAATCGGCAGGCTCTGCCTTGGCGGATGCCATGGACTGCAGCTTGGTCAGCGTGTCCTGTGCCCACTTGGCGGACAGTTCAGTGGACTTGTGTGCGGCGTCGATGGCGACGGACGACATTTTCTCGGCCAGAGCGGTCTGGTTCTTGAATGTGTCTTCCATTGCTTTTGTGTCGACTGGAAACGCGCCCATCATGTCCTTGAACACGGCGGTGAAATCTTGGGTCTTAGCCATTGGAGTAATCCTTTGTGTGTGCGGATCAACATCCGCTGTTTTCGTCTGACACCAATATGCATGCTGCAGTGCAGCATTTCAAGTATTTTTTCTGCGCTGCAGCATGAATTTTTTGTAAAGCGGAAAAAGCGTATTGCGCTGGCTTACTTAGCGGAAACGTAAGTACCGGGTGCCGGGGCCAGAACCGGGTGATCAGCATCGCCCGGTGCGCGGGCGGGCACCGATTTGCCGGATTTCGGCGCCAGCCACGAATCCCAGCGTGGCCACCATGACCCGTCATGGCGCGCGGCGGTGTCGCGCCAGTCCTCGACCGTCAGCCCCAGTTCGGGGTTGGTGTAATGGCCATACTTGTTCTTGCTGGGCGGATTGACGATGCCAGCGATATGGCCGGATTCCGATAGGATGAAAGTCTTGTCCTTCGATCCCATCTTTTGCACGCCGGTATAGCTGCTTTTCCATGCGGCGATGTGGTCCGTCTCGCAGGCGATGGCGCAGAGCGGGACAGTCACGTCTTTCAAATGGACCTTGGTGCCGCAGATCTCGAACCCGTCGGTGGCGAAACGGTCGCCCTGACACAGGCCGCGCAGATATTCGACCGACATCTTCGCGGGCAGGTTGGTGCCGTCACCGTTCCAATAAAGCAGGTCAAAGGCAGGCGGCGCCTTGCCCATCATGTAGCTTTTGATCGCGGGCCCATAGATCAGGTCGTTGGAGCGCAGATAGGAAAAGGTCCGCGACATGAAAAAGGAATCGAGGATGCCGTCTTCGTTCACTTCCGCCTCGATCCCGTCGACGAAATCATCGTCGAGGAACACGCCCACCTCGCCCCTGTCGGAAAAATCGGTCAGCGTGGTGAACAGGGTCGCGGAGTTGACGGAGGTATCCTTGCGCTGCTTCATCAGCGCCAGTGTCAGCGACAGCGTGGTGCCTGCGATGCAATAGCCCACGGCGTTGATCTTTTTGACGCCGCTGATCTTTTTCACCTCGGCCATGGCGGTCAGATAGCCGTCCTCGACATAATCCGACATGGATGTTTCGGCATAGGACGCATCGGGGTTCACCCAGGACACCACGAACACGGTATAGCCCTGATCGACAGCCCATTTGATCAGGCTGTTCTGCGGTTTCAGGTCCAGAATGTAGAACTTGTTGATCCATGGCGGAAAGATCAGCAGCGGAATTTCATGCACCGTATCGGTGCTGGGCGCGTATTGGATCAACTCGAACAGGTGGTTGCGGAAAACGACCGACCCCGGCGTGGTCGCCAGATTCTCGCCCAGCTTGAACGCCTTTTTATCGGCCAGCGTCACGACCAGATCGCCGTCATTGGCTTCCAGATCGGCGATCATGTTCTCCAGCCCCGCGACAAGGCTTTCGCCTTCGGTCTCGGCGGCCAACGCGAGCGCTTCTGGGTTGGTGGGCAGGAAATTGGTGGGGCTGATCATGTCGACAAGCTGCTGGCTGAAATAGCGCAGGCGCTTTTTCTCGTCCGCGTCCAGCGTGTCGATATCCTCGACCGCCTGGCGCACGGCGGCAGCGTTCATCAGGTATTGCTGCTTGATAAAGTTGAAATAGGGGTTGGTGTCCCACAGTTCGTGGCTGAAACGGCGGTCCTTCGGGGTGTCGTCGCTGGGAGGCGTCAGCTTGCCTTGGGCCAGCAGATGCTGGGCCTCGACGTAGTGCTTGACCGACTTGCCCCAGAATTCCAGCTGATGCTCGATCAGCTTGGCGGGATTCTGCATCATCTCGGTCATATAGGCACTTGCGGCCTTGACGTATAATTCCTGACTAGGCCCTTGCAAGGCGGGGGCAACCTTGCGCGATTGCCCCATCACTTTCAACAAACGCTGGGTCAATTCTTCGACGCGTGCAAGATTTGCTTCCAGTTTGGCAACACCAGCGCCCATTTCATTGGCGGAATCTAAATCGTTTGTTGTCATGTTCATTCGCCTATGCGTATGCTGCAAGTGCAGCATGTGTGCCTGACCGATCGGAGCTTTCGATGAAGTATATGATGACCTACGACCTTATGGAAAGCACGCGGAATACCTATCAGTGGCTGGGGGCCAGTGCGCGCGCCTATGCATCTTATCCGATGATGTCCTGGGCCGCAAATCCGGCCATGGACTGGCTGAACGCCTGGGGTGAAGTCACCGAACGCACCTTTGCCCGTATGGTGGCCAAACCCGACTGGAACCTGCCACCGATTTCCGATGAAAAGGGCCGCGATCATACCTTTGTTGTTGAACGCGTGCTGGAACGTCCTTTTGGCGATCTGATCCATTTTACGACGCCCAAACGCAAGCCAAGCAAACGCCGCATTCTTCTTGTCGCGCCGATGTCCGGACATTACGCAACGCTGTTGCGCAAGACCGTGCTTAGCCTGCTGTCAGAGGCTGATGTCTATATCACCGACTGGCACAATGCCCGCGACATTCCCGTCAGCGCGGGCAAGTTCGATGTCGAAGATTATACCATGTATCTCGTTGAGTTCATGCGCGAGCTTGGCCCCGACATCCATGTGATCGCCGTCTGCCAGCCCGTTCCCCTTGCGCTGGCCGCGACGGCCTATCTGGCCGCCGAAGACCCCAAGGCGCAGCCACGGTCACTGACCCTGATCGGCGGCCCTGTCGACCCAGAGGCGAACCACACCGAAGTCACAGACTTCGGCCGCTCCGTCACCATGGGCCAGCTGGAACAGACGATGATCCAGCGCGTGGGCTTCAAATATGCTGGCGTCGGGCGCACCGTCTATCCGGGGCTGCTGCAGCTCGCCTCCTTCATCTCGATGAACTTGGAAACGCACACCAACGCCTTCCGAGACCAGATCATCAAAGCCGCCAAGGGCGAAGCGTCGGATTATGACAAGCACAACATGTTCTATGATGAATATCTGGCCGTCATGGACATGACTGCGGAATTCTATCTGTCCACGGTCGAGCGGATCTTCAAGAACCGCGAGATCGCGCTGAACAGCTTTACCGTGAACGGCAAATCGGTCGATCTGGGCAAGATCACGACCGTCGCGGTCAAGATTGTCGAAGGCGAAAAGGACGATATCTCCGCCCCCGGCCAATGTCTTGCGGCACTTCCGTTGTTGACAGGCCTGCCCGACAGCAAGAAATTCGCGCATCTGGAACCGGGTGCCGGTCATTACGGGATTTTTGCGGGTCGCAGCTGGCGTCAGAATATCCGCCCGTTGGTGCTCGATTTCATCGACGCCAATTCCGGCGATACAGCCAAACCCGCCAACAAGAACGCCGCGGCCTGATCTACATCCGCAGCATCAGCGGCGCTTTCATCCAGCGCCGCAGGGCCGCCGTCACCTGATCGGGCGCTTCGAGCGTCGGCATGTAACCTGCATCCTCGATCACCTCCAGCGTGGCATAGGGGATCAGTTCGGCCATGAATTCCTGCCGTTTCAGCGGATATTGCCCGTCATGCCGCCCGCAGATCACAAAGGCGGGCTGTTTGATCTGGCTCAGCGTCGATTGTTGGTCCTTGCGCCGCTGCATCGCGCGCGACTGGCTGACATAGGCGGCAGGGCCCAGCGCCTCGCCCATCTGGCGCAGATGCCGGATCAGGGCGACGCGGTCGGTCGCGGGGGCCATCCATGTCGAATTGATCTCGTGCTGAAGGACCTCGTGCCAGCGCCCGCCGCCTTTGGCCGCGATGATATGGGGTTCGCGCGCGGCGGCTGTTTCAGGCGTTTCGGCCTGCGCGCTGGTCGCGATCAGCGCGATGCGGGTCACACGGTCGGGCGCGCGGCGCAGGATTTCCAGCGCGACCATGCCGCCCATCCCCATGCCCGCCAGCGCGAATTTCGCAGGCGCCCATGTCAGGATCTGCGAGGCGATTTCCTCCATCCGCTCGCCCTGCGTCGTGGGGGCGAACATCACCGCGTAATCGTTGCCAAGGTCGAGGATCTGCGGCCCGAACACCCCCACATCGCACAGCATGGGGGGCACAAGGACGATCGGCTCTCGCGACATTGATTTGATCCCTGGTATTTCCGGCTCCGGCCCTTTTGGCCTGCAAGCCCGCCCATCACAAGGGCCATCGGCGCCGGACCGCCGAAGGCGTCAGAGGCGTGCGATCACATCCGTGATACTGTCCGCGATCAAGGCTAGGCAGGTATCGTCGGAAAAGCGGTGGTCGGCCCCGTCCACCAGCGTCAGCCGCATGTCAGGCCCCTGCGCGTGATCCAGCAGGCGCAGCGCCACGGCCATGTCCACATCCTTGTCCGCTGTCCCTTGCAGGAAGCGCACGGGGCATGGCAGCGGCAGCGGCGCACGCAGGACCAGATGGTCGCGCCCGTCCTCGATCAGGCGGCGGGTGATGATGTAAGGGTCGCCATAGTCCGATGGCAGCGCGATCTGTCCGTCCGACATCAGCGCCGCGCGTTGGGCGTCACTTGCGCCCGCCCACATGCTGTCCTCGGTGAAATCGGGGGCGGCGGCGATTGTCACCAACCCCGCGACGCGGTCCGGCATCGCCCGCGCGATCAACAGCGAAATCCAGCCGCCCATGCTGGAGCCGACCAGCACCAAAGGCCCTGCAATCAACCCGATGGCGGCCTGCGCATCCTGCAACCAGTCGCCGATGGCACCCTCGGTGAATTCCCCGCCGCTTTCGCCGTGACCGGAATAGTCGAACCGCAAAAACGCCCTGCCCTGCTGGCGCGCCCAGTCTTCCAGAAAAACGGCCTTTGTGCCGCCCATGTCAGATTTGAACCCGCCAAGGAACACGACCGCAGGCCCTGTTCCGTCGGTCAGGTGATAGGCGATCTTGCGCCCTTGCGGGGTGATGAACGTGTCAGTCATTTTGCACCTGATCCAGTCCGGCAGCCAAAGTCGCGGCACCAAAACACATCGCGCCAAAAAGGCCAAGCACCAGCGGCACGCTGAAAGATGCAAGCCCGGCAAACAGCGCGCCACCCCCGATCAGCACCAGCCCGATCAGCGTGTTCGACAGCGCGGTAAAGGCCGCGCGCTCGCCTTCATCCGCCATATCGACCAGGTGCGTGTTGCGCCCTTGCCGCACACCGTGATGGGTGATCATCAGCGCAAAAAGCAGCACCGGCAGCACGATCGGGGCCTCTGTCGCGCCGGCCAGATGCAGCGCCACTGTGGCCAGCAACACCGCGCCACCGCCGCAGCCCGACAGGATCAGCACCCACCGCGATGATCTGTCCGACAGCCGCCCCCAGACATAGGACGACACCAGCGACGCCAGCGCCGAGGCCAGCACCAGCGCGCCCAACGCACCCAGCCCGCTGGCACTGTCGAGCAGCACCAGATAAGGCGGCGCCAGCGCGGTCCCGACCAACAGCGCGCGGGTCAGGATGAAGCGGCGCAATTGCGGCTCATCGCGCAGCACCCCCAGCGAGGCGCGTTTGAGATCGGTCTGCGATGGTTCGGACGGCTGTTCGTCCAGCCGCGTGAAAACCGCCGATGCGACGACCCAGCAGCCCCCCGCCAGAAAGATCGCGGCGATGACGATGCTGTATCTGTCACCCCAGCCGGTCATCAGGACCAGCGCGAACAGGATCACCCCCACCGCCCCGGCCGAGCTTGCCAACCCCATGGCCGTGCCACGCCGCGCATTGCCGACGGTCTTGCCCAGCACATCCTTGTAGCTGGCCGAACAGACCGACCGCGCCACCGACAGGATCGCCAGCAAGGCGATGATCAGCCCGCCTGCGACAGCCCCGTCTTGCGTCAGCCCGACAAGGCCGATCCCGATGGCGGCACAGCCTTCGACGGCGGACCCGCCAGCCCAGAACCATTTGCGCAGCCGCGCGCGCGCAATCACTGGTGTGACCAGCAGTTGCGGCAACAGCGCCCCTGATTCCCGCACCGGCACCAGCAGCCCGACCCAGAACGCGCCCGCGCCCAGATGCGTCAAAAGCCAGCTGAGCACCAGTTTGGGGTCGATCAGCCCGTCGGCCAGCTTGCTGCCGCCCAGCGCCAGCACATGGCGCAAAAAATTGCCAGGTTCGGCCTTTTGCGCGGCCTCCGGCAGATCGGGGTCAGGGTCTGTCTTGCGCGTCAGCGCGTTGAAAACAGCGGTGGCATAGGACAATGGCTGGCTCCCGCCGGACGGGAGGTCAGGCTTTTGGTGGCTAGGTCAGAGTAGGGTCAACCACCGACATAGACCGCTTTGCGCGGACGGTAAAAGATTTTCTGGTCGTGCAACCGGCCCAACAATTCCTCACCCGTGCGCTGGTCCTGTTCGATCACGCGGATCGATTCCATATGGGCGGGGTTTTCCTCGGACAGGGCCAGCCGCATCCGCGACAATTCACGGCCCCGCGCGCGCAGCGCCTCTTCGATCAGGTCGACATCGGCGATGCTCAGATCGAATGTGCGGTTGTAGCTTGGCATGATCCACCCCTGTACATTTGTTTCGTATCGGAAACTGATGTCGGTTTTACCCCGCAAGGCGTCGCAGTCAACGTATATCTGTGCTTACAAATCATGCGCCGGGTTCAATCGGCTTGACCATTCCGCGGCGCGGCGGCATCACACGCGCAGACATAACCCGCAACCGGGCGTTCCGTGGGCGCCAAACCGACGAGGAGCTTGCCAGATGGCACAGATTTCCCTGACATTTCCCGATGGCAACAGCCGTTCCTATGCCGCAGGCATTACCGCTGCCGATGTGGCCAGCGACATTTCCCCTTCGCTGCGCAAAAAGGCGATTTCCGCCACCGTGAACGGCGCGCATTGGGACCTGCAATGGCCGATTGAAGCGGACGCACAGATCGCCATCAACACGATGAAGGACGAAGCCCCCGCGCTTGAACTCGTCCGCCACGACCTTGCCCATATCATGGCCCGCGCCGTGCAGGAGATCTGGCCGGACACGCAGGTCACCATCGGCCCCGTGATCAAGGACGGCTGGTATTACGATTTCGACCGCAAGGAGCCGTTCACGCCCGAAGATCTTGGCCTGATCGAGAAAAAGATGAAGGAAATCATCAACAAACGCGATGATGTCCGCACCGAGATCTGGGACCGCGCCCGCGCCGTGCAGTATTATACCGACCGTGGCGAGCCCTATAAGGTCGAACTGATCGAGGCCATCCCCGGCAATGAACCTTTGCGCATGTACTGGCACGGCGACTGGCAGGACCTCTGCCGTGGGCCGCATTTGCAGAACACCGGCCAAGTGCCTGCCGATGCCTTCAAGCTGATGAGCATCGCCGGGGCCTATTGGCGCGGCGACAGCACCCGCCCGATGCTGCAACGCATCTACGGCACCGCCTTCACCAACAAGGAAGCGCTGAAAGACCATCTGCACCGGCTGGAAGAAGCCGCCAAACGCGACCATCGCAAGCTGGGGCGCGAGATGAACCTGTTCCACATGCAGGAAGAAGCCCCCGGTCAGGTGTTCTGGCACCCCAATGGCTGGACGATCTATACGACCTTGCAGGACTACATGCGCCGCCGCCAGCGCGCGGGCGGCTATGTCGAGGTGAACACACCGCAGGTCGTCGACCGCAAGCTGTGGGAAAAATCCGGCCACTGGGACAAATATCAGGAAAACATGTTCATCGTCGAAGTCGACGAGGAACATGCCCGCGAAAAAGCGGTCAATGCCCTGAAACCGATGAACTGCCCCTGCCATGTGC
>DAISXL010000087.1:0-9699 GCA_036825855.1 Yoonia sp.
AATAGTGCGCAAAATGCTGTCAACGGGACGAAAACCGACATCGCGACCGCGCAAAACGAGATTGAGCAGATCGAGCAAAGGCTGCAGGTCGCCGAAGCGGCGGTCGGCAAGACGCTTGACCAATTGCTGACCCAGACCAATCTGCCGCCTATCATCCAGAATGCCGTGCAGCAGTATCGCGAGGCGAAAGCAACGCTCGCCGGGGTGACACAAGAGGCCGATTCCCAAAAGGTCGTCGCGGAAGTCGCGGGTATCTTGGTCGGTTTTCCGACAACACCATATAACCGCACCGACTTTCTGGGTCTCAACCCAAGTTTCGACTCGTTTTTCGGATTGCAGGGCCGCGACACTGGGTCACCTGACGGCAACCCAAACACACAGACGCCGACAATCCTGCTGACCAAGCGGCAAGAGGATATCAACGGCAATGTCACCGAACTGCCGGCGGCCTTGTATTATAACGGCCTTGATCCGGCGAACCTTGCAGCGCTGCGTGAAAAAGAAGGGCAGCGCGTGGCCTTCATCTCGCCGGAGGGGAAGGTTGGCTCGGGTATCGTGAGCAATACGCAAACGCAAGGGCAGTCGATCGGTGGCTCTGTGTGGATTTCCGATCTGCGGGATTCGGACAACAAGCCTATGGATCTTCCTGAAAACCTCGCCCTCTGGCGACTGTTCCTGACGGATAAACCGACCACCAAACTCGAGACTGGCAATGGTGACCAGGTAAAGACCACGCGGGCCTATGGCGCGGAACAGACGCGCTACAAGTTTCCCGTGGCGACGGAAGGGGTTACCGTCACGATCCCTGTTTATGCCAACAACAACGGTCAGTCCGGGCGGAAACTGGGGGATATCGAGGTCAGATACAACGTCTCGACCAACTCCAAGACGCTCGAGGTCAAGTCGCCACAGGCCGTCTTCAGGGCCCAAGGCAGCTCAGTGGGGACCAAGATCGACGTTACTGTCGCCATGGATGATGGCGGTGGCAAGTTGCAGGCAGGCGACGTCGCATCAGGTGTCGAGAATTCACGGGCCGTGCTAAGGCTGGCCCCCGTGATCACGACGGAAAACAGGTCTGTGTCGATCTCTACCGGAATCGTCGGTACGCAGTTGCCACCGAATGCCGCCGCCCTCAACCTGGAATTCGGCGTTATCCCTTCGGGAGAATTCCCGCAACCATCACCGACCAATATCAATCTCGGTCGGGGTCAGAGCGTGAAATACCCTCAACTGCCATTGACGACGGTTGTGAACCTGCCGGAGAAAATCCTGATCACCGATCCGGCGGTGCTGAACAACCGCTGAAATGACAAAGGGAAGCCCGGTATGTGCCGGGCTTCCTGTTACGTGGTCCCGCGACCCGCAACCGGCCCGCCCATCACCGGCAGGCGGCCGCCTCTTGCGGCAGGGCGATGACGCAGGCGTCGGGCAGAGCCGCCGCGTCGGGTGACACGGCCATGACAACCAATGCTTCGGGCGCGGGAAAGGCTGTCGTCAGGCGCGCCGCGATACTGTCCTGGGTCACCGCCTCCAGTTCATCAAGCAGCCCCAGCGATCGCCCCGGCGGATAGCCATCCAGCAGGCTTTGCAGTTCCGACCTTGCCTGTCTGGCGACCCGATCCGGCAAGTCCGCTAGATTCGTGGAAAAGATACTTTTGTAGTCCTCCAGCGATCTCTGGGCGCCGTCCGTCAGGAATGCAGCATAAGCGGCGCGCACGACCGTTTCCGCCTCGGCAAGCTTGCTTGTCTCGACCTCCCCGGTCATGAACAAGAACCGCTGGTCGCGGGTGTAATTCGCGATGCCAGCGGGGAACCCGTAAGTTGCGCGCAGGTCCGTGCGCAAGGCGGAGAACAGAACGCTTTGGTCGTCGCCGCCTAAGGCATGACCAAGGATCATGTCCTCGAACTCCTTGCCGTGACGGGTCGGCGGCAGCGGCGCGATGAACGACAGCGCCGTCACTTCGGTTGCTGGCAGGTGCAGCAGAATTCGGCGGGGGGTGAAATCGGCCACAGCGTCGCGGGAAAGCACGCGATCCGCCACGGGCAAGCCTGCCAGAAGCGCGTCAAGCGCGGCACCCGCCGTCTCTGGGCTGATATCACCCGCGATCACGACCGCTTCGGGGGTGCGGGTAAATGTCTCTTTGTGCCAGGCGACGACATCGTCGCGCGTCAACGTCGCGAATGTATCGGGGTCATCAAGCGACAGCGCGTTGCGCAGCGGCTGGTCGCCCAGAACGGCCCAGCGGACCGCATCATAGCTGGCATGGGCGGGTTGCGCGCTCGCCTCGGCCATGTCCTGCGCCAGTCCAAAGCTGATCCGCTCGAACCAGTCCTGATCCAGCGTTGGTGCATGCAGATGTGCGTTGGCTATTGCGACGGTTTCATCCAGATGCGTCGAATAGAAGGTCAGTTCGCCGATGACATGATCCGCCAGCGAGACATAGATGATCCCTTCAGATCCGAGATCAGCAAACTGTTCGGCCGCTTCGCCTGCGGCAAATCCCGCAGCGCCCCCCGCAAGGATCAGATCGGCCCCGACGTAAGGCGCAGCCTTGTTGGTTTCGGCGCGGTATCCCCAGTCGCTGCCCCACGCGATCTGGATCGAGATATCGTCGCTTCCGGGCAGGCTGATCAGCGTATAGGCAAGGCCGCCGTCGCTTGTCTGGCGGGTGGCTGTCGGTGCAGCGTCGTCGCAGCTTGCAAGAAAAAGAATGGCACAGGCGGTCGCAAGATAACGGTTCATTCAAAAGAGCCCTCGGGGCCGATCAGGGCGACAGCGCTGCGCCCCGGTCCAGCCAGTTGTCGCAATAAGGTATTGGTGGATTGGAGTGACAGGCGGCGGTCCAGCCGGGCAAGGTCGCTGACCGGCAGAGGCGCACGGAGCGCGACGGCGCGGTCCCGCACATAGCTTGCCATCCAGTCGGCTGTTTGCGCATCGTCGGACCAGTCGGGCCAAAAGCCGCTGAACCTGGCCAGCACCCGGTCGAATGTCGCGCTGGGAACGCCCGCGGCACTATCCGATAAGGCCGATGCGAACGCCTGTTGTAACGCCAGCAGCGAAACATCCTTGTCCGGTGCGGCGCGAAAGACGATCTCGATGTGCTTTTCATCGAGGGGCCAGATCTGCACGTCGAAAGAACGGGCGATCATCGCCTCCGACTGAAGCGGTCCGCCAAGGCCACCGGGCAGACTGGTATTCAGGATTTCCTCGACCAGGGCTGTCCGTGCCTCGAGCAGATCAAATTGAACGGGTTCCGGCAGCGCGATCACCCGCCGCCAGATCAGGCGGGGCGTCGCCGTGGCAACGGGAAACCGCAGGCTGGTTTCGACAGTCTCGCCCAAGATGAACCGCGCGGGCGCAGGCGCGCGGCCCGGATCCGTTTCTGTCCAGCCCGCATCGCGCAAGGCGCGGCGCACCATGGGCGCACTGACATCGCCCGTGATGATCAGCGTGGCCAGTTCCGGCCGGTGGGTGGCAGCATGAAAGGCGCGCGCTGCGTCATAATCCAGCGCCATGATCTGGCCCGGCGTGCCGATCAGGGACGCGGCAAGGCCGTTGCCTTCATACAAAAACGCATCCATCGACACCTCGGCTTGCGCATCTGGATTGCCCGCCATGCGGAAATCGTATTCGCGCAGAATGATCTCCCGCTCTTCCATGGCAAAGGACACTGGCAGGTCCAAAGGGTCGAAAACCCGCGCCAATGTTTGCACCAGGTCCGGCAGATCGGCAGGATCCCCTGACAGCCAATAGCCAACCGCATGTGCATTCGTCCATGCGTTCGAGTGGCGGTCCGCAGCACGGGCAGCGCCGCCGACCGCATTCAGCCACGCAAGGTGTTCGGTGTAATGGGCAAGCGGACCTTGGCCGGATGGATAGGGCAGAACGATCATCAGATCGACCACAGGCCTGTCCGTATCGGCAACGATCACGACATTTCGTGGCAGTTGCGATGCCCGTGCATAGATCGCTGCGGCCAGCAGCATCGCGATCAACGCGACGCCGGCGATCACATAGCTTGTCCTGTTCCTCAAATGACGCATGAAATCTTCTGCCCGTCTGCTTTGCCGCGATACGTCCCCAGACTGCCATCAGGGGCGTGCTATCTATCCTACGTTATGCCGGTTGCGCACAAAGATTTTTCGTGATTTCGTCGGACATCGTGTCGCAGCGATCTTGTGGCGGGGTCCGACCGATTGGCGGATAGTGGCGTCAGGCAATCGTGAGCGCAAAGTCGATCCGGACCATCTGCCGTCCAAAGGCCAGGCAAGGCGCGCGCGCCTCTTCGGCAAAACCGCACCGCAGATAAAGTCGGCAGGCGGCGCAATGTGCATCGAATGTCGCAACCTCGATCCGCCGAAAGCCAGCCTGTCCACCCCTGTCCAACAGCGCAGACAACATGTCATGGCCCAGACCTTGCCCTTGCAGGGGACGGTCCACCAAAAAAAGCCGCAGCTTGGCGGACGCACCTGTGTCGCAGGCGAATCCGGTGCCACGGGGCGCGCCGTCCTGATCCAGCAAGACAAGGCCAAAGGTCCGGTCGATTCCGATCCGACCGTCGATGTCGGCAAGCGCCTGCGCGACGGCAAGATCGAACGTCGGGTCGAACCTTTCCACAGCGCGGTAATGCGCGACATGCGCGGCAAGGACCCAGTCGCGATCCGACTTTTGGTAGGGCCGTAGTTGAAAGCCGTGCGAGATGGGGCTGACAGTCATCTTGGGCTAGCGGCTCCGTTTGCTCAGCGCGCTCAGGCCGACAGACGCAAGGATGATCGCACCGACCATGACCTGCCGCACATAGCTGTCCACACGCAGCTGCGTCAGGCCGTTGTCCAGCACGCCCAGCACCGCCACCCCCGCCAATGTCGCCAGCACCCGCGGCTGGCCGTCGCGGGTCAGGGTCATGCCCAGAAATACCGCGGCAATCGCGGTCAGCATCAGACCGTCGCCTTGCGTCGGGTTGGCGGATGCGACACGGCTGGCGATCATCAGCCCCGCCAGTGCCGCGCCGACACCTGTAAAGGCAAAGGCGGAAAACCGCAGCAACACGACAGGCAGACCGGCAAGGCGGGCAGCTTCCTTGTTGCCGCCGATCGCGTATAGCCTCCGGCCATAGGTGGTCTGTTCCAGCACGACCCAGACCACCAGCACGACCAAGAGCGCCACGATGGTCAGGTTGGGCAGCACCAGCGCACGCCCGTCCAGCTCTGCGATCTGCGGGCCAGCGCGGGCAAAATCACCGAAACTGGCCGGAATATCTCGGCCGAATATCGTGCGCCCGTCGCTGAGGATGAAGGCAAAACCGCTGAACACCGTCAGCGTTGCCAAAGTCGCCACAAATGGCAGAATGCCGATCACGCTGACCAGCACGCCGTTCAAGCAACCGCCCACAAGTCCGACCAGCAGCGCGGCGCCCACCGCCGCTGGCACTGACCAGCCTTGCACGAACAGCACCGCCGCCACGATCCCCGCAAGTGACGCCATTGCGCCCACCGACAGATCGAAATCGCCCATGACCATCACCACGGTCATGGTGGCCGCCACCACAGCCAGCATGCTGATCTGCTGGCTGATGTTCAGAAGGTTGCGCGCAGTCAGAAATGTATCGGGCAAGGTCACCGCGAAGAATATTACGATGGCCAGCATCCCGATCAGCCCGCCGAACCGGCGAAAAGCGCCTGTCATTCCGTTACCTCTTGTTGATGGTAGAACCGTGCCAGCAATCGGGCTTCGTCCAGCCCCGCGGCGGGGATGATATCGGCAAGGACACCGTCGCGCATGATGCCGATCCGGTCGGACAGGCCCAGAAGTTCCGGCAAGTCTGACGAGGCAAGGATGATCGCCACCCCCTCATCGCTTAATCCGCGGATCAGGCGGTACAGATCGAAACGCGCCCCGATATCGACGCCGCGTGTCGGTTCATCCAGCAGCAGAACGCGTGGGGACCCGGCCAGCGCGCGGGCGAACAGCACCTTTTGCTGGTTGCCTCCAGACAGCGCATCACAGCTTTGAGTGATGGAGGCCGCCCTGAGCCGGACCCGTTCACCCAGATCGCGGGCCAGCGCGCGTTGGCGTGGCGCGTTGAGAAACAGACCGCCGCGTGCGAGTGCGGACAGATGCGGCAGGGCGACGTTTTCACTGATCGTACGGCGCAGCACCAATCCTTCGGCGCGGCGTTCGCGCGGGACATAGGCGATACCTTGCGCCCAAGTCGCCGCAGGGGTGCGCCCAAGCGGCGCGCCATCAAGCGTCACGTCCCCGTCGCGTGGGCTGTCCCCCAAGACCGCCCGCAGCACCGCGCCGCGCCCTGACCCCGACAGACCGGCGAGGCCCAGAATTTCACCCTTGCGCAGGTCGAATGTCGCGCTTTTTACGGATGGTGTGGACAGCGCGCGTGCACGCAGGATCACCGCATCGCCCAGTGGCGCGCTGCGGCTGGCGAACAGCCCGTCCAGTGTACGTCCCGTCATATCCGCGATCACGCGGGTCTGGTCGGTTTCGGACTTGGGAACGGTCGAGACATGTCGGCCATCGCGCAGCACGGTGATCGTGTCGGCCAGGCGCATCACCTCGCCCATGCGGTGCGAGACATAAAGCACCGCCGCCCCCTGCTGCACCAGCTCCGCGATGACCCCGAACAGGTGTTCGGATTCCGCTGTGGTCAAGGCGGCGGTGGGTTCGTCCATCACGTAAAGCCACGCGCCGTCCCCGATCAGGCTGGCCGCGATCCGCACCAGCATCTGGTCGCCCGCGCCCAGGCTGGACATCGGCGCGCGCGGATCAAGCCGCGACAGCCTCAGCCGCGCCAGTGCATCGCGGGCGATCTGGTACAGCCTCTGCCAGTCCACCAGCCCCAAACGGCGCGGATAGGCATGGTCAAGCATCATGTTTTCCGCCACCGACAGGCCGGGCACAGGATGCAGTTCCTGATGGATGAACCGCAACCCTGCCTTGCGCATCGCCTGCGCCTGGCCCAATGGCAGCGGCGCGCCATCCAGCGTGATCTGGCCGGCATCCGGCCTGTCCAATCCGGCCAGCAGGCGGATCAGCGTCGATTTTCCAGCCCCGTTTTCACCCATCAGGGCGTGGATTTCACCTGTGCGAAAGCTCAGGCTGACATCCTGCAGGGCCTGCACCGGACCAAAGCTGCGGCTGATCGCATCCAGTGTCAGCAGATGGTCGCGCGGGGCTGCCCCCGCGCGGTCAGGCTGGGTCACTCTGCCGCCGCATTGGCGGAAGTAATCAGCAAGGTTGGCACGTAGATCACGCTTTGCACCAGCGTTTCACCGGCCAGCAGGCGTGCGACGGTATCGGCGGTGGCCGTGCCGATCCCCACGAAATCCTGCGCGACAGAGGCCTCGAAATTGCCACCCTGCGCGATGGCGTCGCGCGCTTGCGGATTGGCGTCGATGCCGGTGATGACGATGCCTTCATCGCTGCGGCCCGCGGCCTCGATCGCCTGCAGGGCACCCAGCGCGGGCTGGTCCCATGCTGCCCAGACTGCTGCAATGCTGCCGGGGTCGGGGTTGGCGGCCAGGACCGCCTCCATCATGGCGCGACTGTCGGAAATGCCGCCGTCGCTGACATCGGGGGTGATCCGGTCGATCACGGTGATATCGGGGAAGTTGCCGAACACCGCATCCGCGATCACGCCGCGCACCTGCACGGGCGGAAAGGGATCAAAGGTGAACATCACGACATTGCCTGCCCCGCCGATCCGATTGGCGACATAAACAGCGGTTTCGGCGGCCATCGCATAGCCGTTCGAGGTGATATTGGCCGCAACCAGCGGGTCGCTGCCTGCATCCATGCCAACGACGGGAATACCGGCATCGGCGGCGGCCTGCAGGCCCGCGCCTACCTGCGCGGGATCGACATTGATGACGATGGCATCGACACCCTGGATCACCACATCCTCGATCCGGCTGATCACGGCGGCGACATCGCCTGCGGTATCGATCACGTTGACCTGCCAGCCCAGTTCAGCGGCACGCGCGCTGAAACCGTCGACGTAAAACTGCGTTCCCGGCTGTGCGAGATAGGGCGTGATCACCGCCACCTCTTGTGCGGCCAGACTGCCTGCCGTGCTTGCGCTGACCATGATTGCGGCCAGTTGAATTCTCCATTCCATCGCCTTGTCCCCTTGTTGCATTCCCGCGTTGCCGCGGGGCAAGTATTGCCAGCAGGTCGCACGAAGGTCTAGGCATATCGCAAAGGCCACAAGGGGATCGCAGCACAATGGCACAGCCACCTGTCCTGATCGGGATCGACATCGGCACCACGGCGGTCAAGGCGGTGATGATTGCCCCCGATGGCGAGCTGTTGGTCTCCTATTCCGGAGACCATCGGACCGTCCGCAAGGCACCGGGACATGCCGAACAGGATCCTGCGGCCTGGCTGGACCACGTGCAGGCCGCCTTGGCCAGATGCGCCGCCCATCCGCGCGCCGGACAGGTCAGCGCGATCGGCATCACCTCGCAGGTCAATACGCATTGCTTTTGTGATGCATCCCTGACGCCGCTTGCGCCTGCGATCACCTGGCAGGATACCCGCGCCAGCGCAGAGGCCGCACAGCTGGACGCGTGCCTGTCGGTCGAGGCCAAGACCGCCGCCCTTGGTGCACCCATTCCCATCGACGCCAGTCATGCCCTGTCGCGCATGGTATGGATGGCAGCGCAAAGACCCGATCTTTGGGCGCAAAGCCGCCATCTGCTGCTGCCCAAGGACTGGGTGATCGCGCAGTTGACAGGTCACGTCGGGTCGGACCCTTTGTCGGCAGTCGGGCTGGCGGGGGCGGACCTGTGCTATGCACCGGCCATTCTGGCGCTGGTGCCGCGCGCGGCAGAACTTTTGCCGGCCTTGCGCGATCCGTTGCAGATCGCGGGCGTCGTCCGGTCAGGACCCTTTGCCGGGCTGCCTGTGGCGACCGGCACGATGGATGCTTGGGCGGCGATGTTCGGGCTTGGTGTCGCCGAGGATGGCGAGGCGATGTATCTTTCCGGCACAAGCGAGATCCTCGGCCTGATCTCGGCGCGGCATGCGCCCACGCCGGGGGTTATCACCTTTCCCGGCTGGCGCGGCATCACCCTGCATGCTGGTCCGACACAGGCGGGGGGTGCAAGCCTCGACTGGTTGGGGCGGCTGTTGGACAAGACGCCGGCTGCTCTAGGAGAGCTGGCAGCGGGGGTGCGTCTGACAGCGTCCAGCCCCTTGTTTCTGCCGCATCTGGAAGGCGAGCGCGCACCTTTGTGGGACCCTGCATCGCGCGGGTCCTTTGTGGGCTTGTCAAGCGCGACCGGCCCCGCTGACTTGGCCGCTTGCGTCATGGAAGGGGTCGCCTTTTCGGCGCGGCTGGCGTTCGAGGCCGTGGCGCGCAGCGGCGACCGCGCGGTCGATCTGTTGCGCCACGGTGGCGGCGGTGCCGGATCGGACCACTGGTGCCAGATCAGGGCGAATACGATGGGCCGGTCGCTGGCGCGGGTGGCCACGCCGCAGGCCGGTGCGATGGGTGCAATGGTGATGGGGGGCGTGGCCGCAGGCATCTTGCCCGATCTGGTCACAGCGACACGCGCGCTGGTGCAGGTGGACAGGGTCTTTGCCCCCGATGAGGCCGCGGCGACCCTCGCCGACCAGCGCTTTGAGCTTTACCGTGACTTGTATCAGGCGACTGCGTCCGTGAATGCAGCGCTGTCCTGCGC
>DAISXL010000088.1:0-9639 GCA_036825855.1 Yoonia sp.
GGCACGCCGCCGCCTTTGGTGTATTCGCCGCGCACGGTGTGGCCGGGGCCTTTGGGGGCCATCATGATGACGTCAACGCCGGGCTTGGGCTCGATCAGGCCGAAATGCACGTTCAGGCCGTGGGCGAAAGCGATGGCAGAGCCTTCTTTCAGGTTGTCATGAACGTATTTGCGGTAGGTTTCGGCCTGCAATTCATCGGGCATGGTGAACATGATGACATCACACCATGCTGCAGCCTCGGCGATGCCCATGACTTTGAGGCCTTCGCCTTCGGCCTTTTTCGCCGATGGCGAGCCTTCGCGCAGGGCGACGACGAGGTTCTTGGCGCCCGAGTCGCGCAGGTTCAGCGCATGGGCGTGCCCTTGGGAGCCGTAGCCCAGAATGGCGACTTTCTTGTCCTTGATCAGGTTCACATCGCAATCACGGTCGTAATAAACGCGCATCTTTATCGTCCTTTGTTGAAGCTGGGGTGTTTATAGCGCTGTTGCGCCGAGATGTGAGCGTGGCTCTTTGAGTATTTTTGGAAAAAAGAAGTTTGTTATGCGTGATTTTGTCAAATATAGCAGATTTTATGTTGGATGACTTTGATCGCCGTTTATTACGCCTGTTGCAGGCCGATCCGGGCCGTGGGGTGCCGGACCTTGCCGAGGCGGCGGGCAGCACGCCTGCGCGGGTCACGCGGCGGTTGGACGCCCTGCGCGAGACGGGGGTGATCACGGGCAGCCGGGCCCTGATCGACTGGCGCGCCTTGGGCTATGCGGTGGCGGTCAGTCTGCGCATCACGCTCGACAAGACGCAATCGCGGGCGTTCGACGAGTTTCTGGCAGCGGCACGGCAGGTGCCCGAGGTGATCGAGATCCAGACCTTTCTGGGTCGTGTCGACGTGCGCCTGTCGCTGATCGCGCGCGATCTGGCGGACTACCAGCGGATCTATCGCGAGCAGATCCTTGAGCTGCCGCATATCGCGGATATCGAGGCCTTGATGACGGTCGCCACCGTCAAGGGTGACGAAAGCCTGCCGCTATGAGCCTTGATGATCTGGACCGTGAAATTCTGCGTGCACTGGTGGCGAATGCCGACCAGTCGACCACGCAGCTGGCGGCCAAGCTGGGGTTGAGCCAGCCTGCCACATGGCGCCGGATCAAGCGGTTGCAGGAGGCTGGCGTGATCGCGGGGCGGCAGTTGCAGCTCGATGCCGCCAAGGCGGGGTTTGGCGTGACGGTTTTTCTGGGGGTGAAGCTCGCCACCAAAGGCCGCGTCAGTCTGGAGGATTTCGAACGCGCCGTGGGGGCGATCCCCGAGGTGCAGACGGTGGATCATGTGCTGGGGCTTTATGATTACCGCCTGCGCGTTGTCGCCCGCGATCTGGCGGATTTCGAACGCGTGCTGCGCCGCCGCCTGATGACACTGCCCGGTGTCGGCAATGTCGAGGCCAATGTGCTGTTGTCCGAAGAGCGCCGTCCGGGGCCGCTTTGACGCCGATCGGAAACGCGGGGCGGGCGAAAGGGCTGATGTATGCCCAGATAGACTTTGATTTCAGACCAGCCGCGCCTTAGCAGTGGAGCAACAGCTGAGGAGGACGATGATGGACGGTGCAGCGCGTGGTGTGGACCCTGACGGGTTGATGGAGTTTTCGGTCGTGTTCACCGACAGGTCCCTGAACCATATGTCCAAGGCGTTCCAGGGCGTGATGACCGATATTTCGGCCATGCTGAAAGAGGTTTATGTCGCCGATCACGTCGCCATCGTGCCGGGCGGCGGGACCTATGGCATGGAAGCCGTGGCGCGCCAGTTCGGCAGCGGGGCACATGCCTTTGTCGTGCGCAACGGCTGGTTTTCCTATCGCTGGTCCCAGATCTTCGATGCGGGCCAGTTCACCGCCCAGACCACGGTGATGAAGGCACGGCAGGCCGGCAATGACAGCCGCGCGCCTTTTGCGCCGGCGCCGATAGAAGATGTGGTTGCCGCAATCCGTGCGGTGCGCCCTGATGTCGTCTTTGCGCCGCATGTGGAAACATCGGCGGGCATCATCCTGCCCGATGATTACCTGACAGCGCTGGCCGGGGCCGCGCATGAGGTGGGGGCGATCATGGTGCTCGACTGCATCGCCTCGGGCTGTGTCTGGGTCGATATGAAGGCGACAGGCGTCGATGTGCTGATCTCGGCCCCGCAAAAGGGGTGGTCGTCCACCCCGTCAGCGGGCCTTGTAATGCTGTCGCAGCGCGCGGCGGACCGGATGGCGGGGACCACGTCCAATTCCTTTGCCGTCGATCTCAAGAAATGGCACGGCATCATGCAAGCCTATGAAAACGGCGGCCATGCCTATCATGCGACCATGCCGACAGACGGGCTGCGCGCGTTCCGTGATACGATGCTGGAGACGAAGCAGTATGGGTTCGACAGGCTGAAGGCCGCGCAATGGGAACTGGGCAACGCCGTGCGCCGCGTTCTGGCGGACAAGGGCGTGCGGTCGGTTGCGGCGGAAGGCTTTGGCGCGCCCGGTGTCGTCGTCAGCTATACCGATGATCCCGCAATCCAGAACGGGTCGAAATTCATGGCCGAAGGCATGCAGATCGCCGCCGGTGTCCCGCTACAATGCGACGAGCCTGCGGATTTCCGTACCTTCCGGCTGGGGCTGTTCGGGTTGGACAAACTGTACGATGTGCAAGCCACGCTTTCGCGGCTGGTGCCAGTGCTGGACCGCGTGCTTTAACGCGCGCCCAGCCCCAATTGCATCAGCGTGCGCCGGACGGGGGTGATCCCGTAAAGCGCCGCGATCCCGCGCGCGCGCAGGTCCTGCGCCATGCTGTTGCCTAACATCGAGGTCTTGTTCAGCGCGTCGATCCCTGCAACCCGCAGCTTGATGTCGGGGTCGCGCTGGCGGGCGTAGCTGTCAAGCATCGCAGGGCTGCCAAGGTTTGCCGGGTCGGCTGTGGCAAGATCCAAGAGGCAGGCCAGATCACGCAGCGACATGTTCAGCCCCTGTGCGCCGATGGGCGGCATGACATGCGCGGCCTCGGCCACCAGCGCTGTGCGCGGGCCTGTGATCTGGTCCGCCACCTGAGAGATGATCGGCCAGACCATGCGTTTTGAGGCAAGCTTGAGCGGGCCGTAATGCAGGGCGGAGCGGTCGTTGGCCTCGGCCTCGAAGGCCTCAGTATCCAGCGCCGCACGCCGCAGACATTCCGCGCCGTGATCCATCCAGACCACGGCGGAACAGGGCCTGCCATTGTGATCGGGCAGCGGGACCAGTGTGAATGGCCCGCCCGCGCGGTGAATCTCGGTCGAGACATTATCGTGCGGCGCGTCATGCGTGACGGCAAAGGTCACGGCCTTTTGCCCGTAGCGCGTGGTGGTGGCACTGATCCCCAAGGCGCGGCGCACGGCGGAATTGCGCCCGTCGGCCCCGATCACCAGCTTGGCCGCGACTTGTGTGCCATCGGTCAGGTTGACCAAGGCCGCGGTCAGGCGCGGCACCATGCCTGCAAATCCCGTGCCGGGGCGGAAATCGACATTGGGCAGATCGTTTAGGCGGGCGACAATCTCGCGCCGCAGGAGCCAGTTGGGCAGGTTCCAGCCAAAGGGCTGGTCGGAGATATCACGCGCGTCGAAATCGCGCACGACATGGGGGTCGGCTGCGGCATCGACGATGCGCATGATCTGCAACGGCGTCGCGTGATCCGCCAGACGCGGCCAGACACCCGCCGTTTCCAGATACGCTTGTGCGGGTTGCAGGAAAGCGGTGGTGCGCAGGTCGGCACCCTCGGTCTCGGCATCGGTGACAGGCGGGGCGGGGTCGACGATCACGACCGAAAAACCGGCCGTGCCGAATGCGGCAGCGGCGACAAGCCCCGCGACACCGCCGCCTGCGATCAGAATATCAGCGTTTTTGCGTTCCATGTGCAGGACATAGTCCGCCATGCAGGGCTTGAGAAGGATCAGCGCGCAAGCTGCGACAAGAAAGCCGCAAGATCCGGCGCGCCATGGTGGATATGCACCGCGCTTTCGGGCGTTTCATGCACATGCACCGTCCGCATTCCCACATCATGCGGCACGGCCAGATTGCGCGCCTCATCCTCGAACATCGCGGCTTTGGTGGGGGTGATCCCGTCGCGGGTAAAGATCGCGGCAAAGGCCTCGGCCGTGGGTTTGGGGCGGTAATTGGCGTGTTCGACGCCGTAAACCGCATCGAAATGCCGCGTCAGGCCGCGCGCGGCCAAGACGCGTTTGGCGTGGTTTTCCGACCCGTTGGTATAGACGACCTTGCGCCCTTGCAGGCCCGCGATGGCCGCCCCCAGCAGCGGATCAGGCGTCAGATGGGCGATGTCGATGTCATGCACATCGGCCAGAAACTCGTCAGGGTCGATGTGATGTTCGGCCATCAGCCCCGCCAGGGTGGACCCGTGATGCAGCCAGTAGTCATGCGCCAGCCGCAGCGCGCGCACCTGATCGAGCCCCGTGATCCGCATCACATAGGCCGCAAAACGCACATCCATCTGCGCGAACAGCCCCGCCGAGGGGTGGTAAAGCGTGTTGTCGAGGTCGAAGACCCATGTCTCGACATGTGCGAAATGCTGCGTGACCATGCGCCTTGGGTAATATGGGGCAAAGGTGGGTGCAACCGCTTTTGCTTGTCTGCGACGGGACATGCGGCGTAAGGTCTTGGGATCAACGACAGGTTTACCGATGCAAGACCCTCGCCAATCCCAGAAAGACGCCTATGCCCTGATACTGGAGGCGATCGACAGCCACCTCTATAAACCGGGTGACAGGCTGGTCGAAAGCGAGCTGGCCGAACGGTTCGGCGTGTCGCGTACCCCGATCCGCGAGGCGTTGCAGCGGCTGGAAACCCAGTCGCTTCTGACCCGCGACGGGCGGTCCTTGATTGTGGCCTCGCTCGATCATTCGCAATTGTCGGAGCTTTATGTCGTGCGTGGCGAACTCGAAGGGCTGGCCGCGCGTCTGGCCGCCCGCCATGCCGCGCCGGAAGAGGTGAAGGTCCTGCAGGATATGCTGGAGGCCGACAAGAAACTGATCAACGATCCCGCCGCCCTCAGCCGCGCGAACCGGCGGTTTCACAAACAGATTCATCTGGCGTCGCACAACCGTTTTCTGGTGCAGCAACTGGACCTTGTGCATCGCTCGATGGCGCTGCTTGCGACCACGTCGCTGGCTGCCGAAGGGCGCGGCGCGCAGACCTTGCAGGAACATGCCGATATCGTCACGGCGATTGCCGCAGGGGATGGCGACGCGGCCTATAAGGCGCTGCGCGACCATATCTCTGCCGCTTTTGTCACGCGGTTGAAACTGGATGCGGCAAAGGTCGAGGCGGCGGAATAGCGGGCGGCTGCAATCCTGTCAGCACAACGCCATGCGCGGTCTTGTCCCAATAGAATGGCCTGATCGCCAGTTCCGCCAACCCGCGATAGGCCGCAAGCGTGCCCAGCGGAAAATAGACCGGCAGCGTCAGCGCCCAGCCCCAGAACCGCAGCTTGCCCGCCTTGTGCAGGCCGATGAGATTGACTAGCAGCGCCAGCGCCTCGGCTGCGAAAAAGCCGCCCGACATGGCCAAGAAGGCCGGCTGTGACAGCCAGCCGTGCAGCGGATGCGCAACGCCCAGCGGGATCAGCCACAGCGACCAGAACAAAGGCATCAGGGCAAACAGGCTGAGCGTGCCCAGAAACAGCACCTGCACGCCGATGAACTGCCACAGCCCCAGATCGCGCAGCAGGCGGGCAGGGTTGCGCATATGGACGCCATAGGTGATCGCATAGCCTTTCAGCCAGCGCGCGCGTTGCTTGACCCAAGGCCAGGCGCGGCCATTCGCTTCTTCCATCGTCACCGTGGGGATCAGCGCGGTGGTATAGCCGCGCCGCGCCAGCCGCAGGCCCAGATCGGCATCCTCGGTGACGTTATGCGCGTCCCATGCGCCCAAATCCTCCAACACGGCGCGGCGGAAAAACAGCGTCGTGCCACCCAAAGGCACCACGAGGCCCAGCCGCGCGAACCCCGGCAGCACAACACGGAACCACGCCGCATATTCGATGGTGAAACAGCGCGTCAGCCAGTTGGTGCCGGTGTTGTAGTAGTCCAGCACCCCTTGCAGGCAGGCGACCTGCGGGGGGCTTTCGGCGAAATGGCGGGCCACGACATGCAACTGGTCGGGGGCGGGGGCATCCTCGGCATCCCAGACGCCGATGATGCTGCCGCGCGCAAAGGGTAGGGCATAGTTCATCGCGCGCGGCTTGGTCTTGACCTCCCCGGGCGGCACCACGATGGCCCTGATCCAGCCGGGCAGGGTGGTGCGCGCCAGCGTGGCACGGGTGGTGGCGTCATCCTCTTCCAGCACAAGACAGATGTCGAGCAAAGCGCGCGGATAGCGCAGCGCCGCAAGCCGCACCAGCAGATGCGCGGCAATGGCTGTTTCGCGATAAAGCGGCACCAGCATGGTGATGACGGGCAGGTCGGCGTCGGCCATGGGGCGCAGCTGGCGGGGCGCGCCGCGCAGCCCGCTGATCGCGGCAGCCACTTTCAGCAGCGTCGTGACAGCCAGCACGGCAATCGCCCAAAGCGACAGCGCGACGATCAGGCTGGACGGATGGGCCGCCGCCCATGCCACGGCCACAGCCAGCAGCGCGACTGCGCCCAGTGCAGCGCGCCCTGCGTTCCAGTTCCGGCAACTTTCGTCCACTGGCACGCAGGTTTCCGCATCGATCGCAAAGGTGGGACCGTGCAGGGTCGCGATAGCCTCGGTCAGTTTCGCCTCGGTCGTGATGCCCATGCGGACCGCGCCGAAGCGCTGGTCCAGATCGGCCCGCGCCAGCGCAAAGCGGGCAGGGCAGGAGGTCAGCACAGTGACCGTGCCCTGCGTGGTCCGCCACGGCAGTAGGCCAAGGCGCAGACAGTCGCGCGCGCCCCAAAGCGCCACAAGGGCTGCATCGGGCGGGCGACGGACAGGGTCGATCACCTGCACGGCATGGGCTTTTGCCAGATGGCGCGCGACGAGGTCATCCGGCAGGCTGAAGTCGCGCAGCAGCACATCGGTCAGCGGCGCATCCATGCGCAGGGCGATGGCTGCGGCACGGTCTGCCTGCGACTGGTCCAGCACCCGCTTGGCCAGCAGCGACCGCAGCAGCGTGGCGTCCTGCGGGGGCAGGCCGACAAAGGCGGTATCGGTGATGAAATCAAGCATGCGGCACCTGCGCCCCGTGAACGGGTCAAGTATCGCGCCGCATGGTTAAGATGGTGTTAACCGGCCTTAGCGCGCGGCGCGGGCGTCCATCGCGTCGGCAAAGCGTTCGAACAGGTAATAGCTGTCCTGCGGGCCGGGGCTGGCCTCGGGGTGGTATTGCACGCTGAACACGGGGCGGCCATCGACGCGGATGCCGCAATTGGACCCGTCAAACAGCGAGATATGCGTCTCGATCACGCCCGCGGGCAGGGTCTGGCTGTCCACGGTAAAGCCGTGGTTCATCGAGGTGATCTCGACCTTGCCAGTTTCGCGGTCCTTGACGGGGTGGTTGGCCCCGTGATGGCCGTGGTTCATCTTGACCGTGCGCGCGCCCAAGGCCAGCGCCAGCATCTGATGGCCCAGACAGATGCCAAAGACCGGAATATCGGTTTCCAGCACGCCCTTGATCATTGGCACAGCATAGACACCGGTGGCTGCCGGATCGCCCGGACCGTTGGACAAGAACACGCCATCGGGGTTCAGCGCCAGCACGTCCTCGGCCGTGGCGGTGGCGGGCAGGACGGTGACGTCACAGCCAGCCGAGGCCAGACAGCGCAGGATATTGCGCTTGGCGCCGTAATCCACGGCGACGACCCTGTGGCGGGCCTGCGTCTGCGGCTGGTGGCCTTCGGGCCAGGCCCACCGCATCTCGTTCCACTGGTAGGACTGGGCGCAGGTCACGTCCTTGGCCAGATCGAGCCCGACAAGTCCGGCAAAGGCACGGGCCTTGGCGACCAGTTTCTCCAGATCGAACACGCCGTCAGGGTTATGGGCAAGGGCGACATGTGGCGCGCCCTGCTGGCGGATCGCGCGGGTCAGACGGCGGGTATCGACGCCGCCCATCCCGATCCGGTTGCGCGCGGCCAGCCAGCTTTTCAGCTCTCCGGTGGCGCGCCAGTTCGACGCATCGGTCGGGTCCCATTTGACGACCATGCCCGCCGCGACCGGATCGGCGGTTTCGTCGTCATCCATGTTCACGCCGGTGTTGCCGATATGGGGAAAGGTAAAGGTGATGATCTGCCCGGCATAGGACGGATCGGTCATGATTTCCTGATAGCCCGTCATCGCGGTGTTGAAACACAGCTCTGCCACGGTTTCGCCTGTCGCGCCAAAACCCATCCCGTAAAAGATCGTGCCATCCGCCAGTGCAAGGCAGGCCGTTGGTTTCTGCGTCATGAGCCGATCTCCTGTGGTCAAATTGGTGCGGGTTTACGGGGGTGCGGCCACAGGGTCAAGGCCGGAGTGCCGCCTTGCAAACAAGGGATACCGTGGCGTCAGGTCCGCTTGTCAGACAAGGGCCAAGGCGGTAAGGTGCAGGTTCTTTGTCGGGACAGGAACAGGACTTTTCATGCAGTTGCGCGACCGGATCACCACCGCATTGACCGATGCGATGAGAGCGAAGGAAGCCGACAGGCTGTCCACGCTGCGCCTGATCAACGCCGCGATCAAGGACCGCGACATCGCCATGCGCGGTACCGCCGACGAGGCCGCAGGCCTGTCGGATGCCGATGTGCTGGCGATCATGGGCCGGATGGTCAAGCAACGCCAGGAAAGCGCGCGCGCCTATGAAGAAGGCGGCAGGCTCGAACTCGCGGAAAAGGAACTGGCCGAAATCAAGGTGATCGAGGAATTCCTGCCCCGCCAGCTGTCCGAAATCGAAGCCGAGGCCGCTGTCGATGCCGCCATCGCCGCCGTGGGCGCGCAGAACATCCGCGACATGGGCAAGGTCATGGCCGAACTCAAGGCGCGCTACACCGGCCAGATGGATTTCGCCAAGGCGGGGCCTCTGGTCAAATCCCGTCTGGGCTGACCCCCCTTCATCATCTTCCGAGCCCAAATATCCCCGCCGGAGGCATAAAGGTTTTCGCACCCGCTAGGGTGCCGCGTCCCCACGCAAGGCGCGTTTGAGATCGCCGTAAAGCGCCAGCCGTTCGGACACATCCAGGAACGCCCCGATCTCCACCTCGCGGTCGCCGCCGCGCAGGGTGATGTAGTTTTCCACCGGTCCGCCCTTGGGGTGCAGATGCACGGTCACCCAATAGCGGTTGGCATGCCATTCCTGCCGGTCGCCTTTGGGGTTGTAGCGGACCAGATGCGCGGATGTGTCATCGACCACCAGCTCTTCCAGCACCTCGCCGCGCTTGTAGCTGATGTTGATCGCCGTCCACAGCCCCCAGAACATCAGTCCGAAAAACGGCAGCAGCGCCCAGACGACCACCGACCCCAGAAGCGAGATCAGCGGCAGCGCGATCAGCGCCGCTGTCGCCCCCATGAACAGCACGAAATCCTTGCGCAGAAGGGACCGATAAGGCCAGAGGCTCAGCTGCCAGCCGGTTTGCGTGTCGGGGTGGTCTGGGGTCCATTCATAGGGCATGTATCTTACCTCGTCGCGGCAAAGTCTCGTCTTT